>JBBQTV010000157.1:0-8825 GCA_038212935.1 Pyrinomonadales bacterium | reverse complement strand
GTAAAATGAAAACACCGTGCTCAACTGTTTTATGACAAAACGTGTGAGGCACGGTGCTCAAAGACCTATGTGTTTAAACCGCTAACTGGAAACAAAAGTTTCAATTACTTTATATGCAGCTTCGATCGCTTCATCGAGATTGCCAGTTTCGGGGCCGCCGCCTTCGGCCATATCGGGCCTTCCGCCGCCGCGGCCGCCGAGTATGGGGACGATCTCTTTGACCACATTTCCGGCCTTGACCTTGTCCGTCAGATCGGCTGAAACACGAACGATGATGCTTGCCTTGCCTTCGTCCTTTCGCCCAAGGACGACGACGCCTGACTTCAGTCTCGCAAGCAAAGTGTCCGAAAGCTGACGCTGGCCGTTTGCATCAAGGCCGTCAACAACTTTTCCCAGCACCTTGATGCCGCCGATGTCGCGTGCCTCGTCGCCGTCTCCCGCCGATGTTCCGTTGCCGATCGCTCCGGTCGCGATCTTAAGCTTTAGCTCCTCGATCTCTTTCCGGGTCCGCTTTACTTCTTCCTGCAACCGCTCTATCGCATTGGGCAGATTGTCGCGCTGAGTTTTCAACGCATCCAGCGAACGATCGATCAGAATTTCATCATCGCGGAATCGGGCAAACGCATCGAGTCCGGTAATTGCTCGGATGCGACGAACGCCGGAAGCGATAGCCTCGTCCGATGTAATTTTAAAGCTGCCGATATCGCCGGTCGCTTTGACGTGGGTTCCACCGCAGAGCTCCATCGAAAACTTGCCGTTACCTACGCTAAGCACGCGTACGTCAGCACCGTATTTCTCGCCGAACATTGCGACCGCTCCGCTCCGCATCGCTTCTTCGATCGCCATCAGATTCGTCGAAACCTGATGATTCTGCAAGACATAGCGATTAACGAGGTCCTCAACTTCTTGGATCTCTGCTTGCGTCATCGGCTGATAATGTGTGAAGTCGAATCGCAGATAATTGGGCGCAACCACCGAACCTGCCTGCTTAACATGTGTCCCCAGAACTTCTTTCAATGCCGCATGCAGAAGATGCGTCGCCGTATGATTTCGTCGCGTCGCGTCTCGCTTCAGTTCATCAACGACCGCGGTCACCCTGTCGCCAACCTTCAGCGTCCCGCTTTCGAGCTTAGATTTGTGAAGTATCACACCCGGAACGGGGGCAAATGTGTCGTGCACTTTGATCTGAACGTCAGAATTGTATAGCACGCCGGTGTCGCCGACCTGGCCGCCGGATTCAGCGTAGAACGGCGTATCGCCGAGAATTATCAGCCCTTCGTCACCCTCGTTCAGCTCATCAACGCGCTCCTCGCCTTTGACCAAAGCAGCGACCTGAGTCTCGTCAAACCGAGTGGCATCATAGCCATGAAAATTATTGACGCCGACCGCCTCAGCGATTTGTGCGTACATCGGATTAACCTCCGACTTCCGCTGCGTTTGGCCGATGCCGGATTGCTTTTGCAGCTCTTGCAACACCGCGTCAAAGCGCTGGTTATATTCGTCCTCGTCGATCACGAGACCTTTTTCTTCGATAAAGACCCGGATCAGGTCACGCGGCGTGCCGTAGGTGTCATAAAGCCTTGCTATTTGAAGAAACGCCTGCTCGGACAGATCAGTTTCCGGCGAAATGTCGAGGTCCGATAATTTGCCTAGACCAACGGTCATCGTATTCCCAAACCGTTCCTCCTCAAGCCGGACCATTTTGCCGATAAATTCACGTTGAACGGCGAGTTCCGGGAAAGCTCCGTGCATTCGCTCAACGACGTCGTCACAGACCTTGAAAAAGAATGCGTCTTTGAGTCCTAGGTGCTCGCGGCCATGGTAGATCGCGCGGCGCATTATCTTTCGCAGGACGTAATTGCGGCCTTCGTTGCCGGGCAGAATGCCGTCGGCGATGGCGAACGCGGTCGAACGCGCGTGGTCCGCGATTACGCGGCAGGCAAACTGTTGTGACTCTGACAATCCTTCGTAAACACTCATTTCGATGAAATTATATCAGGAAGCCGACCGATAAACACTTGCGGCAATTGGCGGAATAGAATTAGGATTGTAGCCACTATGCGAACTATCTTACTTCTATCGCTTCTCGCAGTTTCGTTTGCCTGTGGCGGAACGCCAGAAAGCAGCCGAAACGATAATACCGGTAATGGACAGCCGAGCCTTTCGACGCCCGCCGAAAGCGCCGTTACAACCGCGACGCCGACGCCAAAGCCGCCGCCACCCGACGAAGCGACGGAGCTCGTCGCCGATTTCGAGGGAACATCCGGCATTATAGACAAAAAGAATGAGATCAACGCGGCTGCTGTCCTGACCGACGTCCGCACCGGCCGCCACGATGGCTTTGACCGCATAGTATTTGAATTTCGCGGAGACGAAATGCCGGGGTATCACCTCGAATACATCGATAAACCCGTTCGTGCGTGCGGCTCCGGCAACGTTGTCCCGTTGCCCGGCGATGGTTGGCTCCAGGTCCGGTTCGAGCCCGCGGTCGCTCATACCGAAGAAGGCAAGCCGACGCTAGCCTTTCGGGAACTTGCACCGAAAATGCCTAATTTGCTCGAACTGAAGTCGACATGCGATTTCGAAGCACAGGTAGAATGGGTCGCCGGCGTCGGTTCGCCAAATCACTTTCGTGTAGTCGAACTAAAAGGCCCAACAAGGCTCGCCGTCGACATCAAGCACAAATAAGGTTCTTTCGTTAGGACACCAAATGCATTTCATCAAGCTCATCGCCGTTATTCTTTCACTTATGACATTGGTCCAAGCTCAAACAACAACAGTCGATCACTTTCGATCTACATTTCGGACTGAGCTGAAGCAGGCAGGCATTGTTGGCGGAAGCTTTTTCTTCATTCGTGACGGCAAGACAATTGCAGAGGAACATTACGGCCTCGCCAACATCGAGAAAGATCAAGAGATCGACGCCGACACCATCTACCACTGGGCTTCAAACACAAAGCCGTTCACGGGTATCGCGATCATGCAGCTCCGCGACCGTGGCCTTCTAAAGCTCGACGATCCGGTTACGAAGTACGTCCCGGAGCTGCGGAAGATCCACAATTCACAAGGCTCGATGGACGACATCACGATCCGTCATCTGCTGACGCATTCGGGAGGTTTTCGGAATGGAACGTGGCCGTGGCGAAACAATAAACCCTGGGAACCATTCGAACCGACGGAATGGTCACAGCTAGTCGCGATGTTTCCGTTTACTGAGGTGGAATTCAGGCCCGGCGAGAAATTCAGCTATTCAAACCCCGGCATCATTTACCTCGGCCGCGTTATAGAAGAGATCAGCGGCGAGTCGTACGAAACCTACATCGACAAGAATATCTTTCGTCCGCTCGGGATGCTCAACAACTATTTCGACACCACGCCGCCGCATCTGCTCAAACACCGCTCGCACAGTTACTACATCCGCGACGGCAACCGCACCGAAGGCCGTTTCGACGCCGATACCGGAATCACTGTCTCGAACAGCGGGCTGAATTCTCCGGTCTCCGACATGATCAAGTATCTGAATTTTTTGACCGGTACGTCAGCCGGCGGCCAGAATGAGAGTAAGGAAAATGCTGAGCAAACCCGTTTCGACTCGGTCATCAAACGTTCTACTCTTGAAGAAATGTGGCAGCCGCAGTTGAAAACCGAGACCGACGCCAACGGCGATCCCGGTTTCACGACGGACATCGGACTGATCTTCTTCATCGATTCTAAAGACGGTCGCAAACTCACTGGCCACGGCGGCGACCAGAACGGCTTCATCAGCTATATCGATATCGACCCGGCATCCCGCTCGGCCTCAGTGTTCGTTCTTAACACGAACATCATTTATTCGAACGCCACCCCGCCGAACGATAATTTGATTCACCGGCTGCGGACAGGCGTGCGGCAATTGTTCTAAACGGTATTTATTGTGGATTTGTGGGCTGTTTAAGATCCAGTGCAAACTTCTCATCGGCCGCGGCAAGATCCGCCCGACCCATGCGACGATAGATTTTTGCGCGAGCCTCATATGTCTCAGCATACCGCGGCATCATTTGAATGGCTTTGTCCAGAATTCCAACGGCTTCCTGATAGGCCTTCGTCCTATCTTTCGGTGTCAGTGCTCCGGAAGCGGCCGTATGAGTGGAATGCATTATGTGAGCCTTGACACACATCTCTCTCATTGCCATCAGGCTAATGCCGGCCATGAGTCCCGGGCCAGTCTGGTTCGGTCGCGTCTTTTTCACCGCCTCCACCCATTCCAAAGCGGTCCCCACCGCGGTTTGACAATAGATGGTCGCCTTTGACGACTCGACCGACGCCATTATCAGCCCGGCACCCGAACCGGACCTATCTTCCTGCAACTCTCGCAACCCTGCCTGCATGTGCTTGAGCGTGGTGTGCATGGATGTCTGGGTCAGTTTGTCGTAATCGTCGTCGGAAGCATCTACGTCCTTTACCGCAAGGTAGGCCCGAGCTCGCATTGTCAACACTTCCGTATAGATGATGTAGTCAGTGTCATTTTGCGTTGTCAGCCCGGCCATTGGTATCAGCTTCAGTGTTTCGGTTGCAAGCCGGACCGTTTCGCGATGGTTGCCGGCGTCATACGCAGCCTTTGTTTTACTATAGCCGTCACCTGCATCCTTGATCGAAGTCAAAGCCGTTACCGCCGTTGATGTCCCCGAGCCTGTTGACGCGGCATACTTGGGCAGTGTCGGAAGATCTATCTGTTTTGGGGTCGGCGTAGCGGTCTTAGTTTGGGCCGCCTTCAGCTCTTCGTTGTTTATGTAATTTAAATAGATCTTTGCGTATTCGTAGTCCGGCGCCAGCTTGAGGGCCGCTTGGGCGTCCGCCCGGGCCGCCGCGTAATTTTTGCGGAAGCCGTGGATCTTCGCGCGAGTGTAAAACGCAAGCGGATTGGAAGGGTCGAACTTGATCGAGGTGTTTAGGTCAGCGAAGGCGTCGTCGTTCCTGTTGATTCGCTCATAAACGACGCCGCGTTCGCGATAGGCTGCAGCAAATCGCGGGTCGAGCCTGATCGCAGAGGTGAAATCTGCGATCGCCTGATCCCGCGAACGCTCAAAATCCACCGCCATTAATTGAGAATAAATTCCCCCGCGAACGAACCAGTAATCGGGCGTTTTTGGGTCGAGCTTTATCGCCTCTGATAGATCGGCCGCAGCCAGCCTATAGGTAGCCTCGTCCGGATTGCTCTGCGCCTTGTGATAATACGCAAGGCCCCGGTTGAACCATCCGGCGCCGACTTTGGGCCGAATCTTTATATATTCGGAATAGTTCTTTATCGCCGCGTCGTATCGCTTCGCGTCGTAATCGTTTAACGCCTGGTCAAAAAATTTATCCGCATTTTCAAACTCTGCCGGCGTTTGGGCAGCAGCGGGGGTAGCGAAGCATGAACAGAAAACGATGACAACGAAATAAAGTCTGAGGGCGAATCTTTGCATAGTTAAAGTCCGTCGTTCCGAATTCAATTTTTTGATTTATGTGCGGTGTTTTCTTGGGAAGATATTAAAAAGTTATACCATGAAAAAAAAGCCGATGGCACTTCCTCGAAAAAAGTGCACCGGCCGAGATCTGAGCATTTTGTGAAGATCACGCGAGCTTTCTGGCCACTTTCACAACATTGTCAACCGTAAACCCGTAGTCCTTAAATACATCTTCTGCAGGGGCAGATGTCCCGAATTTGTCCACGCAGAGGGTGTCGCCCTGGTCACCGACGTATTTGTGCCAGCCTTGCGAGACGCCGGCTTCGATGGCCATACGGGCCGTTACCTTTGCGGGTAGAACGCTTTCTTTATATTTTGCAGACTGCTCGTCGAAAAATTCCCAACACGGCATCGATACTACCCGGGTCGGCGTCCCCGCGGCGTTCAGCCTTTCGCGTGCTTCCATCGCAAGCCCGACCTCGGAACCGGTCGCGATCAGTACAAGCTTCGGCTCCGTCTTGTCGCCCTTCTTGTCCTCAGCTTCGGCCAGAACATATGCTCCCTTATGCAGTCCGTCAGCTTTGGCAAATTTCTTGCGATCGATCAAAGCGACCTTTTGCCGCGACAATGCAAAAGCTGTCGGCCCGTCCTCCCGCTTCAATGCTGCGCGCCATGCTTCGCGCGTTTCGTGTGCGTCGCATGGCCGAATGACCACAAGATTTGGTATCGCGCGCAGGGCAGCCAGATGCTCGACCGATTGGTGCGTCGGGCCGTCTTCGCCAAGGCCGATCGAGTCATGTGTAAATACGTAAATAACCTGAATGTGCGAAAGTGCCGCCAGCCGGATCGACGGCCGCATGTAATCGGAAAAGGTCTGAAACGTTCCGCCAAATGGGATCACGCTGCCGAACAGCGCCATGCCGTTCATGGTCGAACCCATCGCATGCTCGCGAACGCCGTAATGAATGTTGCGGTTGTGATAGCTCCCGGCCTGAAAGTCTGCGGAATCCTTTATGACCGTATTGTTCGAAGGCGAAAGGTCCGCCGAACCACCGATCAATGCCGGTACCGTGTCGGCTACCGCGTTTATCACCTCGCCGCTGTAGGCACGCGTCGCCTTGGCTTCCACGCCGTCAAATTTCGGCAATGCCGCCTCCCAACCGTCTGGCAAGTTGCCCTTGCGAATATCGGCAAGCAGCTTTCCGAGTTCCGGAAACGCCTTTGAATATTTCTTGAATGCCGCTTCCCAATCCTTTTCCTGTCGGGCGCCTTCCTTGACCGCTTTTCGAAAATGCGACAGAGCTTCCTTTGGAATGAAGAAGGATTTGTTCTCTGGCCAATCCAGATTTCGCTTCGTCTCTTTAACAGCGTCGGCACCGGGTGCGTCAGAGTGCGCCTTTGACGTACCCTGTTTTGGCATTCCGTAGCCAATTATCGTTTGAACGCGGATCAGCTTCGGTTTGTCCTTTATCTTTTGAGCCGCCTTAATCGCTGCTTCGATCGCCTTGATGTCATTGCCATCGGCAACGGTCGAAACTTCCCAGCCGCAGCTTTCAAACCGCTTCGTCACGTCCTCAGAAAACGCAAGATCGGTCGAGCCGTCGATCGTTATCCGGTTGTCGTCGTATAGATAGATCAGCCGATCGAGCTTCAAATGCCCCGCCATCGACGCCGCCTCGTAGCTAACGCCTTCCATTAGGTCACCGTCCGAGACAACGCCGTAAATGAAGCCATCAATGATCTTATGGCCTGGCTTATTAAAGCGAGCGGCAAGGTGTGCCTGTGCTATCGCCATGCCGATACCGTTCGCAAAGCCTTGCCCGAGCGGACCTGTCGTTATCTCGACGCCCGGCGTCAAGATATTCTCCGGGTGGCCCGGCGTTTTGGAGTGAAGCTGGCGAAAATTCTTGATCTCCTCAAGCGGCAGGTCATAGCCCGTAAGGTGAAGCAGCGAATAGATCAGCATCGAGCCATGTCCCGCCGAAAGCAGGAAACGATCGCGGCCGTACCATTTAGGATTCTTCGGATTGTGGCGGAGAAACTTGGTCCACAGCACATACGCCGCCGGAGCCATCCCAAGCGGCAGGCCAGGATGCCCCGAGTTCGCCTTCTGAATAGCATCCAGCGAAAGCGTGCGAATGGTGTTGATGCAAAGTGTGTCGATGTTGGTCTTGGATTTCATTGATATAGATGTGAGATTCGAGTTATCTAAAAAGGCTTTCGTATTCGCTTAATCTCTCGGCATTTATCACCAGGTAGTTTGAGCCGTACGGCTCCCAATAGTCTCGCGGAAACGGTTGGAATCTAGCTCGGAACTGTTGGGTTTCCTCCAGTAGGAAAGTTATTCTTTTCGCGTCAATGCTCCGGCTGCTTGATAAGTGCTCAAGGAATTCCCGCATTCTTTTGAGCCGCTTAGCTCCCGAATCCGATTTTGGAAAGCCGAGGAAGACAAAAAGCTTCTGGTCCGGCCGTTCAAGCATTGCTGCGGCTACTACATCTAGTCGAGCTTTTCGATCTCTAGATCCGAGGAGACCGAATTCGTCAATGATCATCGGTGAGCCCGCGTTTTCAACGAGCATTACCGAAGTTGCCGCAAGACTTTCCTGGTTACATGCCGATGAAGCTGGAACAATTATGGCAACGGTTAGCCGACCTGAATCATTAGTCTGCCACGGCCGAACATCGATGGAAGAGGCGTCTTTTATCAGTTCAACCTCAACCTTCTCGGATCGGAAATTTTCTTTTGTTATTAACCAGTTACCACTGACTGGAGACTTCGAGGATTCTGCAGAGACTCGAATTTCCTCCCAAGGGGGCGAAAAACTAGGGGCGGTCAAAACCACATCCGGACATCGCTGCACCGACCCCAAACAAAGGTATGGGACCGTAAAGAAAGCGCTGAAGAGTGCGAGAATCTTTAGGGGCATCGCGGCCATCAACGTAACTGCTTCATTCTGTCGTATTCAACCGAATGCCTTTTGAGGCCTTTCTTGTATAGCTCGTGGCATTCCGGATGATACGCGATCGTTCTATTTTCTGAAGAAATTGCCTCGTCGGAAAGCTCTATTTTGCCAGTGTTCGCGAGTGCAAGCAAAACGGCGCCGTGCAAAGATGCTTCGTGAGTGGAGGAACGCCCGATATCGCAACCCAAAACGTCGGCAATGATCTGTTTCCAGACCGGCGAAGCCGCCAAAGCTCCGCCTGATGCAACGGTCGCTAGGTCGGGAAAAATCGACTTGAGCTGATCGGAGATTTCTACAAAACGAAAGGCGACCGATTCCATTCCGGCCTGAAGAATATCGATCGCATCATGTGCCATCGTCAGCCCGTGGATCGATCCGGTAGCATTCTCGTTATACCCGGTGCTTCGTTCGCCGGCGAGGAACGGCATAAATGTTA
>JBBQTV010000156.1:0-8842 GCA_038212935.1 Pyrinomonadales bacterium | reverse complement strand
ATTCTTTCACGACAAAATAAAATCTTCACGGGGGACTTATTGATGCTGAACAAGCTACTTTTCGGCGGTGAGTCAGGTTTATCTTTTACTGCAAACGCCGGAACGGCACTTTTACGGATATTTACCGGAGTTGCAATGGCGTTCGCTCATGGTATTGGAAAGATGCCGCCGGGCGAAGGCCTGATCGAACGCGCGGGCTCGATCGGCTTCCCGATGCCGACCTTATTTGCGTGGGCCGCGGGCCTTTCGGAATTTGCCGGCGTTATCTTGCTGGCGCTGGGCTTGTTTACGCGGATCTCTAGTTTTTTTATCGCAATGACGATGCTCGTCGCATTGGTCGGGGTTCATGCCGCGGACCCTTTCAATATTCAGGAGAAAGCGTTTCTCTTTTTGTTCATCGCAATAATGTTCTTGTTGAAAGGCTCGGGCGACTGGAGCATCGATGCGTTCTTGCGGAAGAAGGCGTAGCGACCGAGCGTCGTTTTTAATATGACGAAACATATTGTCTGCATCGCCAGCGAGCAAAAGGGAAACGAGTTTTTGGAAGAATGCCAGACCGCCGGCTGGCGAGTTTCGCTCGTGACCCGCAAGAAGCTCCTCGATGAGCAGTGGGCGTGGACCGCTCTGAATGACGTTAAGACGGTCGAAGACGATGCAACACCTGACGACTACGTCCGGGCGGTGACCAATATCGCGGGCGTTGAGACGATCGATCGCGTTGTGGGGCTGGACGAATTCGACGTCTTGACCGCGGCGAAGGCTCGCGAACATCTGCAGCTCGGCGGGATGACAAGCTCTCATGCCCTACGCTTTCGCGATAAGTTCGCGATGCGAAACATCGCCGCGGGTGCGGGGATCGCCTGCCCGGAATACATCGCCGCATTCAACCACGACGAGATCAACGACTTTCTTGACCGCGTTCCGATGCCGGTCATAGTCAAACCCAGACACGAGGTCTCTGCCTTTGGCATTCGCAAATGCAATTCGAAAGAAGAGGTCTGGCAAGTTCTGAACGACCTCGACGCTCGACACAATTGGCGTGACCATCCGTCGCAGTTTCTGATCGAAGAGTTTATCGAGGGCAACGTATTCCACGTTGATTCGGTCGTGCATAAGGGGAAGGTCGCGGCGTGCGGCGTCAGCCAATATGGCACGCCTCCATTCAACGTTTCGCACTACGGCGGCGTGTTTACATCTTCGATCGTTTCTTATCGGTCGAAGGAACGAAAGCAGCTCGAAAAGCTGAACCAAACCCTTCTGAAGACGTTCCACTACGAGCAGGGCGTATCGCATGCCGAGTTTTTGCAAAGCAAGGCGACGGGCGAGTTTTATCTGTTGGAAGTCGCGTGCCGCGTTGGCGGAGCCTACATCGCAAACGTGCTTGAACATGCATGCAATTTCAATCTCTGGCGCGAATGGGCGAAGCTAGAAACCGCAACGAACGAGCGGCCGTATGTCCTGCCAAAGCTTCGGAAAGAATACGCTGGCGTCGCGCTCGCCCTCGCGAACCAAGACCAACCTGATACCTCGCATTACTCTGACACCGAGATCGCATTTCGCATTGCGAAGCCAAAACATATCGGCCTGATCTTTCATTCGTCAAAGCAAAGCCGCGTCGACGAACTCCTGGGTACCTACTCCGTCCGTATCTCGGAAGACTTTCTGGCCGTCGCTCCGGTGAAGGAGCGTTATGACGATTAGCGAAGATCGATGGCAGGTTTGACACGGAGCGGTTTAAGCCGCTCTTTTCTTTTACCAGGCCAATCGGTATCCTCGATACTTTTATGACGCCGAGAGTTTCCAAACAAGTTCATCCGCCGGAGTATCTGGACCACGAGCTGAATCGACATTTTGCTGAACTTCTTAAGTTTGAGTCGACGGCGGAGATGGAAGCGTCGGAGCTATGGACGGAGATCGGTGAAGATGCTGAACGCGTGTTGAATGCGGTCGTGACGGAGACGGCAGCGTCCCTCGGATGTGTTGAGAAGAACCCCGTCGCCATCGCTCCCGGTTCTGACATTCGGGCTCTTGCGTGGAACATTGAGCGGGGGAATGTTTTTGACGGGATCGTTGATGCGTTGAAGAACCGCGAGGGTTTGAAGGACAAAGACGTTCTCCTGCTGACCGAGCTTGATCACGGAATGGCCCGAAGCGGGAATCGATTTGTGGCCCGCGAATTAGCTGCGGCACTGGGAATGAATTACGCGTTCGCTCCGGTGTATATCGCGTTGCAGAAGGGAAGCGGTGTCGAAGCGATGGCCGACGGCGAAAACACGAATTCGATCCACGGGCTGGCGACGTTTTCGAAATGGCCGATGCGAAATGTCCACGCGATCCCGCTGCCAAATGGCAAAGACAAGATGTGGGGGAAGGAAAAGCGGCTCGGCCGGCTCCGGGCTTTGATCGCTGACATCGAGCATCCGGCGGGGACTTTTCGCACGGTGACCGTGCATCTGGACGCACATTGTTCGCGCGCTCACCGGCGGATGCAGATGAAGATAATTCTCGATCATCTCGATACTCTGCCCGCGTTGCCGACCCTGATCGGCGGCGATTGGAACACGACGACCTTCAATTCGCAGAGCTCGCGGCGTGCGATAATGGGATACTGGCGGCGCGTAATGATGGGGCCGAAGAACGTTGCGAAAAATCATCTCCCGCATCCGGAACGCTACTTCGAACGCCCGATGTTCGCCGACATCGAACGCCGCGGCTACGAATTCCGCTCGCTCAATGATCTAGGCATCGGAACGCTGCATTATCACGTCGAAAGTATCGAGAAAAATACGAACCTTCGCGACTGGGTACCTGAATGGTGCTTCCCGTTCATCTTCTGGGCGGCAAACCGCGTCGGCGGAAGCGTCTCAGGCAGGCTTGACTGGTTTGCGGGCAAAGGGATCGAACCGACAGGCCCGAATGCCACCAAAACCATTGGGAATTTGGTAGACGAATCAGGGACGCCTCTTTCCGATCACGACGCAATTGCCTTGGACTTTACGCTTTCGGACGACTAGACTTATACCTTTGGTTGGAGATATCGGAGAAATCTAATGGAAGTTTCATTTTCACAAACACTTAGTTTTGACGTTAACACTTTTGAGTTCGAGGCAGTCGCGCATGAGAACGGCAATGCGACGATCATCAAATTCCCGGTCGATGATAAACAGGTAAGCCCCGGAGATGCGGTCGTGGTTGTTTCCGGAGAAGAGATCCACTTTCACGGAATGATCGGAAAGATCGAAGATGGCTACGCATATGTAGCCGATCCAAAGGGCTCGCTATTGCCGGCCGGAGCGATCAATTGATATTTCGGGGATGTAGCTCAGCTGGGAGAGCGCGTCGTTCGCAATGACGAGGTCAGGGGTTCGAGCCCCCTCATCTCCACCAATCTGTTTTCAACGGGTCTTTTTAGCCAACACTTCTGCATTTGCATAACTCACCCCGCGCAAATGCGTTTACATTGATCCCACGTCTTAAGAATTAGGCGTGTGTTTATGCCCGGACCTCTTGACCGGTCCGACTGAATTCTAATGTTTGCTTTTTCAAGAACGCTCTCACGGGGCTTGTTAGCTATCGCGTTCATCGCAATTGCCTCGATAATGTCGTCTGCCCAAGCGGCGATCTCGGTCGGCATCAAGGGTAGCGATAGCGATGCGACTTTTGACACACGCTCGGATTTCGGCACGGCAGACGATTCCGCCACTCTGACGCCGCTCGAAAAGCGAATTGAAGGATCGCTCCGCAATCTGCCGATCTTTCCCGGCCACGCCGACCGCCGTGTGGCTGCCGACCCTTTCGCGGACATCGAGGCGATCGAACCCCTCCAACCGAAATTCACATTCGAATTTACTGACACAGAATTTCGAAGACATCGAGAGACGTCGCAAAATCCCGAGAGTTTTCTGAATGACGAAGCTCCCGCGGAGATCGATCTACAGGCGAAATTTGTTTTTCAGGCAACTAAGATCGGTCGGGGCCTTGGGCCGGATCGGCTGGATATTGGAGCCGATACTGTCGACGTCACTGCCGATCGCGGTTTTCAGTGGCGGCCCGCGATCTATCAGTCGTTCATGATGATGGCGATCCAGCACGGCTATGCACTAGGGTTTCAGGAAAAGACGCGGCGGGCCCTTAAGGGGCCGTTTTTCCGCGATTATTGGGACTCGGTAAAAGCACTCAAGGGCTGGGATGACGGTAACAAGTTTTTTACAAACTATATTGCTCACCCGATGCAGGGAGCTTTGACCGGCTTCATATATCTACAGAATCAGCCGCGCACCAAGATTCAGCGTTTTGGTATGTCGAAAGAATATTGGCATGACCGGCTGATCGCCTTTGCATGGTCTACGGCCTGGAGCACTCAGTGGGAACTGGGCCCGATAAGTCAGTCGTCGATCGGCAACGTCGGATTGTACGGCGGTATGGGGTACGTTGACCTGGTGATCACTCCGACGGTCGGGACGGCATGGTTGGTCTCAGAGGAAGCCCTTGACAGATACGTTATCTCAAAATGGGAAACGCGTAGTTGGACGATGAAGGTGCTGGCACGAATGTTTTTGAATCCGATGCGGACGATCGCGAATTTGCTGCGATTTCAGGTGCCTTGGTATCGCGAACGACCGGTCGGCTTTTCGCGAATTCCGGTCGGTCAACTCGGCGGCTGATAAAACTTTACGTGGTCCGGAACGGTTTTCTCCGGTTTCGCTCTCGAATCCGGGATCGGTTCTCCCGCGACCGTCCTAAGCGGTAACACTCCCGCCCAAACTTCCATCTCATAATCTTCTTCGTCGTCCTTCGGGTCTCCGGTTCGTATTTTGGCTGAGGCTTCGTCGATGGCGAGCTTCAACACCGATGTAGCCTTTAGCTCAAGCTCATTTGGCCAACGGATCTCGGGCCAGCGGCCGGGAATGATATGTTCCGTAAAAGCTTCAAGAGCCATATTCTTTTCATCGACGTCGTCGACCAATTCAGCCTTGCCGAGTACGACGACGGAACGATAGTTCATCGAATGATGAAACGCCGAACGGGCGAGCACCAGGCCGTCGAGCAGCGTCACGGTAAGGCAAACGTCCACTCCACCCGCCAGGCTCCGCAACATCCGGCTCGCCGATGAACCATGGATGTAAACATGATCATCAATACGAGCATATCCCGTCGGAATCACGTAAGGCTGACCATCAACGGCGAACCCTACGTGGCAGATCATACCGTCGTCGAGGATTCCGTTAATCGTTTCGCGATCATATGCCCCGCGAGCCGGAAGGCGTTTTACTTTTGTTCGTTTAGAAATAGTACTAGAGCTCATACTATGAAACACGGGAAATGCAACGGAAAGCGGACGGGTTGCCGAAGTTCACCTACTTTGCACTCATCCAGTCGTCGCCGGCGCCGATCTCGGCGATAAGCGGAACGTCGAGGACAGCGGCGGATTCCATCTCGCGTTTGATTATTTCGGTCGCGGCTTTTACTTCATCTGCGGGAGCTTCGAATAGGAGCTCGTCATGGACCTGCATTAGCATTTCGGTCTTTAGCCCGGCGTCTTTCAATGCCTTTGCTACATTTATCATCGCGATCTTTACGATGTCCGAAGCCGTGCCCTGGATAGGCATATTGATCGCTTCGCGTTCTGCCCGCGAACGAATCGTGAAATTCCGGTCTTTGATGCCGGGAAAATAGCGGCGGCGGCCGAAGAGCGATTCGACATAGCCTTTTTCACGGGCTTCTTCGGGTATGCGGTCCATATATGCCCGAATGCCTTTATAGGTCTCGAAATAATCGTCGATCACCTTACGAGCTTCTTGTTTTGAGATACCGACACGTTGCGAGAGGCCAAACGCCTCAACAGCGTAAGCTATTCCGAAGTTAACTATCTTCGCCAGCCGACGCTTTTCCTTCAGATCCTTTTCATCGGTCGCCCCAAAGACGAGACGGGCGGTCTTGGCATGGATGTCTTCGTTGTTCAGATAGGCCTCGAGCATCACCGGATCCTTCGTTATGTGAGCGAGGATGCGGAGTTC
This sequence comes from Pyrinomonadales bacterium, assembly GCA_038212935.1. Lineage (GTDB taxonomy): Bacteria > Acidobacteriota > Blastocatellia > Pyrinomonadales > Pyrinomonadaceae > OLB17. Next base: position 2,825 of record JBBQTV010000156.1, on the reverse strand, counting down.
GAGTTGTGAATAGTCGGCCGAGATTAGCTTGTTTCCTTTGTCCGGAATGAAAGCTTTGCGGATACGCTGGCCGAGTTCGGTGCGGACGGGAATGTTCTGCAAGTTCGGCTCAGTTGAACTGAGGCGTCCGGTGGCGGCAACGGTCTGGTTCAAAACACCGTGGATGCGGCCATCGCTGCCGATCATCTTGGGCAAAGCATCGGCGTACGTTGCTTTTAGTTTATCGAGTTCGCGATAGTCGTTGATGTGCTGGGCGATCTCGTAGTCAACGGCCAATTCGGCCAATACGTCTTTACTGGTAGAGATCTGTCCGGTCGCCGTCTTTTTACCTGTGGCGATGTTTAATTCGGCAAAGATCTCGCCGACCTGTTTTGGCGAGCCGATATTAAACTCGCGGCCGGAGATAGCGAATATCTTTGCCTGCAATGTCGCGAGCTCTTTGGAAATATATTCCGAGAAAGTTTTCAGGGCTTGGGCGTCGACCTTCATTCCGGCTGATTCGATATCGGCAAGAATGGCCTCTAGTGGGATCTCGATGTCATCGTAGACCTTTGTTAGGTTGTTCTCCGTGATCTTAGGCCGGAATTGCGGAACGAGCTGATAGACAAGATCAGCCCGCTCGGCAGCTTCGTAACCGGTTTTGGGAAAGCCCTCCGGCAGGTCGACGGCCGGGTATGCATTCAAATGATTTTGGGCAAGGAAGGAAAGCGTAAAGTTCGACCGCCCAGAATCCAGTAGATAGGCGGCGATCATGGGGTCGTCGTTGACGCCCACCGGTTCGATCGCCAGTGTGCGGAGAACGCCTAGATTCCGCTTGTAATCGTGAGCGGCCTTCACCATGTACGGGTTTGCAAAGGTATCACGCAGCATCCGGACGGCATAATCGCTTCCGCCTTCGAAATTTTCGAGATCGATGTAGTGCGATTCGCCCGGCGCGAACGCGATTGCGATACCCAGCGGAGCGACCTTGTCGAATGCACTATGCCGGTCGCCAGCGTTCGAATCATCCACGTCAAAGGCCCAGCTTTCTTTTTCCCAGAGCTTTCTAATAAGTAGATCGAGACCCTCGCGCGTGCGTACGATCGTGTAATTTTGTTCGACGCGATCCGGATCTCCGTCATTGTGAAGCTCGAAGAGCGTTGCAGAGTCGCCGAATTCTCTGGTCAGCGAATTAAATTCGAGTTCGCGAAAAAGCTCGTATGCTTTCGCCCGGTCGGGTTCGCGAAACTTTAACAAATCCAGGTCGAGTTCCACCGGAACATCGCATTTGACGGTAGCAAGCTCCAGCGATTGGCGGATTATTTCCTGGTTGTTCTGCAAGCTTTCGCGGTATGTTTTGTGCGTGACCTTCTCGGCATTCTCCATAGCCTCGACGGCCGAGCCGAATTCAAGGACCAGTTTGAGTGCTCCCTTTTCACCGATCCCCGGAGCTCCCGGGATGTTGTCAATGGCATCGCCCATTAAGCCGAGGAGGTCGACGATCTTTGACGGTGGCAGGCCGAATTTGTTCTCGACCCAGGCTTCGTCACACCACTCGATCGGCGGTACAGGGACCTTTCGTTTAACGTTGGTCGAATTTTGACGCATCGCAATGATGTGCGGGTCTTGGACGAGCTGGCATAGGTCTTTGTCATTTGAGACTATGACCGCCTGCATTCCTTTGTCGGCAACTTTGTGTGCGAGCGTGCCGATAAGATCGTCGGCCTCGAAGCCGTCAGAGCGCAGGATCGGCAGATTGAAAGCCTCACAGACGCGTTCAATATAGGGGAGCTGTGCAGCCAGGTCCTCCGGCATATCTTCTCGATTTGCTTTGTATGCGGCATACGATTCGTGCCGGAAGGTCGGGGCCATCGTATCAAAGACCGCTGCGATGTAGTCCGGACGCTCGTCCTTTATAAGCTTTCGCAGCATGTTCGTAAAGACAAATACGGCCTGCGTAACCTCACCTTTACTGTTACGCAACGGATCTTGCCGGGCACCCATCGGTGCAAAATATGCCCGGAAGATATGGGACATCGAATCAATAAGAAAAACGCGTTTCATTTGAGGGTAGTTTAGCGGAATTCCTCAGAGTTCGCACTAGGGGAAAATCTACGATGTCATTGTCCGCCGCATTGCGGTCATCGACTGCTGGGCGAATCGTTTTTGGAATCGACGGGTGATCGGATAACCCAATTTCGCTAGTAAATGGTTTGGTTTTGAGAATGCGAATATATCGTAGAAGACGTTGCCGCTTTCGGGGTCGACCTCAACCAGAAACCGTTCTTCGCCGCTTTCGGCGTGTTCGGCAAGCGTGCCGTACGCAAACCCAAATCGATTCTGTTCGTCGATCACATATACAATTCGGGCCGCATTGAGGCTGTAGAAGCCGAGATGATTGATAAGTATGGCGACGACTTGGCCGGCTTCGATCGGCGCATCCTCCCAGTAGAGCCGGACCCAGGGGATGTCAAACATCTTCCAATGACGAAGAGCAGTCTTCGCATTTTCGAACCTTCCGGCTCCGTTACCGATCATTGTTCGGTTGCGATCGACGACATACCCGGACGGAGCGTCTCTCTCCGCTGAGCCGACTTCGGAATACGATAGCTCGGACTGCGCCGCGACTTCGATGAAGGTGCGGATGTCCGCGTCAGACGGTTTTGAAAAAAGAAACATTCTTGCGTTTGCTTAACAATAAGTTCGGCGGAGTCGGAACTCAAACGGCGATACACTGCCCGTTGTTTGACAATGAATTTACAGACTTGGTATTCTTACCGTTCGCCTTTTGCGGGCGAAAGAGTTATTTGAAAGCGGTGAACGGCTAACTTGGGTGCCGACAGCTG
>JBBQTV010000155.1:0-8918 GCA_038212935.1 Pyrinomonadales bacterium | reverse complement strand
ATTGTAAAGCGACGGAAGAACGACCGGACCCGAAAACGTAAAGCCGGGGTTGTATTCCGTTAGCGGCAACCTCGCAAAATCACGACTGTTGTTGTACCAGGTGTTTGCATTTAGGCTATCGTCGCGAAAGAACATAAATGCTCGGCCGCGATAGCGATTACTTCCTGAGCGCGTCCGGATATTGACCCGCCCGCCCGAGGCCCTTCCATATTCGGCCGAAAACTGATTTGTTATGACCTGCACCTCGGCCACATCTTCGAGCGAGGGTTGAAACCGCTCGCGGGACGACCGGTCGTCGTTATTATCGAGGCCGTCGATGGTCAGGTTGTTCGAGTAGGCAGTTCCGCCCGAAAGCGAAAAATTACCCTGTTCCAGCGGTGGCGTTCCGTTCGTTACATTTCGATCTTCGGCAAGTCCGCTGGTCGAGAGCGACTCTTCACTTGTTCCACCCAAGGTCAGTACGAGATCGAGTGCGTCACGGGAGCTGTTGGGCAAGTCTTCGATCTCGCGGGCTTCGATGGTGCCGCCAACGACGGTCCGGGTTATGTCAATTATAGGAGTGTCTTCATCAATGGTTACTGTCGTCTCAGCCTGCACGTCTGCGGGCGTTAAAGACATGTCTAGCTGTAGATTTTGGCCCGATAATGTGGTGAGACCGACCCGCTCCTTTGTCCCGAAACCAGCGGCCTCGTAACGAATGGTATAGTTCCCGGGTTGAAGTCCGACCAATAAATATCGGCCGTTATCGTCTGTTTGAACAGTTCTGGTCTGCCCGGTTTCAATCTGAACGGCCGTAACGGTTGCACCTGCGACGGCCATGCCGTTCGGATCGGTCACACGGCCTGAGATTCCGACGTTGTCAAGATCCTGGGCAGACACCGCCAGTGATGCAAGTGAAAGACAAACTGCGACTAGAGAAAGGCGAACCTTTACCAGAAAAATCTTCATTTATAGAACTCCAGAATTTTGAGTTTGATGGAATGCGAAATCATTCTGGATGAAGTTGCCTGGAAACGCAAATGGAAAATGGGGGATGGAAGCGAAAATTTTAACTTCTATTCCTCGTCGATTGAAATAGCGTGGTATTCGACTCGGCGGAAGCGGGAAACGGGGATCAGGGCGTCGGTTGGATTGTCGGTTTCGGCGGTCCTAGAGATCTCTCCGGCGTGGTTTTTTATATATTCGAAGAAGCGTTCGAACTCCCGCTGCATGGCATCCATTTTCTCACGCATGTTGAGGATAATTTCGACTCCGGCAAGGTTTACGCCGAGGTCCCGTGTGAGCGAGAGAATGATCTCGAGGCGTTCGAGGTCGCTGTCTTCAAAAAGGCGCGTATTTCCCTCGGAACGCGAAGGCTTAAGGAGTCCCTCACGCTCATACATACGAAGCGTTTGCGGATGTATCTCGTACATTTCCGCAACGGCGCTGATCGTATATGTTTTTACACGCTTTTTCATACTCTGAGGCTTTAATCTAAGCCCATGACCTTCCGCGGATTCTCCGGATTGAGCTTTTCAAATTGCCGAAGCACTTCCTTCGTTTCTTCCGACAGAATTCGGGGCAACGTGATCTTCACTTCAATAAACTGATCACCACGCAGGCTAGGATTACGAAGCGAAGGAAAACCACGCTCACGCAGGCGAAATTTCTGGCCTGATTCTGTTCCCGGCGGGATCTTTAATTGAGCCTTCCCTTCAACTGTCGGCACCTCGATCCGCGCACCCAATGCCGCTTCAGACACCGATATCGGCACGGTCACATAGATGTTGTCGCCCTTGCGAGTAAAGTGCGGATGCTTCCCTACATTCGTTACGATGAACAGATCGCCGGGCTGTGCCCCCAAACGTCCTCCGTGGCCTTTCTTAGGAATGCGAACGCGTGAGCCTGTGTCGACACCGGCCGGTATGCGAATCTTGACCTGTTCGCTCTTAGGTGTCACGCCCTTACCGTTGCACAATGAACACGGCGTCCTACGCCGGCCCGTTCCGTGGCAATCGGCACATTCTTGCGAAAACTGAAGCCGTCCGCCCGTCTTCAAAACCTGCCCGGTGCCTTTACACGTTGTGCACTGAACAACCGGCCCACCTGTATCGCCCGCACCGTTGCAGCGGGAACATTGCTCAGAGCGATTTACAGTAATGTTGGTGGTCAGGCCGGAAAACGCCTCTTGAAAGCTTAGGGCTAGAGGAATCTCTATATCTCGGCCTTTCTTTGGCATTGCCCGCGGCGGCTCAGGCTGCGGCCGGGGACCTGCGCCGCCTCCACCGCCGAAAAGGTCGGAAAATATGTCCCGAAAGCTCGACCCGGTGCCTGCATCCGCTGTTCCTTGATCCCAAGTAAACCCCGAAAAATCAAAGCCAGGAGCACCCGCCGCCCCGCCCGGAGCTCCCGAAGCGAACGGCGAATCAGCATCTAAGTTGTCATTGTAGTAGCCAAACCGATCAAAAACTTTGCGCTTCTTTTCGTCCGAGAGCACATCGTACGCTTCCTGAACTTCTTTGAACCGCTCCTCGGCGGACGAATCATTTGGATTGACGTCGGGATGGTATTTGCGCGCAAGACGGCGATAGGACTTTTTTATCTCGTCCGCTTTTGCATCTTTTTTGACGCCAAGAATTTTGTAGTAGTCTTTTTTCGCCATCTCAGGTCGGATAATTTTCAGAGATGAGGGGACGAGAGGTATTCCTATAACCATCCCGTCCCCTTTATTTATTGGGCTAACCCGGGGCTAGTCCTTCTTTTCTTCTTCAACATCAACATATTCGGCATCGATGACGTTGTCGTCGGCTGATGAGCTGCTTCCCTCGCCGTCCGATCCGGCGCTTGCTGATGAGGCTTGTTCACCGCCCGTGGCACCGTCCGTTTCAGGCGGAGGAGTCTGGCTGTAAAGCACTTCGGCGATCTTGTGCGATGCCGTCTGGAGCCGCTCGTACGCGTTGTTCATTGCATCCGTATCGGTTCCCGCAAGTGCCGTTTTGGAATCCGCGATCGCCGTCTCGATCTCGCCTGACGCGGTCGATTCGAGCTTTTCCTTGTGCTCGGAAAACGTCTTTTCCACGCTGTAAACTAGTCCATCTAAACGGTTTCGGGCTTCGATCTCAGCCTTTTTCTTTTCGTCGTCAGCGCTGTGGGACTCAGCGTCCTTCATCATTTTGTCAATTTCCTCTTTGGAGAGGCCGGACGTAGCTGTGATCGTGATCTTCTGCTCGCGGCCCGTTCCGACGTCTTTTGCCGAGACGTTAACAATGCCGTTAGCGTCGATGTCGAAGGTAACTTCGACCTGCGGAACACCACGCGGTGCCGGCGGGATGCCGACGAGGTGGAATTTACCGAGCGTCTTGTTGTCGCCTGCCATCGGGCGTTCGCCTTGCAGTACGTGGACCTCGACCGACGTTTGATTGTCCGACGCGGTCGAGAATATCTCGCTTTTGCGCGTCGGGATGGTCGTGTTGCGAGTGATCATCGGGGTCGTGACGCCGCCAAGCGTTTCGATTCCGAGGCTCAAAGGCGTGACGTCGAGCAACAAGATGTCAGTCTTTTCGCCGCCGAGAACGCCTGCCTGAACGGCAGCTCCGAGGGCGACGACCTCATCCGGATTCACTGATTTATTGGGCTCTTTGCCAAAGAATTCCTTGACCATTTCCTGGACCTTCGGAATTCGGGTCGAACCGCCAACGAGGACGATCTCTTCGATCTCTTTTGGCGTCAGGCCGGCGTCCTTTATGGCCTGTTCGACAGGAGGCATGAGACGCTTCAGGATGGGCTCGACGAGCTGTTCGAACTTCGAACGCGTGAGCTTCATCACCAAATGCTTCGGGCCAGAGGCGTCAGCTGTAATGAACGGCAGGTTGATCTCGGTCTCCATCGCGCTTGAGAGCTCGACCTTGGACTTTTCGGCAGCTTCTTTGAGCCGCTGAAGGGCCATCTTGTCGGCCGTCAGGTCAATGCCCTGATCTTTCTTAAACTCGTCAATGATCCATTTTATAAGGACTTCATCGACATCATCGCCGCCGAGATGGGTGTCGCCGTTCGTCGATTTTACTTCGACGACGCCTTCGCCGACCTCAAGCACGGAAATATCAAATGTACCGCCGCCGAAGTCAAATACGGCAATAATCTCGTCTTTTTTCTTGTCCAGGCCGTATGCCAGAGCGGCCGCGGTCGGCTCGTTGACGATACGCAGAACCTCGAGGCCCGCGATCTTGCCGGCGTCCTTGGTCGCCTGTCGCTGGGCGTCGTTAAAATAAGCAGGGACAGTAATTACGGCCTTTTCGACCTTCGAGCCAAGATAGTCTTCGGCGGACTGCTTCAGCTTTTGCAGCACCATTGCCGCGATCTCGGGCGGGCTGTAATGCTTGTCATCAGCGTTGATCCGAACGTCGCCATTTGAGGCCTTTTCGACCTTATAGGGCACCTGTTTGATCTCGCCCTGGACCTCGTCGAACTTTCGGCCCATGAATCGCTTGATCGAATAAAGCGTGTTCTCAGGGTTAGTTACGGACTGCCGCTTAGCGACCTGGCCGACCAGACGATTGCCGTCTTTGGTAAACGCAACGACCGATGGGGTCGTACGACCGCCTTCTGAGTTAGTAATAACAATGGGTTCACCGCCTTCCATAACGGCGACGACCGAGTTCGTCGTTCCCAGATCGATTCCAATAATTTTGCTCATTATCTATATCTCCGCTTCGTAAAAAATTGCTCGTCTCAACACAATAAGTCGTATCAAATTCGCTTGAGCCTTGAGTGAGTATAAAGGTTGAGTGTGTTGCTGTCAAGTTTGTTTTTGGGCGAATCGTTGCCACGGAGCGGGGTGTAAACTCTGCGGATCTTTACCGTCTTTGAATCCATCCTGGGCGGTTGGCGGTAACTTCAACGCGGATCGATGAAACATCTGGACGGCTCGTGACCGCCCGAGTATGCCTGGTGACGTGCCTTGTTTGGCACCGGGCGGCCAAAGCCCCAATAGATTTAGCCGCGGGGTTGTCGTTGTTCTCCGCCTTAACCGAGCTCACTTTATGAGCTCATTTGTCGTTTAGGTTCTCGCTATCCGATCGCCGCTCCGTAATACTACACCGGACGCTCACTTTACAGTCGCGGCGCGGATCGATCGGGGACAATTGTATCACGAGTTAAAATAGTTGTTGCAACAATGTGCTATCTGTGATACAACTCTTCTCGGAGGTTAGATATATATAGTTATGAAAAGAAATTGGGTGTTATTTGAAGGAAAGGAAAATGGAGCAGATCGCGGGATGCCGCGGATCACTATAAATAAGAGCAAGACGATCATGTTGAACAAGGCGGCCCACGACGCGATCGGCCGGCCGGACGCCGTCGAACTATTCTACGATCGCAAATATGGCGTAATCGGCCTGAAGTCGAGCTCGGCTAAGCTCAATAATTCCTTCTCCGTAAAGTCAAAAAAGAAGACGGCCTACAAGGTGGTCCATGCCAGTCCATTCTGTAATCATTTCAACATTCAGATAGACGGCACACTGCTCTTTACCGAACCGGCAATCATCGAAGGCGGCTTCATAGAACTGGACCTCGCCAAAACACAATCCTCAAACCGTGGATCGCGATGAACTATTGTAAGGGTGAGCAGAGTGTGGTGAGTGGTGAGTTCTGAGTGGTGAGTTCTGAGCCGTTAGTGGAGAGCGGCGTTCGTGATGGTGTAGGGTTTTTCGCCATCTGCCAATAGGCGACGCGAAGGCGCGGCAGGAATTGTAAATTGTAAATTGGCCGATCGTAAATTGGTAGAGGAAAGTCAGTCACACTTCCCCGCCGACGCCCGGCGGAGGCATAGCCTCATAAGAATTAAGGCAGACTGGTGAAGCACAGCTTCACCGCAAATAGAGCGGCAAGCCACGGCAAGTGCAGAGAAAGGATTCAATTAAAAGTAAAATGCTACGGCGTTAAATGGGAGTTTATATACGCCGCTAAAATATGCATGGCTAGTGATACGTTATGATTCGGAACGATTCAGAGATCAGGGTTTCTGCGCGTTGGCCGTCGCGCACATTGACTTCATATTTTGCCCGATGAGTCCAGTTGCCGGCCTTGTCGAATGCTTTATTATCGATGCGATAGACACGGTCGCCGTCGTAGAATTTTCGGACATCAACGTTGATCTGTTCGATCTCGTTTCCTTTCTCATCAAGCTTATAGATCGTACGCCAGTTGAGTTCGTCGAACTCGGTAAAAGCGGATGTCGATCGTTCGGTGGGCGACGTCGAATATTTGTAGTACATACCTCGGCTACCGTCGTTGCGGAACATCCGCATCAAGGTCAAATTTCCATCGGTGTATGTGTACTCATATTTATGTGTATAGCGAGGATCGGGCTTTTGCGTCGGCGGGTTTGGTTTCGGCGGCGCTGAGCCTATGCCTATTAATCTCCCCGCGGAAGGCACGCTCTTGTAAAGACTAATGCGACCTCCGTTTAAGAATCCATAAACCTCTATCCCCAGCAACATCCCACCGTTGCCAAACAGGATCCCACGGATCTGATTGCCATTTAGATCATAGTCGTCAATTTGCCCAATAACCCTTCCACGATCCGAATAAACATCCCTATAGCTTCGATACTCGGTTATTACTTGTTTGACCTTGGTTTTGAGGCCGTTATCCTGTGCGTCGGAGCTCTCACGCTTGACTACAGGTGTATGAGGCAACGGTTTAGGACTCTCCGATTCGATCCGCTTCCAAAGTTCGGGCGATAGTTTGTCCTGCGCAGATATGGTGGTAGCGAGGACGGCCAAAGCGAAGAGCACTGCAAATATTGGTCGGTTGCGTTTTTTCATTGTCTGTTTCTCGTCTATTCGAAAGCTAAAGACTAAAAAAATCGGTCATCGGGGAAAGTACGGAGCATTATATTACACAAGGATCGTTGTTGCTAAGTTTTTCCCTGCGGTACCTCGGCGGAGGCGTAGCCTCGTGATGATGGCGGTACGGTGATTTTCCTGCATTTTTAAATCGGCCTGATGCGTTTGTTCGAATGAATACGCGTGTAGGGGTAGGAGTATGCAAAAAATTGGGGAGGAGGTCGGGATATGAAGCGGATCGGTCTGTTTTTGGTTTTGGTTGGGGTGTTTGTGGCCGGGGTGGCGGGGCAGGCGGCGGAGAAGTTTGACATCCTAAGCTTTACAACGCCGAAGGGATGGCAAAAGGAGATCGGCAAGGACGCGGTGGCGCTCGGGACCGAGGACGCGGCGAAGGACACGCAATGTCTGATCACGGTTTTCAAATCGGTGGCGGCAGGTGACGACGCGAAGGCGAATTTCGATGCTTCGTGGGTGTCGCTGGTCGCGGGACTCGTGCAAAACCTGGGCCAGGCTCAGCGGGCGAGCGCGGTCACGGAGGACGGTTGGGCACTCGAAACAGGTGCGGCGGCGTATGACAGCGACGGCAGAAAAGGAATTGCAATGCTGGTTTCGGCAACAGGCAACGGCAGCGTCGTGAATGTGTTGATCCTGACGAATTCGGACACCTACGAGCCAGTCATTTCGGATTTCATCGCTTCGATAAAGCTGCCGAAGGTGGCGGCGAAACCGGCGGCCGCGGCGCCTGCGCAACCTGCGAGCGATAGCGCGCGGTTGATCGGCAAATGGCAGCGGTCTGGTTCGGGCGCGATACCGACATACGGCGACCCCGTGAGCTGGGGCACGTCCGGATATACCAAGAGCCGTTACGAATTGCGTGCGGACGGCACCTACGTTTTCACCGAGCGAAGTTTCAGGATGATGATGCAGGACATCATCATTGCAAAGGAAAACGGGACGTATACGGTCAACGGAAACTCGCTGACGCTGAAGCCAGCGAAAAGCACGATCGCCTCATACAGAAAAGCGGGCGGCGGCGATAAGGTTGGTGCACTCGTCAAGTCGCAGAACCGCGAACTGGAGACGGTCACGTACCAGTTTACGTTTCACTTCTTTTCGGGAATACAGGAATGGAACCTTGTCCTGCAGGCCGAACGTCCGACAAAACGCGACGGCGCGTTCAGCAACAATACGACATTCTCAAACGCCTGGTATTACGATCAGAAATACATTGACGAGGATCTGACGAAGTAATAGCCCGCCCCTGAGCCGAAGGGCTTTAGGAATCTCCTATTCGTCGAGGGTGGCGGCCTTTTTTGTGTCGGCGGCGGCTAGGTCGGTTTTTTTGAGTTCGGTGTAGACCATTGCGCGGGCGAGATATCCATTGCGGCGGTCCGGTTGGAGTTCAATTACCTTAGTGAAATCGTCGACGGCTTTCTGCGGGTTGTTGGTGTAGTAATGCGCGATACCGCGGTTCATATAGCCATCGGCTTGAAATTCCGGATTTCCGGCGATCAACGGAATGTAGCGGTCGTAGTCGGGAATGGCCTTGGCGTACTGTCGCTGTGACGAATAGATGACGCCGCGGGTGTAATACGGTTCGGCGTAGTTGGGGTCGAGCTCAATGGCTTTGGTCAGGTCAGCGATCGCCGCTTCGTCTTGCTTCAGCATGTGGCGAAGATTACCTCGTTGAGCGTATGCCCCGCTGGATCTCGGGTCGAGCTCGATCGCACGGGCGTAATCGGCAAGCGCTCTGCCGGAATCTTTCAGGTCCGAGTAGGCATTGCCGCGGTTGATATAAAAGTTGGCGGCGGTCGGCATGAGTTCGATCGCCTTGGTGTAATCGGCGACGGCTAGGTCGAATTTTTTGATCGCCCGGTAAGAGATGCCGCGATTGTTGTAGCCATCGGCAAGCTTTTCTTTCGGCACTCCGGGGATCACGATATACATCGAGTAGGTCTCGATAGCATGATCGTGGGCACCCGATCGCTGAAGCACAAGACCGACATTGTAATAATTCTCCGGATTCTTTGGATCTGCCTCAAGCGCCTTCATTCGGCCTGCGAGCTGACATTTGTGATCACCGACGGGGCA
>JBBQTV010000154.1:0-8945 GCA_038212935.1 Pyrinomonadales bacterium | reverse complement strand
GCGCGATGTCGATTTTCCCCCAGGGAAGGCGTGGATGACGTGGTTCGTAAACCGAGCGTACCAGACTAAAGAATCTCTGTGTGCTCGGTGGCTATTCCTCCTGCCTCAATTGTATTTTTCCGCCCGAAAAGTCTACATTATGTAGTTTGTCGGATAGATCGCAATGGATCCTAGCAAAACTAAAGAAACAGAGGCGGCCCCCGAGCTTTCGCTTTTCCTGCCGGTGCTCGACGAAGAGGAAAACCTTCGCCCGATGCATGCAAAGATCGCGGCGGCGCTCGACGCGCTTGGCAAGACAGCCGAGGTGATCTTCGTCGATGACGGCTCGACCGATAAGAGCCTGACGATCTTGAAAGAGATCGCTGCGGGAGATGACCGCGTTCGCGTCATATCGCTTCGCCGCAACTACGGCCAGACCGCCGCCATGTCCGCTGGCATCGACGCCGCAAAAGGCGACATCCTCATTCCGATGGATGCCGACCTGCAGAACGATCCTGCCGACATTAAACGCCTGCTCGACAAGCTGGACGAAGGCTATGACGTCGTTTCCGGCTGGCGAAAGGACCGCCAGGACAAGCTCATTTCGCGAAAGATCCCATCGAAAGTCGCCAATCGCATTATTTCCTGGATCGGCGGCGTACCGCTTCACGATTACGGCTGCTCGCTAAAGGCATATCGCCGCGACGTTATCCAAGATGTAAAGCTCTACGGCGAGATGCACCGCTTTATTCCGATCTATGCAAGCTGGGCCGGAGCACGCGTGACCGAGATCCCTGTCGATCACCACGCCCGCACGATGGGCAAATCGAAATACGGAATTTCCCGAACGATCAAAGTGGTTTTTGACCTGATAACCATCAAATTCATGGCCGAGTACCACACCAAGCCGATCTATGTTTTCGGCGGTTTCGGCATGCTAGCGTTCTTTATATCGATGATCGCCGGCGTTTGGGCGATCGTTCTAAAGCTCTTTTACGATACGTCATTTATCCTGACGCCATTGCCCATTATCGCCGTCGTGATGCTCGCCATCTCTGTGCAGTTTTTCCTAATGGGCCTCCTCGCCGAGCTCCTAGTCCGCACCTACCACGAATCACAAGACAAGGCGATATATGCGGTGCGTGAAAAAATTGGATTCCCCGATGGATCGAGTCACCATTGAAAACATATTAAGACTGCTCGAAGCTCTTCAGGCACGCCCCGCAATGTATATCGGCAATTCGGGCGATCTCAAAGCGTATCAAAGCTTCATGGCTGGATTTCAGAGCGCAATAAGCACGCTAGGACTTGAATATCCAGTACGTTCTCGCTTCGATGAAGTGTTTCGTAGTCGAGGCTGGAAATCGTCGTGGATTGATATCCACGACATGAGAGAAAAAGGATTGAACGATGAACAGATAATCCGGGAGTTGATGTCGCTTGAGATTCTCATATGGAAATCTGAACGTGAGAAGCTTGACTTGTAAATGTGCGGAATTGCGGGTTGGATAAACCTTCACACAACTAAACCCAACCATAACGCCGAGGCGGTGTTGCACTCGATGTGTGAACGGATCGTGCATCGCGGGCCGGATAGCGAAGGGCTGTGGCTTGACGATACGGTCGCGCTGGGAATGCGGCGGCTTTCGATCATCGATCTGCACACCGGCGATCAGCCTGTTTTCAATTGCGACCGCTCGGTCGTCGTGATGATGAACGGCGAGTTGTACAACTATCGCGAGGTTCGCGGCGAGCTCGAAGCAAATGGCCACAAATTCACGACCAAGTCTGACACCGAGATCCTGCCGCACCTTTACGAAGAGCACGGCAACGCTTTGCTCGAACACGTAAACGGAATGTTCGCCTTTTCGCTCTGGGACGCGAAGCGAAAAAAGCTGATCATCGCCCGCGACCGCTTTGGCGAAAAGCCGCTGTATTACGGCATTTTTGACGGCAAGCTGATCTGGGCATCTGAGTTAAAGGCGATCCTCGCACATCCCGCCGTCAAGCCGGAGCTCGACCTAAACGCTTTACGGCATTACGTCTCGTTCGACTACGTCCCGGCGCCGATGTCGATCTTCAAGGGCATCCAAAAACTCCCCGCCGCACACGTCCTAACGGTCGAAAACGGTGACGTCAAGACGCGGCGGTATTGGGATATCAATTGGAGCGCCGCCGTCTCGAAGAACTCCCCTCCTTACGAAGGAGGGGTGGACGCCGCTGTGGGCGGACGGGGTGGTTCTCCGAACGGAAACTCGTCAATTGAGTCAAAGGCCACCGAACTCCGCGACCTCCTCTCCGACGCCGTCCGGATGCGGCTGGTCTCTGATGTTCCGCTTGGTATTTTATTGTCCGGCGGCATCGATTCTTCGACCGTCGCGGCGTTTGCTGTCCAGCACGCGACGGAACGCGTCAAAACCTTTTCTATCGGATTCGAAGAAGACTCATTTGACGAGTCGAAATTCGCCCGCCAGGTCGCCCGGCATCTGAACACCGAACATTACGAAGAAAAACTCTCCGCGACGACCGCCGGCGACCTTATCTCGGAGATCGGCGGCTGGCTCGACGAACCGCTGTCCGATGGCTCGCTGATACCAACTTTTCTGCTTGCGCGTTTTGTCCGAAAGCACGTCACCGTCGCACTCGGCGGCGACGGCGGCGACGAGCTTTTTGCCGGCTACCCAATGTATTACGCCCACACGGTCGCGGCAAAATATCTCGCGATACCCGGCTTTCTTCGCAGCGGATTGATCGAACCTGTCGTCAACGCTTTGCCGGTCTCGACCAAGAATTTGTCGTTTGATTACAAAGCAAAGCGATTCGTTCGAGCCTCGAACTACGATGACGTTACGCGGCACCATTCATGGTTCGGCTCTTTTTCATTGGATCAGCACGACCAACTATTTTCCAAAGACGTTTTGGCCCAGACTGACGCCGACATCTACCGTGGCGTCCGCGAACTAGTCGGCAGCTCGGACGCAAAAAACGTCATCGAGCAGATGCAGTACGCTGACATCAATTTCTATCTGGCAGAGGACATCCTCACAAAGGTCGACCGTGCTGCGATGGCCGTCTCGCTTGAAACACGAGCACCGTTTCTCGATCCCCGCGTCGGCCAATTCGCCGCGTCGATCCCGGTCGAATATAAACTGAAAGGCAAAAGCGGCAAGCACATCCTAAAAGAGGCAATGAAAGACCTGCTTCCGGCCAATATTTTGCATCGCCCAAAGAAAGGCTTCGGCATTCCGATCGCCGAATGGCTCAAAGGCCGGCTAAATCCGCTGATGCACGAAATGCTCGCATCTAAAAGGCTGCAACAGCAAGGCTTATTTAATGCCGAATATGTCGCTAAGCTGATCTCCGAACACGAATCCGGGAAGGCATCGCACCATAAAGAACTATGGACATTGCTTGTATTTCAACTTTGGTGTGATAATTTTCTTATATGAAAACTCTTTACCCCGAGATCGAGCCCTTTGATTCGGGCATGTTGAAGGTCTCTGACATTCATGAGATCTATTACGAACGCGTCGGCAATCCGGACGGCATCCCCGTTGTGTTTTTACACGGCGGCCCCGGCGGCGGATTGATCCCGATGTATCGGCAGTTTTTCGACCCCAAGGCGTATCACGTCATTCTGTTCGATCAACGCGGTTCGGGCCAGTCGACGCCGCACGCCGAACTGGAAGAGAACACTACGTGGGATCTTATTAAGGACATCGAGACACTCCGTGAGAAGTTTGGCATTCATAAATGGCACGTTTTCGGCGGTTCGTGGGGCAGCACGCTCAGCCTCGCGTACGGCATTAGCCACCCGGATCGCTGTCTCGGTCTTATACTTCGCGGCATCTTCCTGACCCGCAAGAAAGAGTTGGACTGGTTCTATCAATACGGTGCGTCTGAAATATTTCCTGATTTCTGGGAGCGATACGAAGAGGCCATTCCCGAAGCCGAACGCGGCGATCTAATGTCCGCTTATCACAAACGCCTGACGAGCGACGACGAGGAAACTCGCCTAATGGCGGCACGAGCATGGAGCACGTGGGAAGGGGCAACCTCAAAACTCTTTCCCGACCAAGACCTCGTAGATCATTGGGAGGAGCCGCACGAAGCCCTCAGCCTTGCCCGCATCGAGTGTCATTATTTTATGAATGGCTCGTTCTTCCCGTCGGACAATTACCTGCTTGAGAATGTAGACAAGATACGCCACCTTCCGACCGTGATCGTTCAGGGTCGATACGATGTAGTTTGCCCGATGACTTCCGCCTGGGACCTGCATCGTGCATTCCCTGAGGCTGAGTTCATCGTCGTGCCGGATTCCGGGCATTCCGTTTCAGAAAAAGGAATTACATCGGCTCTGGTCGATGCGATGGACAAGATCAAAGGTCGCGGCTAATTTCGCCAGGCCCGATTTTGAATGAAAGTTCTGCCAATTCGCGTTATAATTCCTGGGCAGAGGTAAATTTAAGTATATGGGACCATTTGGAACAACTGAGATCATTCTGATCGTCGCGGTATTGTTTTTATTGTTCGGCGCATCACGCCTGCCGCAGCTTGCTAAATCGCTCGGCCAATCGCGCAAAGCGTTTAAGGAAGGCATGCGCGAGGCCGAGGAAGAAGAAGCGGCCGCCAAACAGATCGATTCGCCTGTGGCTCCGCAGATCAACACCATGAGCGATGAAGCCCTGGCCGAAGAAATGCGTCGCCGGGCCGAGGCGAAACAGGTGTAGTAGCGGTCAGTTCAGATATTCCTTTTCGCCGGTCAGCAGAGTTGCCTTTACCGAAAAGCGGAAAGATATTTTTCCTTCTTCCGTATCTATCAATTGAGCAAGTTTCTCCATTACTTGCTCTTTTTCTTTTTCGCTCAATGTATCCAGCCACTGCGGAAGCAGATAATCCCTCACGAGTGTGGATGAGATAAATTCTTCACCCGTCTCAAATTCAAAAACCTCGATCGCAGTGTGGGATTCAACGTTGATAAGCCCGGCCGTCACCGCTATTTCTTCGATCAGCGACACGCTCGGCAGCGACGCGATCATCGCCTCCACCTCGGCTCCGCTCTCACCGTAAGATTCATTGAAAAACACTTCCCACAGCAGCGAAAATATTTCGCCAAAGCTTCCTGCGGTCGGAAGTATGATCGCTACTTTTGCTCCCTCGCGTGCAACGCGAACGGCGTCGTTTACAAAGTCAAGGAATGTCCCGGGACGCATCAGCGTGCCGTCGGCTATCACCTCGTCAAACGCATCCTCAGAAAAATGCATCAGCGAGAATTCGATGTCCGCTTTCAGAACCTCAGCCTTGTCGCGGGCGATCATCAGCAGATCTTCGTTCTCGCACGTCGCAAAGACCGAGACCTCCTCGCGGAGCTTTTCCCTAAGTTCCGTCACGTGGTCGCCGGTCCCGGCGTTGATGTACAGCAGGTTCTCATCACCTACGAGCTTAACGTGTTTGTCGATTAGGTCCGTAAATCGTCGGGTCCATTCGGTATTGATATAAAGGTCGCGCAGAAATGCGAGCTCTTTTTGCGTTTTCGCCATACTTAAATTAAACCGTAATCGTCATCGACAGTCCAACCTCGGTCAACGGCGGGCATTCCGGTCGGGTATTTTATGGTAAACTCGGCTTTTTCGGTTAGTTGATCGGCACCTACATGAAAGTTACAGAACTCTTTGACCTTACGGGCAAGACCGCTATCGTCACCGGCGGGTCGCGGGGCATCGGCAAGGGGATGGCCGAAGGCCTCGCGGAGGCCGGTGCCAATCTGATGCTGTGCGCTCGCCGCCAGGAATCGCTTGATCAAACGGTCGCAGAATTCACCGAACGCGGTTTCAACGCGGCCGGCAGAACCTGCGACGTTTCAAAGCCGGAAGAGGTCGAGGCGGTTGTCGCAGCGGCCATCGAACAATACGGCAGCGTCGATATCTTGATAAACAACGCCGGGATCTCATGGGGAGCGATGCCAGAGGACATGCCGCTGGAGAAATGGCAAAAAGTGATAGACGTAAACCTCACCGGATGCTTTTTGATGGCACAAGCCGTCGGCCGCGAGATGCTCAAAAACAATCGCGGGTCGATCATCAACGTTGCATCGATCGCCGGAATGACTTCGTCGGCCAACGGCCCCTTTTATTCCGGTTATGTTGCAAGCAAGGCAGGCCTGATCGGCCTCACGCGAGAGCTAGCCGCCAGCTGGGGACGCCGCGGCATCCGCGTAAATGCGGTCGCTCCCGGCTTTTTTCATTCACGGCTTGCCGATGCGGTCATCGACATTTACGAACGCTCGATCCAGGAGAACAACGTCATTCCGCGAGTCGGCAATGAAGGCGAACTGAAAGGCGTCGCGGTCTTTTTGGCGTCCGACGCCTCCAGTTACATCACCGGCCAGACCATCGCCGTCGACGGGGGAATGACCGTATAGTTCGTTCGGAGTTCCGGCTTCAGCCGGCAGATCTTACCATGGAAACATTTCTGCAACCTTCATCCGAGCAAACAGCGATTGGCATCTTAATGCTCGGCTTCGTTATCGGGCTCTATCATGCCGTCGAGGCCGATCACCTTGCGGCGGTTTCGGCGATCGTCAGCGAGAAGAAGAATGCGTTTGTCTCAATGTTCGTCGGCGGGCTCTGGGGCCTCGGGCATACGATATCTCTCTTCGTCGTCGGCCTTTTGGTTATTTTTCTAAAGGTACAGATCTCCGAAAGTGTCGAGGCTTACCTCGAAGCCGCGGTCGGTGTGATGCTCGTGTTGCTGGGTATTAATGCGATCCGCAAGATCTTCGCAAGCGAAAAGATCCATGTCCATACGCATGAACACGACGATCATGTCCATTCCCACCTGCACGTTCACAAAGACGAAGCAGCCGAGGCATCGCATCACGGCCTGAGCCCGCGTTCGGTGGTTGTCGGAATGGTCCACGGCCTTGCGGGAAGTGCCGGGCTAATGCTGCTGGTCGTGCCGACTATCTCATCGCCCGCCCTCGCTGTCGCCTATATCCTGATCTTCGGCATCGGCTCCATCGCCGGAATGATGGTCATGAGCCTGCTGATGAGCTTGCCGATCACGCTCACCGCCGACCGATTTGTCTGGGCGAATAAGGGCATCCGCGTCTTGGCCGGCCTCTTCAGCCTCATCTGGGGAGCACTGTTGATAAACGAAAAGCTTATCCAGGGCTAGAGTTATTCGACGAAGTGAAATTCGCCGAACGCGTCGGGAACGTGAAAATTCGGCATCTCGGTCATCGTCGGCTGCCACGCTAAATAGCCCCGCGTCTCGCCGCTTCCCACTTGCCTGAATATATTCCCAAGCCACACTTCGCCAATCGCCGGCCGCCGTCCAAAACCCGTAATCCAGGGCACCCTGAACGCCATTGTCACAGTCCCTTCACCAGACGACGTCCAACACTCCATTCCCGAAGCATAGTCCCAGTCGCGCGGTTCGTCCTTGGTCCAGTCAACCATCAGGTCCAGCCACTCACCGGTCGGAGCTATCTCAAACTCCGCATATCTTCGCGGTTCATCTTTATCCGGTGCCAAAAAAAGCTCACAAACGTCCCGGTCCCACAAACGCATCGTCTTCCTATCCAAAACGGGCTCCGCCGAAACGGTCAGCGGCTCCCCCTGCTCACAGTCAAAACGAACATACAAATGCTCAACCGACCACAGCATCCGCACATCGAATCTCCGCCCCTCCGGCACCGCCTCCCCCGACCAATACGTCCTTACACACTTTGCATCGGCCTCATCCCATTGCGCGGTTTCCATCTCACCGATAGAAGTATCGCCATCAATGCGACGCACCGGCAAACGCTTCATCGTACCATCCCCAAACTCGCTCATTTTCAGTTTACTTATAAGTGTCCGCACATTAGGCGTCACCTTATCTCGAATGACGCAATGAAGTCCCGAATTCCGCTCGGAGAGGGATTGAAAACCTCATCCCGTGATTTATCGATTTCCTCCGCGATCTTCATCGCGTACTCTCGAAACTTGGCTCCGTTTTCGACCCGGTAATAATCGTCAGGAAGACCGTAATCTCCTGCGGAAACCGAATCAAAGTTCGGTGGAAGGCCCTGCATTCCTACCGTGAAACTCATTTCTACAAAGTACACGCCGTCATCAGTTAATCCCTGAAAAAAGTATTCCAGCCCATCGTTTGTAATGAGCGACGTAGCATCTTGGCCGATCTGCGTCAACATTAGCAAACCGCGGCCGCCATGAAAGTTTACGATCTGTGCTTTCGCATAGAAGTCATGGTGGGCATCCATCCAGCGAACGTGCACGGGCTCGTCTATCCCCCAAGTGCTCTCGAGTGAGTTGTTCTTGATCAGAGACAAAAGATCATTGTCCCGCTGCTGAAGATAATGCGGAAAACGGGCAAACGCTTCTCGATATTCAGCAATTTTAAAGACGGTAATCCGGCCCCGCTCCTCCGCCTTTTCATTCTCCAAGACGAACTCTAGCGACCGAGCCCCGATCCTGTCAGGCTTGATGTCTTCAGACTCAAGTTTCGCAGCCGGTATCACGTTGACTTCAATCTTTTCAACTAGCTTGCGATCGAAGCGGAATCGGACGTTCTCAAATTCGACCCTGCCGTCTGTGAAAACCGTAGGCTCCGGAGATGCGGATGCAGCAGTTTTTTTGAACATCAAATCGCTTCCCTTGATTGATTCACTGCGGCACGACGAACCAAAGATTATGGTGCCGACAATTACTCCGGCAAGTTGATACCTATATTTGTGCCAGGACATATGGAGTTCCACTCCCAACAACATCAGACCATATCTTTCAAAAGTTCACTTTCCTGTATTTAGAACCGTTTTCACCGCCATCTTGGCTAGCTTCCATGTGCGGTCCCAGTCTATTTTGCCGCCGTCTTCGCGGCCCATTATCTTGTCGACGAATATCTTGCGGAAGTCGCGGCCTTCGCGTTTGAGCATGAATTCCTTGGCGTATGGCTTGGCGGTC
>JBBQTV010000153.1:0-9054 GCA_038212935.1 Pyrinomonadales bacterium | reverse complement strand
GGCGGATGGGCGGATGACGCGGGCGCCGTAAACGTGGAGTCCTTTTACGGCATCGCCGAAACGCTTTTCGGGCTTGTATGCCTGCAGGTCGAGCACCTGTTCGACATAGGCGGTCGCGACCGCGTGTCCGGCGATCAGCTTATAGCCTGTGCCGGCCGTGTTCGGCACATTGTTCGATTTCATAATTGAAAATCCGGCCGCTTCACCAACCTGGCCGTTGCCGAGCCGCCGGTCCGAACGTATCGTCCCGGCATTGATGAACCGGTCATCTTTGAGCAGCATGCCGTGAAACCAGGCGGGTACGATAACGAATCGCCCCTCGATCGGCGTGTTTGCCTCGTCCAGTAAAACGCCGAGGTCGACCAGATGTTCGTATGCCGTTTCCGGCGTCGGAACGATCGGCGTTCCGGTCGATCCGATCGTATTGCCCGCAGGCACGGCCGTTTCCATCGTCGTTGCGAGGAAGGAATCCGCCGCATCGCGAAGCGCCCATGCCGAACGCCGCATCGCCTCATCCAAAACATTGACGTTCTGCTGCGCACGGTCGATCGAATCGACAAAAAAGTTGAAGTACTTTGCCTGATCGATCAGCAGCGATTGTTCGGAGTCCGTGAGGACCTCAGGCGGATCGATGTCTGCATTTTTTTCGTAATCGCCGATGGTGACGTCGCCGATCGACGCGATCTTGACGGTGTTTCCGGAATCGCGAATGTCGCCCTCGTAATCACGATTTGCGACGTTCGCCTGTCCGTAAACCAGCGTCTTCTCCAATGCCGTGAGCAGCCGCGCTGCCCAAACTGTAGGTATAAATGTAAGTGACATGTTTTTAATAGTTCTGAGTTTTGAGTTGTGAGTTCTGAGTTGTGAGTTTTGAGAGCACGGTCTTGAGTGTTGTCCTTATTCTTTAGCTGCGATCGTGAGATTCGAGATCCCGATCGTGCTCAAGACTTTTGACTCAAGACTCAAGACATCGTTTGACCTCTGCCCAGTCGAGGCGTTGAATTTCGGCGGGCGACATTTTGCCGAGTGCTTCGGCGGTCAGGATGTTCGCGGTTGAGCCGGAGCCCGCACCGGCGTCTATCGAAGCCGTCGGCCGGATGTCGGTAAACTGTTCCGGATAGGTCTTGCGTAGGTGAGCGATCAGGGCCGAAGCATTCGCCGTGCGGCCCGCGTCGTCAAATTGCAGTTCGCTGATGACGGACCCGAATAGCAGCTCAGGCGAGCGTGCTCCTGCCGTGATCAGATCCGCAGTCACTTCTTCGCGCGCGTTGCGGAGCCGCGCGGCGAGTTTAAGTTCCTCATTCTCTTGCCGAAGGCTTTCAAGCTCGTCGGCCGTTTCGTGTGTTGTATTTTCATCGTTCATACAGCCCGAAGATTAGCCGAGCGGGCCGTGTGAATTGAACGCCGTTTGAGAAGCTTGTCGGCGCCTGGGGCAATTGGAATGAATGGAATAGCGCCCGCCTCATTCATCCAGCGAGCGGACCCATTCCAGGAACGAATCCTCGTAGACGAGCCATCCGCTCCGACCGGGCTGGCTGCCGGCAGTTTCGAGTTCGCCGGCCTCGCACATCCTTATCAATGTTTGCCGCGATGGCGGCGGAACGATGATCCGATGCTTGCGGATCAAGCGTTCGACCTCGCCCAGCCTCAATTTTGCCCTTACCTGTATATCCAATGTTCGTTGCATCGTTATTTCTCCGTTTGAGATCTGTCCCTTTAGCTAACCAATAGCTATCCAATCATTCCATTCGTTCCATAACCGATCAATCGTCGCGATCACCCTCACTTTGGCGGTCGATCTTGGTTAATCTGCAAGTGGCCGGGCGATATGTAAGCGGCGAAGTAATTCAGAGAAGCAGATCGTCCAATATCGTCCGACCGTTTTATAATACCGAACAAACATTGCAGACGCAAGAACAAATTGCAAGTATGAAACACATCGAAGACCATTTTGCAAAAGATGCGATCGCGACCGCATCAGCTATCGTCCGGGTGTTCGAAACCGGTTCGCCGCTCGGCGACTACTCCGCGGTTGCGATCTTGAATGATGGTGCAGGCGTTTCATACGGTGCATCGCAGTTCACCCATCGGTCGGGCTCGCTGGTAGAGGTCGTCGAACGCTATCTGGCAAACGGCGGAGCGGTCGGACGTGGTGTGTTTTCGGCGGCAATTCCGGCACTTCATCGCCGGACGAATTCTGCGATCACGTCGCTTGCCACAGACCGCAAGTTCAAGAAAGCCCTCGCATCGGCCGGCATCACACGCGAAATGCGCGACGCGCAGGACGCAGTCGCGTTCGAGCGTTACATGGTTCCCGCGATTCGGGCGTGTATCGGATCGGGCTTTCGGCTGCCGCTCTCGCTCGCGGTCATTTACGACTCGATGACGCACGGCTCGTACAACACGATCCGCGACCGCGTTCGCGGCGTCGATCCTGCGAACTTTGAAAAGGCGTGGATAACGGAATACGTCCGCCAGCGTGACGCATGGTTGGCGTCGATCTTGCGGCTTCGCTCGACGCGATACCGGACCCGATTTTTTCTTGACCAGATCGCCATCGGCAGGTGGGAGCTGACGCTTCCGCTCAGCGTCCACGGCGTTCTGCTGACTCGCGAACTTCTCAGAATTTCGCCTGCTTCGGTGGGCGAGACAACGGCGGCCGGGCCGACAACTCCCTCCATAACAACCACGATGAATGAACCTCCAACGACCGCTAACGAACCCACCATCATTCCCCAGGCCCGGCCGCCTGTTTGGAAAACGGTCGAAAGCGGCATCACAACCGCCGCCGAACGCTACGACCGCGTTGAGCATGTGACGATGGCCGTCGCCAAACGGACCGATCGGGCGAAATCGCTTTGGACAACCGTCGGCGGAACACTCTGGCAAACAGGCTGGGCCGTGTTCGGCTTCATGGCCGGAATGCCGCGCGAGGTTTGGCTTGTCGTCGCGATCATCGCCGCGGTGCTGACGCTGGCGTATCTGTATCGGCAGAACGCGCTCGGGAAGATAAGGGAGATGAGGTGAATGCGTAATTGGGATCTCGGAATGCGAAATCGCACAGCTCAAGACTCAAGACTCAAGACTCAGCACTCAAAAACATGAACGACCTAAAAAATTTCTCTATCGCATATTTCAGCACGGTCTCATCGCTCTTTGCGGCGATCGAGACGCGGACGCTGATCACCATCGTTTCGGCCATCGTGCTGCCGATCGTTTTTTTCGCCATCGGCAAGACGGTCGATGTGTTTTTGCAGATCTATCTGGAGAAGAAACGAAAATGAAGCACCGAATTCTCATCGGAGCGGCGGCGATCGTGATTGCCGCAATTGTGGCCGGAGCGTTTGCTTCGCATCTTCGGCTCGCGAAGCTTGAGCGAACTGTAGCCGAAACAAAAGCGGCTGCCGAGGAGAGCGCGAGCAAGGCCGATGACCTCGAAAAACAAAGTTATGTATATAAAGAAAAGATCGAACACCTCGAAGCCCGTCTGGCAGCTGTTCAGGCAAAGGGCCGCGAGCAGGATGCTGACCTTAAAACGCTCGCTGCTGATGCCGACGCTGCTCGTCGCGATCTGCAGCGTCACCGCCGCGGCTCAAGCGCAAACGCAAACCGATGAACTCGAGCTTGCCGACCGTCTTATCGTCGCACTCGAACGCGAAAACGCTGCGCTCAAAGAGCGGCTTGACACGGAACGCGCCGCAAACGCGGTTCTCATCGAACTGAATGAAACACGCAAGACGGAATCAGCCGCACTTCGCGAAGCTCTTGCCGCCAAGAACGAAACGATCGCTGCAAAAGATGAAGTCATCGACGCACAGGACAACCTGATCGGCGAGCTCAAGCAGCGAACGACATCGATCTGGAAACGCATCGGCGATATCGCAATCGGTCTTTTGGGAGCGTTTCGCCGTAAACGAAAAAAAGCCCGAGCACATCGCCCGGGCATTTCCTTCAACATGCTGTGTGCGAGAACGAACCAACAGCGACGGGCAAAAAGTGCTAATATTCAGCGATGATGACCCGACGACCGCATAACGACGCCGTTGTCTCAAGCGTCTTGATCGAGATGGAAAGGATGTTCGGCGTACTTGAGTCCCGATGCGAAAAAACTAACCGTGCACCTTCTGTACCTTCAGAATATCGAACGCGCCCTAAAGAAAGCCCTAAGAATCCACGCCGCCGCCGTGAAAGCCTCGGAAAACGATTCGAAAACATCGCCCTGACCCGCATATCAGCAACATTCACATAAAAAAGCCCGAGCACATTGCCCGGGCTTCTTGGTTCTCGCTAAACGAAAGCTTACGGATAAGCTGTCAGCGTCGTAAGGCCTGACGGAAGGCCGACGGGGACGTTTTTCTTGATAAAGATGCAGCGGAAATCGCCGGTTTCGGGTTGGCCGGGCGTATCCGGCGTGAAAATAAAGCTGCCGGGCGTGCTCGTCAGAAAGGCGATGTTCTTCCAATCGGTGGTCCCGTTTCGGCGATATTCGATGCGGAGGCCGTCCATTCCCTGCATCTTTCCTTTCACCGTCACCTCGTATCCCGGACGTGCCGCAAATTCCATCGCGGGCGTTATGTCGCCGATTATCTGCTCCGGTTTTTCTGCGCCGAGCCAGCCGAGGTCCTCGCCGATGGCGGTCGTAAACTGCGCCTTCAGCTTCTCTTTGGCGACCATGTTCTTATATTCGTCATAGAGGCCGAACTTCAATCCGGTCAGGATCGGCATCTGCGTAAACTCCGGCGGAACGGTCGCGGGGCCCGATCCCGGGCCTTCGAGCACCAAATTTCGCCAATCGGTCAGCGACTGAAGCGTCGATTTTGCTTCCCGAGCATGTTCGATCACCGCCAAAACCTCCGTGCAGATCTCCGTGATCCGCCCGACCTCCGTAATATCCATCGCCAGCGGCGCTTCGTAAAACGGGATCTTGTCCTTCACGTTCATAAAATGATTCTGCTGTCCGTCAAGCGTTTTCGGGAACCAATCTTCACGAGCCATATGGTCTTTTTCTCCTTTTGTATGTGGTTTGGGGGAACCGAAGAAGTGATCCGGCTGTGAGCAAAACGGCTTCAAAATACGTTGGGCAGCGGGAACATTCAATAGGTTCGCCAGCATTATAATCAGCCTGCCGCCAAAAATGCAACAGCTCTCTCAACCGATAAGTTTCAGCTCCGTAGAATGAATATTCGGACCCGCGAATTGAATTTTCGGGACCGCGGAACGAATCCTCAGAGTGCGAATTCGATCTTCGGAACACCCGAAGGAATATTCGGGTCATCGGAAGCGATCTTCGGACCCTCGGAACGAAGATTCGATGCCTCGGAATGAAATTTCAGAGCCTCGGATTCAATTTTCTGTTCCACGGATTCAGTTTTCTTTCCCGCGGATTCAATCTTCGGACCCACGGATTCAATTTTCTTTCCTGCGGATTCAATCTTCGGACCCACGGATTCGATTTTCTTTCCCGCGGATTCAATCTTCGGACCCACGGATTCAATTTTCAGTTCCACGGATTCAATCTTCGGACCCGCGGATTCGATTTTCTTTCCCGCGGATTCAATCTTCGGGCCCGCAGAATGAATCCGCGGGCCTTATTTTTCGAATATGAGGACTAATATTCTGATCCTGAGCGATAATTTTGCGAATATTTCACCGCCTAGCCCCAAAACTCCTCCCCCCAAATCCCACCAAACCCCAACATCCACGGGCTTTTGCTCTTTAGGGGCGTCCTTCAATAGCCGTAACAGTCGCTTCAATGAGATCACGCTTGAGTGTTATAGTCGGGAGTTTAAGCTCGGCCCCAAACGGGTCATCAACCTCTAAAACTTTCTTGATCACGTAATAATCATCAGTGTCATTCAAAATTCGGACCGGTTCCGAAAGTTGCGTGTCATGATCAATCGACAACCCAAGCCTGTTCACTAGCATTATGGAATCTGCCTTAACGGCCATTCTCACGACCTTTGGAGCGCCACCGCCAAATTGAGGGCTAAATCTTGGATAAAAAATAAAACCGAATCCACTAATGAGGGTCAAAAGCAAAGAGAATCTAATAAAAATCTGCGGCCATTCGATGCCGAGAGGTGAAGCCTGTCGTTTTGAGGAACCTACAGATTTTTCGTTTGGTAAATGGCTAGCTAAATCAAAATATATTTCATGTACGACAAGAGCGCTGAATATCAATGCCAAAATGAGCACTGCTGCCGTACCCGAGAAAATTGCTATTCTCCCGGAGCTAAGTATTGAAAAAATCGTGGCTACTCCAAGAAACGAGAAGGCTGCAACTAGGAAATAAAGGACTAGTATAAGTAGCCATTTGAGTTTACCTGCCTCTCGGGACACCGAAGCCTTAACTGTTCGAAGGGCCGTCCGGCAAAACGCAATGGCAGACACGGCCGAAGCGAATATAAAGAGCCAGAGCAGTCCGGCTGAGATATACTCGACTCGAAACAAATCCGAACTTCCTGAGCTATTGAAGCGACTGCTCGAGTTGACGATTATAAACCCAATAAAATACGAAAGGCCGAAAAGGAATAGCAAGAACCTGGTCGCAAACTCTATCGGGGCCTGCCATTGATCCAGTTCCGTTTTAATGGAAAGTGGAACTTCTTGGTCGCCGAGTTCGTCTTTCAATTCCGTAACCTTAGTTTCTTCCGCCATAAGAATTCACCCGAAATCCTAGAATGTTAAAGATCGCTGATGCCGCTTCGGTATCACGTTATAGTTGCGGTTGGAAATGAACGGCGGGTCGAGGTAGATCAGGTCAACGGACTCGTCCGCGATGTATTCCCGCAGAATATTCAGATTATCGCCGTAATAAAGTGTGTTCATATGGGCGTTGCGTTAAGACCGGCGGCAATAGCAGTAAACGAATTGTTGTGTGGTGCCGAAAGGTGTGGTGGGCTCTTCGCTGACGCTGTCGACCGGATCGAATGACGCACCGAATTCGCCATGCAT
The DNA here is from genome assembly GCA_038212935.1 of Pyrinomonadales bacterium. Classification (GTDB taxonomy): domain Bacteria; phylum Acidobacteriota; class Blastocatellia; order Pyrinomonadales; family Pyrinomonadaceae; genus OLB17. The sequence goes on along the minus strand of JBBQTV010000153.1, from coordinate 2,100 downwards.
CGATTCGGGACTGTAACGCATAACGTCCAAACCGCTACATTTCTGTGGGCCTTCGGGGCCAAATGACGCGACGATGACGTGTCCTCCGACTTTGACGGAACGCGTCACAAGTTCGACATATTTGCGGCGATCGGCTTCTTCAGTAAGGAAGTGAAATACCGCGCGGTCGTGCCAAACATCGAAGTGGTCTTTTGGCAAATCGACCTCTGTCACGTCCGCGACGTACCAATTGACCTCGTTCGACTTTGTGCCGAGTCGTTCCTTGCTGTCGCTGATGGCTTTCAGGGAGATATCCAAAACGGAAACGTCGATATAGCCGTGTGCTAGCAGATCGTCTACAAGAGTTGAGTTGCCGCCGCCGACGTCGATTATCGCCGCGTCCTTGCCGACGTTCGTATTCGTTATCAGCTTTAACGACGTGTCCAGATGTTCCCGAAACCAGCTGACCTCATCGCGGCCTTTTGTCTCATAAACATTTTCCCAATGTGCTTTCTTGTTGGTATTGTTCATAACTCATCCTCGTCCGCGATGTATTCCCGCAGAATATTCAGATTATCGCCGTAGTAGAGAGTGTTCATACCATGTTGGGCGATATATTACAGCACGAGGTACCGGCGTGCAATGGATAAGCGGTCGTGAGAATGCTGATGAGCATCAAAGTTTCAGGTTTGGCGAAAACGTGGTTGATTTACTATATTCAATTCAAGTCTTCGTACATCCGAGATCATCAAAAATATGAAAAGAAACACATTGCTTTGGGGTTTAGTATTTGCCCTTGTCTCTGTTGCTTCGGCACAGGAACGGCAGATCACCATCGACGATATCTTCAGCCCGGATATGAGCAAACGGGTTGCGTTTGGCGGAAGTCCGACGCGGCTGACGTGGTTGCCGGACGGGCGGTCGTTCAAGCAGATGCAGGGCGATCAGCTTAAGCGTGTTGACGCCGTCACGGGCAAAGCCGAGCCGTATTATGACGATCAGAGATTCGCAACGGCCCTGACACGCGTCGCCGGCATCGGTGCCCGCGAGGCTTATCGGATGGCGAATTCGATGGGGTTGCGCTTCAACGAAAGCGAGACGGCGATCCTTGTCAATCATTCGAATGATCTCTGGCATTACGACGTCGCCTCCGGCACTCTGAAACGCTTGACCAATAACGCGGACGAAGAGCTCGAGGCGGATTTCAGCCCGGACGGCCGCTGGATCAGCTTCGTCCGCAAGAATGATCTTTACGTCGTTGATGTTGCCAAGGCGGACGAGAAACGGCTGACCCGCGACGGCAGCGTTCATATTCACAACGGCTATCTCGTTTGGGTATACGAAGAAGAGCTCTATGGCCGCGGCCGAAATCGCGGATATTGGTGGTCGCCGGATTCCAAGAACATCGCGTTCCTAAGGCTTGACGATTCGCCGGTGCCCGAGTTTGTTCTTTCCAACGAAGTGTCGAACGATCCAACGCTCGAGAGAACGCGTTACCCCAAAGCCGGTGACCCGAACCCGCTTGTTCAACTCGGCATTGCTGATGTGACGAAAAATTCGATCGTTCCATCCGTCGGGCGCATTCCCGGCGTGGGTGATCGGCTTCCGGCGTCGGTCCAGCGGATCGGCGACAATGTGAAGTTCGTAGATCTCGGTGCTTATAAGCCGGAAGATGTGCTCATTGGCCGAGTCGCATGGACGCCGAACAGCCAGGAAGTTATCTTTCAAGCTCTCAATCGCGAACAGACCTATCTGGATGTGAACGCAGCGACGCTTGACGGCAAGACGCGAAAGCTCTTTACCGAAACGACACCCGCATGGGTCGAGGTCTATGACAATCCGGAATTCCTGCGTGATGGATCGTCAGTCTGGCAATCGGCTCGAAACGGATGGAAACATCTTTATCATTACAACGCGAGCGGCAGCCTGATCCGGCAATTAACCGATGGCGATTGGGAGGTCAGAAGCTTCTACGGCATCGACCCACAAGAGGAGTTCGCGTACTTTTCAGCAACCGCGGCAAGCCATACGGCAGAGAATGTTTACCGCGTCCCGCTTCGCGGCGGCGAGATCCAGCGATTGACGAATGGTGAGGGAAATCATTCGGCTTCGTTCAACAAA
>JBBQTV010000152.1:0-9178 GCA_038212935.1 Pyrinomonadales bacterium | reverse complement strand
CCGTCAAGGCGTTTGCCGCAGCTATCGACCGAAAAGATAAATATACCGAAGGGCATTCGGTCAGGGTCGGAAAGTTTTCGGAGATAATTGCGAGTGAGCTTGGCTGGGGAACCGAAGAGGTCGAAGGTGCGGCTGTCGCCGGATACCTGCACGACGTCGGCAAGATAACCGTCGAACGAAAGATCATCAATGCGCCGTACCGCATCAATGCCAAAGAGTCGAGCGAATTAAATAAGCATCCAGGCGTCGGCTTCGAGATACTGATGCCGATCCATCATCCGTACGCCGATGTTCCGCTGGCGGCGAAGTATCACCACGAACGGCTCGACGGCCGCGGCTATCCTGATGGGTTATACGATCGCGAGATACCTTATATTGCCAAGGTAGTGAACCTTGCGGATTCGTTCGATGCGATGACGACCGACCGGCCATACAAACGCCGGCGGCCGATGAACGAGATCGTCGAAGACCTTCAGCGAAACGCGGGCAAGCAGTTTGCCCCGGAGATCGTCTCGGCATTCTTTCGCGGAATGCTCAAGGAACTAAAAGGCGAGACCAAGGACAAACGTTTCCGCAAAATTCTAGGCCGCGAATATATGGAGGTCGAAGGCCTGCCCACGATGATACGCGGAGCATTGAACGGCCTGTCGCCCGCCGCGCCGATCACAGTGATGAGCCTCGATTAGATCTATCTGCTTAGGTACGCCGCTTGGATCGGTTTATCATCCGCCAAACCGTATTGAAAGACCGAAACGCCCGCCGTTGACTGAGAAATATACCAGATCCCGTCGCGGTAAACTGCCACATCTGCCCGCCCGTCACCATCAAAATCAGCCGGAACAGGAATATCCGTGGCGATCCCAAATTGAACATAGCCAATGCCGCCGGAACTTCGGCGGATATACCACATTCCTTCCGATGGCCGATAGACGGCGATATCAACGATGCCGTCTCCATCATAATCGGCATGCACCGGCACATCGCCCGCCGTTCCCCATTCGGATATTAGGCCGGACTGGTAGTTGACGGATGACGCACTCACTAGCCAAACGCCATTTTCATAAACACCGATATCAGATCGGCCATCGCCGTCAAAATCGCCGACGACCGGATGTGAACCCGGTATCGGACGATGATGCAGAACGCTCCCGTCCGAACTTTTGAGGATCCAGAATCGATTGGTCGAAGGCCGGAAGATGATCAGATCGGATCGTCCGTCTCCATCGAGATCTTCAACGGCCGGAATGTCACCGCTCGTTCCCCAGCTAACGTAGGTAGGCGTCGAGGTCGAGCTGTTCAAAATATAAAAATCAGGCAAAGTGCCATCATCGGTCGGGCGGAAGATGGCGATGTCAGTTTTGCCGTCGCCGTCATAATCACCGGGCGCCGGAATGTCGGTCTCGAGGCCCCATTTGTAAACGGCGAACCCGTCCGTCGAACGATTCAGATACCAATTGCCTTCCTCTGGTCGATAGACGCAAATGTCCGATCGACCGTCGCCATCAAAATCGGCTCTGGTCGTTGTGCGGCATTGGGCGGGAACGTCGAAAGCCTCGGTTACAGCCGTGTTATTCGATCCAGATCCTACATTTTGGATAGAGGCAGATTCACCCATCCCGCGTGCCGCAAAGCCACGCCAGACCGGGCAAACGTCTTGAGCGTCCGAGACTTGAGCGGCGGTCACGATAGCATCGCGTGCCTGCAGGAAAGTCGGATTAAGTGGCGAGAGCTTCATGCCATCGGTCGTGTATTGGAGCGAACGCCGATTGCCTTCGGCCGGGCCATGGATATCGATCAGCTTGCCACGAACTTCCCAGAGCATATTCGTCCAGACCTCGCCGCCATTTAGCACCTGATCGCAATTGCCCGAGCCAAGCGGTCCGCGCGGATACGCGCTGTTCGGGTTCGTTCCGCCGGTGCCGATGAGCGAATTACAGTCGTTGTTCAAATACCTAAAGGTGAGCGGATTGTGCGGAAGGCCGTTTGGCCCAACGCAAGTTCGGCGGGCGGTGGGAAAGCGTCGGATCCCGGAGTAATAAGCGAAGCCGGAGCCGGGAATGACACCTTGTATCGAGTAGCTGCCGATCGGATAGATCCCGCATTGATCGTCATCCGGCTCGGAAAGCATCGCAAGAGCATAGAAGTCGGACCAACCTTCACCGAGGATCCGCGACATATTGGACGACAGCCCGGCCGCGTTTCCAATCAAGCGGCTCGAAAGCCCGTGAGTCATCTCATGCGTTAGTATCTGATTATCAAGGCCGCCGTCACGCGACGGGGTCGTGCCCGTCCATATGAAAAGCTGGAGCCTGGGCCGTCCGCCGTCTGCCGGCGTCGAGAAGTTTGCGCCGTTCGTGCCGCTGCCGTCCTGTAACTCGAGCGAGACCGAGTCACCGCCGACACCGCCGCGGCCGAAATTATCAGTCTGATAATTCCGCGACGCCTCGTTGAACCCAAGCAGGTATGCCTCGTCGTGCCAGCGGTTTGCGGCATAGAATGCGCTCGTGATCGCTCCTTGCTGAAATGCCGATGGCGGATAGGTTTGCGGCGTCGGCAACGGGGCTTCGCCGGGAGCGGGATCGCCGGGTGAAGGGTTATAGCTAAAGACAAAATTCCTTCCGGCTCCGCCGAATGCCCAACCATCGGGGTCGATGCCCTGCGGTGCGACGCGGTCGATGCCCGCTTCGACGTTGTTGCCGATCGTTCGCTCTTCGCCATCAGGTATCCAGCCGAGATTGTTAAAGGTGTACGGCGACTCATTGCCGATCAGCGAGAATGTCTGGCGGCTGATGATCGGGGGTTCGCCGCAGGTCGTCGGGTTCGAGCATCCGGGCGTGCCGGGCGTTGGGCTGTCGGTCGCCCGCATGAAACCGGTCTGGCTACCGTAGACGTTGTACGTCGCAGGCTGTGACTGATATTCGGTCAGCCGTTTCCGCCAAAGAAGTTCGCCGGTCTCACCATCGATCAACAAGTAAAATGCTTCGTTCGCGGCCCACAGCATCACTCGCCAAGCCGGCCGCACTTCGCCGGAGGCAAGAGTGAAATAGAACTTTTTAGCCGTGACCGCCTCGCCGCCGTTTATCTGAAAGTTAAGAAGGCGGGATTGCGATGCGTTTTTTCCTAACGCAATCTGCTCGGTCGTTATGTGAATTCCGCGGTCAGCGGCGGCGCGGACCACCGCGTGTTCTGCGGAGCCAAAGTCGTTGGATACCGAGCTTTCGTCGATTCGCGGAGCAAGATTGTTGACGACGCGGACGAGTTCGCCGTCAGGTGAAAATATTCCTTTCGCCTCGCCCTGAAAGACCGGAATGCCGTTGATCGATTGCTCGAGGTGAACGAAGGAAAGAATGCCGTTCGGGTTTGTATAATCCGCCGTCACCTTAAGCTCGTCGATCTGCGTTTCGCCGACGCCGATGAGGGCAGCTTCTTGCTTCAGAAATGCTCGAAGTGCGGAAGGGCGAGACATTCTTTGTTGTTCAAAAAGCGAATCGCCGCCCGGCAGTGGGGCGATGATTTCCGGCGTTCCCAAACGCGGATTGATCTCGACCGAAAAGTCCGCAGGAGTTGCGTCATCCAGCAGTTTCGTCATCAGGCGGATGTCGAAATTGTCGGCATCCATCGGAATGGCATCCGCGTAACCTGCAGATGCTACGGTCTTAGACGTTTCGGAAGTTAATAAAGCGATTGCTACAAGTGCAAGAAAGACGAGCGAAAGGGTTCGTTTCATTACAGCCTCAACTGAAATTGCCGTTTGGATCGGCGGTTCAAGGGGAGATAGCTAACCTGGCGCTGTCACAATATATAGCAAATGTAATTTTTTGGAAAGGAAAAAACCTAAGGCCTCTCATCAGGCTGGTCGTTATTCTCTTCGTCGCCTTCATTCGGAGCAGAACCATCGATCGGTATAGGGCGGAGGGGTTCGAACAATGGAAGGGCCCGCAGTACAAAGAAAACGATCAATGTCGCGCCGATGGCGAGCGAGTAGCGATGAACGCCGACCAACATTCCGATTGCGGACGTAGTCAGAATGCCCGCTGCGGTCGTCAAGCCCGAGACGTCGCTGCTCTTCTTCTTAAAAAAGATCATGCCGGCACCCAGAAAGCTGATACCCGTGACTATTGCTCCGACCAGATTGGCAGCATCAAAGCGAACGTGATCGCCAAACCGACGGAAATCCGCCGCCATCTCTTCGCCGATGACCACAAAGATCGTTGCCGAAACCCCAACTAGAATATGGGTCCGAAGACCCGCCGCCTTTCCCGCACTCTCACGCTCCCAGCCAAGGGCACCGGAGAGCAGCATGCTGAGGATGATCTGCAGAAAAACATATAGGTCGCTTTGAGACTGTTCCATCTAATTAAGTATCGTCGTTTCATTTCAATTATCAAAAGCAAAAAGCCGTCCGAGAATTTCCCGGACGGCATAAAGGCACTCTCGATAGTTCAGCCAGCTACTTCCTGCTTTTCAGGGCCTTTGCTAGTCGCGTTGTTTCCTTCATCGATTCGTCAATAAATTGCTCGACAGCCTTCTCGGCGCCCAAAAGGCCTTCTGAGATGAGCTCCAGTGCTATCTTCTCATGACCTTTTTTGATTGAAGCCTCAAGCTTTTTCTCATCGTCCGGCAATTTTACAGCAATGTAGTTTACAACCGAGCCGAGTATCGCCCTCCGAATATCAGCAATGGGAAACAGCGAGAGCCGAGTCCTGACGTTCTCTTTTTCGTCCGCGCTAAACTGAAGCGAACGGAGGCTTTCGGCAAATGCCGGTGACGCTTTGCCAGCCGCAAGTATTTCGTCAACCATTTCGGCAACTGCACCAGGGCCGAAGAGCCGATTCGAGATATCTTCCGCGATGCTCCCTATTCTGATAAGATCATCCCACGGACAAGGATGTGGAAACGGCAGGCGAAGCTCTAACATCTCGAAGTCGAACCTGATCGTCGACGCGATGACGAATGGCCAGCATATCCGTCGATTTCTCGGCGCCAACCAGCGGACGGTGTTTGTGAAATACGCCTTTATCTTCTGGTATTCAGACGTAGCGACGCCGCCTATATATAGTCCGGTCCGCGGATTTCCCGTCGCGGGGTCGATGCCCCCGCCCGCTCCGTTAAGATTGATGTTGACGAAGTGGTGCCAGGTAGCGTCACAGACTATGCGTCCCACGTTTGCAGGGTCGCCGTCATATGCTGAAATTGCTCCGAAACATCTAGGCCTTACTGGCGGCTTCGGGATATCAGTAATGAATCTTCCGGCGGAAATCGATATAGCTACAACCTGCCCGCCAAATCGGGCCCCACCTGCGGCCGGGGCCGGCCATTCTTCCACGCCCGCGAAGCTGCCCGAATTCGGCCGTCCAGCCCAGCATTCGCTTTCATGGGGATGATCCGGTAAGAAATCAACGGCTCCCGAGGAATGTCGGACAACGGGATGCACATTCCAACTCGACGCAACATTGGTCGGGCCGCCATTTGAGAAGAATACTGGATAGATCCTTTGAGCGATCGCATCCGCCTGATCATTGAACTGTTTTACATTATCCGGCCCGGCATCGATGACAGTGTCGTGGCGATATTCCGTCGCCATCGGGATCGACGACCAGTTTCGAAGCGAACGCACTCGCGGAATATTGCTTCCCATTCCGGAACCGATCGTGTCATGGTCGCCGGTCGCAAAAACACCGCCACCGCTTCGCATGAACTGGGCGATTCGTGCCTGTTCGTTCGCCGCGAGCGGCGCGGTACTAAAGCCGAATAGCCAGATCTGGTCAAAGTTTGACGTATTTAGGGCCGGTGTTGAGGTCGCGAAATTGTAGTTTCCTGTGATCGTGACCGGACCAGAACCGTTTCGGTGGGCTGTAGAAACGGTGTGCCCGGCGCCTTGAATTATCGAAACGAATTCGGAAAGCCCGAATCCTCCGCTCCCGAAGTTCAATGAACTGTCCGCGACCATAAGGATCTTTTGAGGACATGGACGCCGCCAAATGATCTCCCAAAAACGGTTTCCTTTGATTCTTTCAATGTCGATTTCAAACATCTTGCCTCCAAAAATGCGCTTGGGGGTGATGGAGGGACCGCCCGGCTCCTGACTGACGAAGGCAGCGCTCGACCTTCCAGGTGGGGCGTGCTGTGCGGATCCGTTGCCAAAACAGGCACAAAATTGCCTATCGCCCGAGTACAGCCTTTGGTTAGAACGGGCGAAAATGCCTAATTTGATGGAGTGACGTAAGGGCGCGGAAAAATTTGCAAAGAAAATGAAAAATGTTTTGCCAGGGCGTCAAACAGGGTCTGGCGTTTCTAGGATCTGGACGAATTTTTTGGCGGCGAGCGATAGGCTGCGGTCGCTGCGGAAGAGGACGCCTACCGGGCGGACCCAATCTTTTTCGCTGAGCTCAATGACGGCGACGCGGCCGGCCCGGACCTCGTCAGAAACGGAAGGAAGCGGCATTATCGCAATGCCGAAACCGACCTCGACCGCTCGTTTGATGGTCTCAATATTGTCGAATTCGGCGACCTTGTTGACCTCGACACCCTTTGTTTTCAATATCTTATCGATCGCCTTGCGTGTCGGTGTGTCGCGTTCGAAATGAACGAAGTCCTGACCCTTTAGGTCCGAAGCCTTTACCTTGACCTTTGACGAAAGCTTGTGGTCGGGCGGGCAGATGAGTACGAGGCGGTTGGGCGGCATTTGTACGAGCGTCAGTCCGCGCCGCGGTTCAGGGAATGCAATGACGCCGAGTTCGACCGTCCCGCTCAGCACATCGCGGACGACTTTGGTCGTTCGAGAATATTCCAGATCTATCTTCGCCGATGGAAATTTCTGCATGAATTCGCTGACCTTTACCGGCATCTCGTGGAGCCCGACGCTATAAACAGTAGCAACCTTGACGGCACCGCCGATCTTGCCGACGAGGCCGCGAAGGCTTTCGTTAAGCTGATCGTAGGCTGCGAGGACGTTTTTCGCTTCGCGGTAGAAAACCTCGCCTGCGGGCGTAAGTTTTACATCGCGCCGGCCGCGGACGCGTTCGAGCAGGCGGCGCTTAAATTTGGTCTCCAGTGTCCGGATCTGCTGGCTTACGGCCGATTGCGTGATAAAGTTCCGTTCGGCTGCCAACGAGAAGCTTTGGAGCTCTACCAGATCGCAAAACACTTTAAGCGTCTCTATGTGCATAATCGAATTTTAACATTAGCAAAGCTGAAATACCGACGCAAGAGATTTCATTTCCACTAATAAGAAAAAAGAAATAAACTTAATAACATCGAATTCAATTGCCGAAATCGCGTTTTGGAATTAGAATTTCGAAAACGCAAATATTCAAAAGGATCCAAACTGAAGAATGGCTATAAAAAATAGCACCACGTTTCTGCTTAGGAAACTGCACCAACTTACCGGAATCGTTCCGCTGGGAATCTTTTTTTTCGCCCATATGTTCACCAATTCAAAAGCGGTGAACGGCGAGGGAGCGTTTGAAAAAGCGGTGCAGGACCTGCACGACATTCCCTATCTATTGTTCATTGAGATCTTCGGGATATTCCTGCCGCTGCTGTTTCATTCGATCTACGGCGTCATCATTTCGATGGAAACAAAGCCGAACGTGTTGGCTTATTCTTATGGTCGGAATTGGTTCTATCTGTTCCAGCGGATAACCGGAATATTCTTGTTCGTCTTTATTTTGTTCCACGTCCTGAACCTTCGTTTCGGGCTGATACCGGGCCTTAATCTGACGCCCGTGGCCGGAAATGCCAATCTCGCATGGGACATCGTCGCGGCCGAATTTGCGATTCCCTGGGTCCTCATCTTTTACCTTCTCGGTATAGCAGCGACGGCGTGGCATCTGGCATACGGCTTTTGGCTGTTCGCGGTCGATTGGGGGATCATCATCGGTGAGCGAGCACAGAAGTACGCCCTCTATGCGTGCATTGCCATGGCATTTGGCCTGTTCGGTGTCGGGGCAAATGCGGCGTTCGCATTCGTGCGGCCGTGCGGCTTGCTGCCGCAGGCGTTGTGTGAACAAAAAGTCGCGGCGACAACAGCGGTGGCCCCGGCGGCAAGTGATCTTTAGGCTCAGAAATCTGAAAGAGTTCCAGATTCGAAAACAATAGTATGGCAACAAGCGGTTCAAATTTTGCAATTGTCGGCGGCGGGCTCGCGGGTCTGGCCGCAGCGATGAAACTGGCGGAAGCAGGCCACGACGTCGACATCATCTCGGTCGTCCCGGTCAAGCGTTCGCATTCGGTGTGTGCGCAGGGCGGCATTAATGGTGCCGTAAATACGAAGGGCGAAGGCGATTCGCCGGCGAAGCATCTTGACGACACGGTGTACGGCGGCGATTTTCTGGCGAATCAGGTGCCGGTGAAACAGATGTGCGACATGGCGCCGCAGATCATCCATCTTTTCGATCGAATGGGCGTGCCTTTTTCACGGACGAAAGAGGGACTGCTCGACTTCCGACGTTTTGGCGGAACGCTCCATCACCGGACCGCGTTTGCGGGTGCTTCGACGGGCCAACAACTTCTTTACGCTCTCGACGAGCAGGTGCGTAACTACGAGACGAAAGGGACCGTGCGGAAGTTTGAGGGATGGGAAATGCTGTCGCTTGTGATGGACGACCATCAAGTCTGCCGCGGCCTTATCGCGATGAATCTGCAATCGCTTGAGCTAAAAGCTTTTGCAGCCGACGCGGTGATAATGGCGACTGGCGGGCCGGGAATGGTCTTCGGTAAATCGACCAATTCACAAACCTGTACTGGTAGTGCGGTCTCGGCCTGTTACCAGCAAGGTGCAATGTACGCGAACGGCGAATTTATCCAGGTCCATCCAACATCGATCCCGGGCGAAGACAAGCTTCGGCTTATGAGCGAATCGGCTCGCGGCGAGGGAGGCCGTGTCTGGGTTCCAAAGAATCAGGGTGACACGCGCAATCCTAAGGAAATTCCCGACGCCGAACGCTGGTATTTCCTTGAAGAAAAATATCCGGCGTACGGCAATCTTGTCCCGCGTGATATTGCTACTCGCGAGATCTTCCAGGTCTGCATGGATGGCAATGGCGTCGGGGGCGAGAATCAGGTCTATCTTGATCTGTCGCATATTCCTGCCGAAACGCTGACTCAAAAGCTCGGGGCGATCCTTGAGATCTACGAGATGTTCGTTGGCGACGACCCCCGTCACGTCCCGATGCGC
>JBBQTV010000151.1:0-9357 GCA_038212935.1 Pyrinomonadales bacterium | reverse complement strand
CATGAAAAGTTTGAGAAAAACGAATCCTACAATAACAAGATGTTCCATATAATGATTCCTCCTCTATCCTAACGCGTCATATATGTCCTGACATATATCATGGATGGATTCGATTCCGACAGAAATTCTTAATAGCCCTTCCGAAACTCCGGCATTCGACCTTTCTTCAGATGAGAGCGTTGCGTGGGTCATTAAGGCGACCGGTTGGATCAAAGTTTCGACTCCACCGAGGGAGGTAGCGAAAGTGCAGACCTTTAGACGGTTCATCATTGCTTTCGCCGATTCTGCCGTACCAACGTCAACACCAATCATCCCGCCGAAACCCCGCATCTGGCGTTGCGCGATCTCGTGATTGCTGTGCGTCGCGAGGCCTGGGTAATGAACAGCCTTTATTTTCGGATGTTCGAGGAACATATGTGCCAAAGCAGATGCATTTGAATTGTGTCGGTCCATTCGCAAGGCAAGTGTTTTAATGCCGCGAAGTACGAGCCATGCAACTTGAGGAGCTATATTGCCACCGTAAAATTTTGCCGCACCATGCCTCGCAGCTTCGACCAGAGCCTCACTGCCAACGATGACACCCGCAGTGAGGTCACTATGTCCACCCAGGTATTTAGTTGCGCTATGGATCACAATGTCGGCACCCAGCTCGAGAGGGCGTTGATTGAAAGGAGTTGCAAAAGTGTTATCGACTACTGTTGCAATACCCAGGGGCTCGGCGAGCGATGCTACCGCCGCAATATCTGTTATCTGGACAAGCGGATTTGAAGGAGATTCTATCCAAAACAGCTTTGTGTTCGGCCTGACCGCCGCTGAATATTCCTCGGGTTTGGTCGCATCGACAAAGGATGTCTCGATGCCGAAGTTCTGCTGGATATGATGCAAGAAATTGGTCGTTGTGGAATACATCGAGGCGGGCGCTACAATGTGGTCACCCGACTTAGCTAGCGTAAAGACCGCTGCTGAAATGGCCGCCATTCCGGAGGCCAAAGCCAATGCAGCCTGCCCGCCCTCGAGCTCCGCCATTGCTGCCTCAAGGGCCATCTGCGTCGGGTTACCAAGCCGGCCGTAAAAGTAGCCGGGCTTTTCATAATTATGAATCGCAATGCCTTCGTCTGCATCAGAAAAGGCGAAGACCGAGGCGGGATAGATCGGGACCGAGAGGGCCCCGAAATTCGCGTCGCGGTCTTCGCCTGCGTGAACAGACAAAGTAAAGAATGAATGTTCGTCCATCAAACCTCCTATCTAGCAACAAGGTTGTGCTGTCGAGGCAATGGTAGACGCCTTTTGGCTCGGCGTGCAACAGGCGGCTGTGGAAAGTTCAGAATGCTCGACCTTGCTGCCGCACCCGCACGCCTCTGCCGTCGGCGCAGTGTTCTCAAGTACGGTAAAGACCTCCCATTCATTGCCGTCCGGGTCTCGGGCCCAAGTCTTGTCCTGAAGCGCATAGCAGCAGTCGACCTTCATCTCGTCGACGGTCATTAGGCCGGCTGCGATCCATTTCTCACGCGTCTCAAGAACATCCTCGGTCGATGCGACCTGTAGGCCGAGGTGTGAAAGTGAACCGCCCTCCACAAACTCGATCTCGTTCAGAACAAGGTTAAGCGGCGGATTCTGGACGTCAAATTTCGCGTAACCAAATCTTGGCCTCTCGCTTTCTTCGCCTAGTTGGTCGCGAACGATCGAGTGTGTAGTCGTTTTACCCGCGATGAACTTCAACGGCTCTATCCCGAAGAGATCTTTGTAGAATGCGACGCTGGCAGCGACATTTCGGACGTTCAAGGATATATGTGGCTTTAAAAATGTGACTTTGGTTTCTGACATGTATTTATGCTCCTTTTCATATTCATATATGCAATAGCATATATGTCAATACGAATATATTCCTGCCAAACATATATGTCAAGACAAAAGTTCAAATTTATGATATTTTTTTTATATGGGAAAGACACCAAATCTTTCAGAGTTAGAACAATTCTATATGGCGCTTGCGGATAAGACGCGGCTGCGTCTGCTTAATCTCATGCGAGAGAAGGAGGTGTGCGTATGTTTCTTTACCGAGGTACTCGGTGAAAGCCAGCCGAAGATCTCGCGGCATCTAGCGTATCTGAGGAATGCCGGTTTGGTCGAAGCTCGACGCGACGGTAAGTGGATGCACTACAGCATCGTCTGGCCCGACGATGGCGAAGCCGGTGCGGTTCTGAGATCGTCGTTGGACTGGCTTGCCTCGCGTGATGATATGCGCCTCGACACCAGTACCTATGAGAAAGTCTGTTGCACTCCCGAACTGCTTGTGCAGATAGCGCGGACACCGATAGATTTTATTGAACAGCCATCATCGATCGAATCGACCGAGGTGCCCGAAGAGGATCCGGCATTGCCAGTTCGTTCACGTGAGCATCATAATGAGCTAGAAGAATTCTTGCTCTGAGCCTCCCTCGCTGAGTACGGGCAATGGCGGCACCCATTGTCACAGCAATAGCCGCGTCGGCGCAGGAAATCGGCGGTGAAGACCATCAGGCCGTTCTCAAAATAGTAATCGCGATCCTCTTCAAGCGGCCCGACGGACTTCTCCTCACGCTTTTTCATATAAGGCCAAAAACTCTCGGTTTCCCTCAGCTCCAAGTATCGGTGATTCGATCGTGGCAACGACCCACAAGCCGACCGTTTCTGAAAATTCGTTGATCTCGTGTACGACCCGATCTTGCTTTTCAGCATCACGAACGATCCCGCCCTTTCCGATCTCCCCGCGGCCGACCTCGAACTGTGGTTTGATGAGCACGATCAATTTGCCACCCTCCTTCAGAAGATCGGGTATCGCCGACATGATCTTGGTCACGGAAATGAACGACACATCCATGACGGCCAGGTCGAAAGCGTCGTCAAAATCCGCTAGACGCATCGCTCGGGCATTCGTTTTCTCCCGTGAGTCAACCCTTGGGTCAGACCGCAGTTTCCAGTCCAGCTGATTGGTGCCCACATCAAGGGCGACAACGCGGTCAGCTCCGTGCTGGAGCAAACAATCCGTAAAACCGCCGGTCGATGCTCCAATGTCAATACATGACCATCCCTTCGGATCGATGCCAAATTCGATCAACGCCTTTTCGAGCTTCAAGCCGCCGCGACTCACATATCGAGCCTCGGGTGTATCGCCTTTGATGCGAATGACCGCCTCAGGCTGAAATTTTTGGGACGCTTTATCGACACGTTGCTCATCAACGAGGACGACGCCGGCCATAACCATCGCCTGAGCCTTGCTGCGTGAATCCGCGAAGCCACGATCGTGCAGCATTTTGTCGATCCTTTCTTTCGTCATGGGAATAATCAGTCGTCCATCGCAGCCGTTGAAAATTCGATGAGCTCTTCGCCGTCAGCTTGATAGTGAACCTGTATTGGCCGGCAACAGACCTCGCAATCTTCGACATACGCCTGATCGGCAATGGACATGTCCAGGATAAACGAGATCTCTTCCCAGCAATACGGACAAGTAAAGAAATGTTCTATTTCCATTAAGGCAAACTACCGTGAGTCGGTTACAGACGCAGCGTCGTCCGGTGCTATTCTAAAGCCACATCGGAAAATGGGCGACGAAATTAAATCTAACAAAACGACCACGCAAACGAAACTTAGCACTTTTGCAAAATACGCTTGGTTCGTGCTCGGCTTTAACATGCTGGTGATCTTGTGGGGCGTTTTCCTTCGCGCTTCAAAGTCCGGTGACGGATGCGGCCAATATTGGTTGACGTGCCACGGCGAAGTGATCCCATCCGCGCCCGAGTTCAAAACGGTCATCGAATTCACCCATCGGGTGTCGACTGCGATCGATGGGCTGATCATGCTCGTACTGCTCGGATGGGCGATCTATATTTGGTATTCGTCGCGAACCCGCGAGTCACGCCAGATACTTTATCTAACGATCGGCTCGATGTTCTTTGTACTGACCGAAGCCGCCGTGGGCGCCGGGCTTGTCCTCACAGGTAATACCGCTGATGCTCAGACCGCCGCACGGCCTTTTTGGGCGATGGGCCATTTGATCAACACCTTCATCCTTCTGGCTTTTCTATCGCTGACAGCGTGGTTTGCTTCCACCGGGCGGAAGTTTAGGTTTCAGTTTGAGCCAAAGGTGATCGCACTGATCGTCATAGGCGTTTTGGCAATACTCTTTGTCGGGCTGAGCGGATCGCTGGCTGCGCTTAGCAATATGCTTTTCCCGTCCGCCTCGCTTGCTGAGGGGCTCGCCAAAGACCTCTCGGCCACGTCAGACGCTCTGCTCCGTTTACGGATTTCACATCCAATTCTTTCGATCTTAACGGTGGTCTATCTCATTTTTCTCGCCGGGTGGCTCAAGGTATGGTCGGAAAACGATAAACGGGTCTCATGGTGGTCCAATGCTGTTTCGATCCTCGCATTGATCCAACTATTGTTTGGCGGTGCTACACTGCTGACACTTGCACCGATCGTGATGCAAGTGGGGCATTTACTGCTTGCAGATCTGCTTTGGATCGCGATCGTTCTGATGTGTGCGAGTTACTATTCGACGTCAGTTGGTGAATCGGAGAGGTAAGTATCGCCATTTCGCCACTTCTCACCTTCTATAACCAACGCATCAAGCGAGGCCTGAAGCTCGAGACGTTTTGCCTCAAGCGCGTCGTCCTTAGCATCGGCGTCGACATAGATCGGTTCGCCGACAATGACAATGGCCCGGGATAAGGGGTGAGGTATCCGAAGCCTGTCCCAGCTTTTGATCGTCCAGAACTTCTTGGTTTCGACCACGAATGGGACCATCGGGTTTCCCGTCTTTTTAGCCAGCAGGATCGGGCCGGATTTTGCGACGTAGCGTGGGCCTTTCGGCCCGTCCAGCGTGAATGCAGTGGTGTAGCCTTGACGCATTGCTCTGATCATACCGACCAGAGCCTGAGTTCCGCCCCGGGTAGACGAACCTTTTATAATGCCGAAGCCGAAGCGCTGTATGCACCGGGCGGTGTATTCGCTATCAAAGCTGGATGACGATAGCACGATTATGCCTTTATCGCGGAAAAAATAGGTTCCAGCAACGATGCGGTCATGCCAAAAAGTATAGATCGGCAATTTTCCGTCGCTTTTGACCTGATCGAAGTTTTGATATCCGGACGTCTCAAATCTCAGCGTCGAGCCGATTAGCCCGATGAGCGAATAGAATGCGAATCCCGCCGTTCGGATGATCAACCGCTCGCGAAAGGTGTACCTATCGAGCGGCGAGAATGTATAAGCTTTTTCTAATTGAGCGGACACAGTTAGAAAAGAAGTAACAAGTTGGGGTATTATTTGCAACAAGCCTAAATATTTTGTCGTACACTATTTGACCGCCGCGCATTAGATGAAACGAAATATTCTGATCATTGACGATCACGACGATCTTGCAAGTTCGTTGCAGGAGGTTTTCACCCACGTCGGTCACCGCGTTGAGATCATCAAAGATCGGCTCGAAGCTCTTAGTCGTGACGACATTGAGAGTTTCGACCTGGTCATAACTGATCTCGATGTAGAAGCCCGGCCGGCCGGACCGGCAACGAACGGAGCCCACTGTCTGCCTTCGGATCCCCCCGCGATGAACGCCGGGCACGTTAAAGCCTTTAAAATATGTGCTTCAAACTTTCGCCGCGACGAGTTTAACGAAGAAGAGCTGAGAGAGTTCGTGGCAACAGTACTCGATTACAAGATCAAGTTTGTCGATAAGGCGAGCATCGTTCAGGACATCCACGAATATATTGAGTTCGAACTGCCGAGTGCTCTTTCGCTGATGCACGTGGTTCTGGATTACTTGATGAAACGGGTCGAAAAACTGGGCGTCATCAAGCCGGAGCGTTCTAATCTTTTTATAGCACTCGACGAAGCCTTCGTGAACGCCGTGAAGCACGGCAATAAATTCGATGCACAGAAGCTTATTCGTATATCGGCAGAAGTATCCGGCAAGGAAGCCCGCTTTACGATCGAGGACGAAGGCGAAGGCTTCGACGTCACAAACATCCCCGATCCACTCGATCCGCAGAATCTCTTCAAAACGTCCGGCCGCGGCGTGCTTTTCATTTACAACATCATGGATGAGGTCGCCTATAACGACCGCGGAAACCGCCTTACAATGGTAAAGAAGAGTGAGGCTGAGATTCCTGAAGCGTCTTAGATGAAAGTTACCATTGGGCAAATCAACACGACAAACGGCGACATTGAAGGGAATGTTGCAAAGATTGTTTCGGCGATCGACAAGGCGAAGTCGGATGGCTCGGACATCATTGTGTTCCCGGAGGTCTGCATTCATGGCTACACTTCGCAAGACTGGTTTCAGGACCGAGACATCATCAATACATCGCTGGAGCCGCTTGAGCAGATCATTTCTGCGACAGGCGGCATAACGGCCATCGTCGGTACGATCCGGCCGAATTCTGACCCGGACGGACGCAGGCTTTTCAATTCTGCCGCTGTGATCTCCAATGGCGAACTTCTTCGTTTTGTCGACAAGACACTTTTGCCCGAATACGACGTCTTTGACGACCCGCGTTATTTCGAACCTGGAGCCGAACCCAACGGCATAGTCGAGATAAGCTGCCGTGACGGTGAAATGCGCAAGATCGGTGTCGTAGTTTGCGAAGATTTTTGGAACGACAAGACCTTTTGGCGCGAACGGCTTTACGAAAAAGATCCGACAGACATTGTTATCGAAGGCGGTGCCGAGCTGATAGTTGCGTTGAACGCGTCGCCTTACAACAAGGGTAAGATAAGGCTTCGTTGTGAGATGGTATCCCACCGGGCTAAGGCGAATAAGGTTCCGATCGTCTTTGTAAATCTTGTAGGGGGCAACGATGGGATAATCTTTGACGGAGCGAGCCTGATCGCTGACGAAGAAGGCGATATTATCCTACAGGCTGCTGCTTTCGAAGAGTTCGTCGAAACGGTCGAGCTGGACGCCCGGAAGCCAGACGCTCGCGGGATAACGGGCAATGAACTTGAGTCGATACGACGTGCGCTAGTGCTCGGCATCCGCGACTACGCGACCAAGAACGGTTTTAGGCAGGCGGTGATCGGGCTCAGCGGCGGGATCGATTCCGGCCTAGTCGCGGCCCTGGCTTGCGAAGCGATGGGGCCGGAAAATGTGCTGTGCGTAATGATGCCCTCACCGTTTTCGTCCGAAGGCAGCGTCAAGGATAGTGAAGCATTGGTTCAGAATCTTGGCTGTAAGAGCCGCATTGAACCCATCTCCGACACCTTTGAGGTGCTGCTACGGCAGATGCGACTCGAAAAGCCGACTCGTGGGGGTGAGGCATTGGCAGCCGAGAACATGCAGTCGCGCATCCGCGGGGTCATACTGATGGCGATCTCAAATGCGGATGGCCGTCTCGTCTTGTCGACAGGTAACAAGTCAGAGCTTGCGGTCGGCTACTGCACACTTTACGGCGATACAAACGGCGGTCTGGCAGTGCTTGGCGATGTCCTGAAGACCGAGGTCTGGGCAATCTCTCGACATATCAACGAAACGGCGGGCCGCGAGATCATTCCCACCGCGATCATTGACAAAAAGCCGTCGGCAGAGCTCGCACCGAACCAATTTGACCAAGACAGCCTACCGCCATACGAAGCGATGGACCCAATCCTGCAGATGTACTTTGAGCAAAAAGCTTCGCCTGCCGAAATAATCGCTGCAGGAAACGATGAAAAGCTCGTTTTTGGCATTCTGAATAAGGTCGAGCATCCCGCCAACGAGTTCAAACGCCGCCAATTGCCGCCTACTCTTATAATTTCAAAGAACGCCATCGGCGTCGGACGCCGCCGGCCCGTAACCCATAAGTACCGAAGAAAACCGAACGATCTGGCCGATTAGCTTCGACGATCTAAATTATTTCCTCAAGAACTGATCAACGAAAAAGGCCTCCCGATAACCTGGGAGGCCGTGCGAATAAAGGTTCGCGAATTCTAATTCTTTACATAATAACCTTGACGCGAGCGGATCCTAAGATCGTTACGCCCGTTTAGGCCAACGTTTAGCCGAACAAATCGGCCGTCCGGAAACTCGCCGTCCGAATAAAACTGAACCAAATATTGGGCGCGAAGCTCGCTGGCGAGCTGCCGAAATATGCGTTCGAGCAATGCGGTGTTGCGGCGCATGTTGTTTGCATTCTGATAATTATCGGCGGTATCGATCGGGCCAAAGCTGGGGAGGAACGCGGTGCCGCCGGTCTCATCGGCGAACTTCTGCATATTTTCCTGCCCAAACTGGCTCATGCTATTCAGTTGATATGAGCTTCCGGCCGGATTGATCGAATAAAGTACAGCATCGGCATCCTGCAAAGCCTTGAGCACCCTAACCTGTTCCTGAGCCTTTGCGGTATCACGTGCCTTTACCCGCAACTGACGGAGTTCCGTCCCCACAACGGTCCTCGTAAGCTTGCTTTCCGCCTTCCAAATGGCACGAGTAACGCCCAGGCTATTCGTGTCCTCACCGTCTGAAATTATCACGATGACCTTCCGTCGGCCTTCGGGAGCATTGGTTCGAAGATGATCGGCAGCAAACCTTACCGAATCGTAGAACGCAGTTTGCTGCGTTGTCGGAGTGATAGATCGGACGGCTGTTACCGAGTCATTCGCGGTTGCCCGGTCGAGGATAATTACGGGTTTTTCCCCGACAGTAAAGATCGTTGCTCTGTCGTTCGCTCGCATAACGTCCTGCAAAAACTTTGCAGCGGTTTCCTGCTGGAACTTGAACATCGAGTCCGTACTCGCAGAGACGTCAAAGAGCAGAGCAATTTCGAGGGGTGTCGTCTCCGCAGTTCCAACGCTATCGATTTGCTGCGGGCGATTTTCTTCGGTAAGACGAAAATCCGCAACGCCGAGGCCTAATACAGGTTCGCCATTCTGATCTACTACGGAAACAGGGATCGTTACGAGGCGTGAATCGACCCTGATCACTTCATCTTCATCGATAGTGGGCGGGGTCGAACGCGGTGTTTGACCGGCAGTCCCGATCGCAAGGCCGATCAGTAAAACACACAGTGATGCGGCAGATCTTGGTAGTGTTGACATGTTCATAACGTCTTTGGTGGCCCGGAGCCGAAGTGTATTGTAGAAAGGGCAGGAAGATATCATGCGGTCAAACGCTGATCTTCCTGCCCTTTAGTTTCCGTCAATGAACGTTTAGTTGTCGTCTGATTCGATCTGGCGAACTTCGACGTTCTGATTCAGGCCTCGGCTGACAAGCAGCTTAACTTCGACGCGTCGGTTCGCCTCGCGGCCCTCGCGGGTCGAATTATCGGCTACCGGCTGAAGAGTTCCGTAGCCAAAGGCATTTCCGATACGGCGAAGCGGAATGTTGTGCGTCATGACCAAGTA
>JBBQTV010000150.1:0-9450 GCA_038212935.1 Pyrinomonadales bacterium | reverse complement strand
CGCTGAGATCGATTCCCCATCAAAAATGCCTGATACGGGCCGCATTACCAAGATCGAGGAGCCGTTCATCGAGGCCACGATCCTTACGAACGACAGCTTTCTGGGTGGTATTCTGCCGCTCCTCGACGAGAAACGCGGCATTCAGAAGAAGTTTGAATATGTAACCACCGACCGAGTGATGCTGGTCTATGAACTGCCGCTTAATGAGATCGTGCTCGATTTCTACGACCGGCTGAAGAGCGTTTCGCGAGGTTATGCCTCTCTGGATTATCATTTGTCGGGATATCAGGAGAGCAAGCTCGTTAAGCTTGACATACTTGTTTCCGGCGAACCGGTGGATGCTCTTTCGCTGATCCTGCATTCTGACACGGCAACATCCAAAGGCCGCTTGTTGACTGCCAAAATGAAAGAACTCATCCCGCGGCAGATGTTCGAGGTCGCGATCCAGGCGGCGATCGGCAACAAGGTCATCGCCCGCGAAACCGTCAAGGCCGTCGGCAAAAACGTTATCGCCAAGTGCTACGGCGGCGACATCTCGCGTAAACGCAAACTGCTTGAAAAGCAAAAAGAAGGCAAAAAGCGAATGAAAAAGGTCGGCCGCGTAGAGATCCCTCAGGAAGCCTTTCTCGCAGTTCTCAAAGTTAATGAAGGGTAGATTGCGGCCTGTATTGAAGCTCGACCATAGTTGACTATGGGAAATGATGTAAAAGACGAAATAATGCGTGTCGGCAATGCATGGGCCGAGGCGATGGTGGCCAATGACGCTGATCTCATCGGCAGTTTTATGGCTGACGAATGGGTGATGGTCTCAGAACGCGGGATCTCGACCAAGGAGCATTTTCTTGGGTTTGTGCACTCGGGCCAACTGACTCATAGTTCGTTCGAAATGGTTGGGAAAGCGCAGATCAATATTTATGGCGAAACCGCAGTCATGACCGTCCGTGTCGTCAATACGGCTCATTTCGACGGCGAGACGTTCGATGCGGATGAATGGACTTCAGACGACTTTATCTACCGTGAAGGCAGATGGTTGTGCGTACACACCCATATCACATCTGTGAACAAAGAATTTGAGGAGATGAAGAACAAGTGAAAATACCAGATGGACATCAGGCCATAATGCCGTATCTGATCCTGAACGATGCGAAAGCATTCATCGAATTTCTCAAAAATGTATTCGGTGCCGAGATGACCCACGAAACATACGACGATAAGGGTCTGCCACTACATTTTGAAGCTAATGTCGGAGGCAGTACGATCATGTTCGGAAACGCCGGCAGCGAGTGGAACGCGGCAACGGCGAATCTGTTCGTCTATGTTGACGATGCGGACGAGGTCTTTGCTAAAGCCCTCAGTAATGGCGGTGAGACGGTTCGAGAAGTTGCCGACCTGCCTTACGGCCGAAGCGGCGGTGTGCGTGACCCGAATGGAAATGTCTGGTGGATCACGGCGGTCAAAGAATAAAAGGAAACCGGCGAATGCGGTCAATGCTGCATTCGCCGGTCAAAACAAAATCAAGCCAACCTGTTACTTAGCCGTCTTCGCGAAATAACCTTTCCGATGGGTCAATTCGACCTTTTGCTTCTTTAGTTCAGGATTAGCGAGCTTAAGTTCGATGGTTCGGTACGAACCGTCCAGGACCTGATTGCTAGGTTCATACGCCAGAAGATACTGGGAACGCATCTCCTCCTGTATCTGCTGGAATGCGGCCCTTAGCTCACCCTCATCACGGGGAAAATATGCCTGCCCGCCGGTCCGCTCGGATATCCGCCGCAAAGTTCCCTTATCCACACCGTTGTAAAAATTGTCGCCGATGCCGATGGAATAGATGACCGCTTCGGCCCGCTGGGCGGCTTCGACGGCATCTTTCAGGTCTTTCTTGCCAAAGGTGTTGACGCCGTCGCTCAACAAAATAATGGCTCGCCGCGTTCGTTCCGGTGCAGGGCCGAGGATCTCTTCGGAGGTGACCCAGATCGCGTCCCAGATCGCCGTCGAGCCTGCCACTGCTTGATTGCGGCCCGATATCGGAGGTGTTCCAGCGATAACTCCACCGCCAATATAACCGGAGGGAGGCACAAACGACACACGATCGACCGCTCGGCGCAATCGTGTCAGGTTATTCGTCAAACCCTGTTCAAGCGTGGTCTCGCCGGTGAATGAGAGGATGGCTACTTCGTCGCGATCGGGACGTATTACTGAATCTAGAAATGAGATGGCGGCACGCTTTTCTTCCGGCAGCGTTCTTTCCTGCGAACCGCTCGTGTCTATCAGGATCGCGAGGCTCAGCGGAAGATCGACCTGCCGTGAAAACGATGAGATCTCTTGCTGCTGGCCATTCTCAAATATTTGAACGTCACCCTCCTGAAGGTTCAATACCAGACGACGGTTTCGGTCTTGGGCGGTAAAGAGAACTCCGACGGTTTCGCTTTCGATGCGGAGAACCTCGTCCTCTTCTTCGATCGGCGGCGTTGGCGTCGGGACCGGATCTGTAACCTGAGCCTTAGCACCATGAATTCCCGTAAACTCAAGTCCTATGACCGCAATGCCCATCATCCCAACAAGCGAAAAACCTATTATTAATGCTCTGACCTTTCCCATTTATTCTCCCCGACAAAATGCGTGTGGACGCGGGTTATTTTAAACTGTCTTGCACCGCTCGATAGCTCGATTTGGTGCGGATCTTGTAATCCTTTGACTTACTGCCGTCGCGAAATCGCACTTCGATCTTTCGTTCGCGGCCATCGTAGACCTGATTTGCGGGCCGATAAGTGATGATGTACTGCGACCGAAGCTCCTGCGAGATGCGAGTAAATGCCCGTTCAAGGTCAAGCATGTTCCCGGTGAAGAAAGCCTGGCCGCCTGTCTCTTCGCAAAGCTGCGTCAAGAAGCGGTCGCCTTTATCTTTGACCGTACCCGCTTCAACGCCCGGTACCGATCCGAGAAAGCCGGCCTTCGTCGATATTCCGAAGATCGTGGTCTCGGTTCGCTGGGCGATGTCTATTGCATCGCGAAGATCAGCCCGGCTGAACGTGTCGTCACCATCAGTGATAAGCACGATGACGCGGCGACCGGGAACGCTTCGCAGCTTCTCGTCCGAAAACTGCCATATAGCATCGTAGAGAGCGGTCTGCGAGCCCGTTTTGCTGATCTTGTCCACCGAACGGTCAAGCAGATCAAGCTTATCGGTAAAGTCCTGGTGCAGTATGACCTCGTGATCAAAGGTCATAAAGGCCGCTCTGTCTTTCCTTAATCTAGTTACGGTGTAAATGAAGTTCTTTGCAGCTTCCTTCGAAAACTTTAGTTTGCCCGCGGTTGACGACGATGTGTCCATCAGAACGCCGACAAACACCGGCGGATTGGTCGCCTCGTCGCTGAAGAAAGTAACTTCCTGCTCGACTCCATCTTCTATGACAATAAAGTCACCCCGATTCAGGCCGCTGACCAGTTCATTCTTCTTTCGCGTTACCGTCACGGGAAGGCGTACCTCAAACGTCTTAACAGCTTCCCCGTCGTCTGGCGGCGTTGGCTGCGCTGTCTGGGCAGATGTCTGTATGCCGAACGAAAAAAGGACGGCAATTAGCATCGGAAAAACTAGGCCATTTATTCTGTTCATAAAATTAATTGGTAGTATGATAAACGAGACGAACATTTGTGATGCCCCATACATCAGCAATGTTGCCTTTATACGACCCGATAGTATAGCAAAGAACGCTACCGCGGACATTGCCGTGCTGACGCCGTTGAGAGTAAATTCCAGCTTTTGATGTATGAATCCAAACATTTTTAGGGAATATGATATCCGCGGGATAGTCGGTGAGCATTTGACCGATGCAACGGTCGCAACCTTGTCACGCGCCATCGGCACGTTTTTCCGCCGCCATGGAGCGACCAGGATAGCAGTCGGCTTTGATGCACGCGAAAGCTCGTCCAGGTTCAACGAATTCTTTATAAGTGGATTGAACGAGAGCGGTTGCGATGTCCTTTCTATCGGAATGGTGCCGACGCCCGTCCTTTACCACACAGTTTATACAAGAGAGATCGATGGCGGCGTAATGATCACTGGCTCGCATAATCCGCCTGATCATAACGGATTCAAAATCTGCCTCGGCAAGGCAACGCTTTTCGGCGAGCAAATTCAGGAAATAAAAGAGATCGCCCTAGCCAGCAAATTCGAATCGGGCGAGGGCGACATCGAGGAACGAAATGTTCTGAACGAATATTGCCTCGACATCGTCGAAAGGATCAAGATGGGCGACCGCCGGTTAAAGGTTGTGGTCGATTCGGGTAACGGAATGGGCGGAATTACAGGAGTTCCGATCTATCAAGTGCTCGGAGCGGATATTATAGATCTTTTTACGAAGCCGGACCCCACCTTTCCTAATCATCACCCTGATCCCACCGTCGAGGCAAATTTGCAGTATTTGATAAAAGCGGTCAGCGAATTCGAGGCCGACCTAGGGATCGCATTCGACGGCGACGGCGACCGCATAGGGGTCGTTGACGAAAACGGACGCATAATCTGGGGCGATGAGCTGATGGTATTGCTATCGCGCTCAGTTCTGAAGGAGAAGCCGGGAGCGACGATCATCGCCGAAGTAAAATGCTCCCAGCGGCTGTTTGATGACATCGAAAAAAACGGCGGCAAGCCCATTATGTGGAAGGCCGGCCATTCGCTGATCAAGGCAAAGATGAAGGAGACGGACGCCGCCCTGGCTGGCGAGATGAGCGGCCATATCTTCTTTGCCGATCGATTTTACGGGTTTGATGATGCGACCTATGCTGGAGCGAGACTTCTGGAGATAATGTCGCGAACGAATCTGCCATTCTCAAAGATGTTCGAGGGGCTGCCCGAAACCTTTTCAACACCTGAGCTTCGCGTCGATTGCCCGGATGAAACGAAGTTCGATATCGTCAAAAGGATAGCCGATGAATTCTCACGTACCCACAATGTAATTACAATTGATGGCGCGAGGATAAAGTTTGAGAACGGATGGGGCCTCGTGCGGGCATCAAATACGCAGGCGATCCTAGTTTTGCGCTTTGAGGCCGCCACCGAGGACGACCTGGTCGAGATCCAGCAGATCGTTGAAGCCAAGGTGACGGCCCTTATCTCGTCGACAGCAGCGGCCCGATAATCACGGGAAAATGCCCAATTCCATATAGCTGACGGCGACCTTGTCGATCGCGCTGATGAAAGCGGCCGTGCGAAGGTTCTCTACCTGTCTTGCCCTGGATATCTCACGGATCTGACCGTAGGCGATGATCATCGTTTCTTCGAGACCGGAATATACGAGGTCGGTCTCGTCCGCACCGCGGGCTGCTAATGCCCGTTCTTCCGGATTCAGCGAACGGCCGGTCTCGCGTTCGACCAAGGAAAGGATCCGTTCGAACGCCGCCTGCTCAAAGCGTTTCTCGATCCTCCCAAAGCGGACCCGGGATAGATTCTTCAACCACTCAAAATACGAAACGGTCACTCCGCCGGCATTGATGTAAATATCGGGAACGATCAATGTTCCTTTCTGCTGCAGCACAGCTTCGGCCGACGCCGTGACGGGTCCGTTTGCCGCCTCAACGATGATCTTTGCCTTTATCCGAGGTGCGTTCTCATCGGTAATTTGATTTTCGAGAGCGGCCGGGATCAATATATCGCAATCTATCTCGAGGCCTGCTTCGCGAGTCGGAAGATTGGTCGCGCCGTCAAAACCAAGCACCGAGCCGGTCTCTTTTCGGTAGTTGACGAGCGCTTCCAGGTCAATGCCGCCTGGTCTGTGGATTGCGCCTTCGTATTCCGCGACGCCGACGAGTATGGCGCCGCCTTCAATAAAGAATTTCGCAGTGTGATATCCGACGTTGCCTAAGCCCTGAACGACAAATCGCTTGCCGTCCAGCCCCGGCGTCAGGCCGATCGCATGCATATCATCGGCGAAACTGCATATCTCGCGGGTGCCGTAATACACGCCCAATCCGGTTGCCTCTGTGCGCCCGCGGATCCCGCCCTGGCCGACCGATTTACCTGTGACGCAGCCAAGCGCGTCGATCTGTTCCGGATGAAAGGCCTGATAAGTATCAGATATCCACGCCATTTCGCGGGCTCCGGTGCCATAATCGGGTGCCGGGACGTCGAGAGCAGGGCCAATGAAATTCTTTTTGATCAGCTCGGCAGTGTATCGCCGGGTGATCCGCTCAAGTTGTTCCACCGAATAGTTCTTTGCATTCACCTTCACGGCGCCCTTTGCACCGCCGAACGGCACATCAACGACCGCGCATTTATATGTCATCAGCGTGGCCAGAGCTATCACTTCTTCTTCATTTGCGTCCTGTGAGTAGCGGATGCCGCCCTTGACCGGAAGTTTGTGATGGCTGTGTTGTGCCCGCCACGCCTTGATCACCTCGTAGCCGCTCCCCGTTCTTACGGGAAACTGAAACGAATAAACGCTGTTGCAGACCTTGATCTGGTTTAGCAGCCCCTCGTGGTGGCCGGTAAGCGCCGCCGCTTTGTTGAAGTAATGATCGACACTAGCTAAAAAGCTGTGGCCATCGTCGTGATTCATCGTGAGATCTCCTGTGGAAAATAGTCAGTATGACGAATCATTAGAACATATTTTGTTAAGCGTTTCATTTCGCAGCTCAATGATAGAGATCGCATTCGCATGACGCGTAAGGTTTCGGAGCTCCCCCTCCAAAGGTATTAAAATGATCAGGAGCAATATTATGAGACCTAAAGTTAAGGCAGCAATATTTGGGATCGCAGCAGCGATGTTCGTTCTATCGGCTAATTCGACATTCGCCCAACAGAGCGAACTGGTCGGGTCATGGAAGAATGGAAGTGTCGGGATGATCTCCTATCAGAACCGCACGACGGGGGCGACAAAACCGGGGCGCGGAAGTATATTCACTTATAAATTTTTACCGAATGGCAATTACGAATTCGTCGGCTACATGGAATCGACGATGTACAACTGCACGACGACGCTTTTCAATGACATCAAGGGAAAATATCGCGTCGAGGGCAACATTCTGCATCTTTCGCCGACACGCGATTTTTGGAAGAGCGGCAATTCCTGTGCGGCCAGCGCAAACAAGGAACAGACCAAGACGCCCGTCAAGAAATCGATGACGTTTGAGACCCGCGAAGACGACTATGGAGCAACGCTGCTCTGTTTGACCGAAGGCGAAAGTGAAACGTGTTTTCGCCGCGAGGAAGGGTAACCGAAACTAGATCTTAGCGGTCGCAAGCCGGCCGCCGAGATATGCCATCGGTATATACGCGACGATGAGGTCGAGGGCGTTGAACCACATCGGCGACGGAAGTTGATATACCATATAAATCCCGCCGAGCATGAATAATGCGCCGACCACCAAAGCAAATGTCATCTTTCTGGATGCCGCGATGTAAGCCGCGACGAACGCCCCGACCAGAGTGCCGAGTGCATGCGCAAGAAATGGCATCAGGAAGTGCTTGGGTTCAAATAGCGGCATGCCTGCTACCAGGCCCTCCATCGCGTTTCCATCAACCCCGGACGGCAGCGGGATCAGCGCACCGCCAGCGGTGATGATCCCGCCATTCACAATACTTCCAACGACTATCCCGGCAAGGACCGCCAAGATGTTTTTGACAAGTGGATTCATTCGGGTGCTCCTCCATTGGGGAATGCTACCAGCCTATCGCTTGGTCGATCGCTGCACTTAATCTTTCCAGCCCCACGGCGGAGGCGGAGCAGCGATCTCTTTGGTCAGGTCGAATTTGACGGTGAAGATTCGTCCGCGTCCTAAACGGCGGAGATTATAAGAATAATGCGAGCCCGGCATCAGCTCGATCCACCAGATATTTGCCGCGGCTGACGGAGCGTCGTCGGCAGGCGGATCGACAACCTTAGTCGTTTCTTCGTCGGCCGGAAAGAACTGACGGATCGCTTCGCCGGCGTTGTTGGTGATGCCGCCGTACATGGTGACCTTGTCTGGCTTTCCGTCTTTGTGCCGGTGATCGTGTTTGAGTTCAATTCGATCGCCTTTACGGGTCAAGACCCAAGTCCGCGATCGGTCGTCGCCGACGAAGAACGGGATCCGGATACGGTTTTTCTCACACGACCGAACGTGCATCACAAGCGCCTTTCCGGCAAAGTCAGGACTGTTCGACGAATCCTCGGCGATCGTTCCGCCAAATGCCTTCCCGCAAAGCTTCTGCAGATTTCCCCAAAATGCGTCGACCGGTGGCGGAACTGTCTTAGGTGCCGCAGATGAAGTCTGCCCATTCCCGACAACGCTAAAAATTGAAAGAAGAAGAAACGCCAGTAACGTCGTTCCAGTTTGCCTCTTGATGCTCATAAATTGCCGCGATTATAGCACAAGACCTCGATGCTCGGGCCCGATCTTAGGATGGCGTACGGCCCGCTGGCGTCAATAGTTCAGTAGTTCTAATTTCTTGATCTTGCCGTCTTTTGAGACGCGGATCAACCAGATGACCGTGTATTCCGATTCGTCCAGATTCTTAAAGATCTCCTTTTTCGCTATCAGATTGGCAAGTCCGGGAACGGTATTCGAGTGGCCGGCTACGACGTGCCGTTTCGTTTTGCTCTGCATGATCACAGATACAAGGTCCTGCGGCTTTCGCGGGTCGTATATCGTTATCGCCTTTTTTCGCTTGTCTGCCAGCGGCGTGACAGTCGCCCGCGTGCGTTTGAAATCCGTCGAATAAAAAGCTCCGGGCCGAAACTTCCCTATCGCCTTGATCAACCGCTCGGCCCGCTGCCTGCCCTCCTCCGACAGGTCCGGGTCCTGGCTCTGAGCATCCATCTTCTCCGCATGGCGAACAAGGATGATCAGCTTTTCTTGTGCGTTTACGTCAGTACCCGCTCCGATGAACCCGACAAAAAGAAAGAAGGAAATAGAAAGGAGTTTCATATAAAATTACTTATCTCCGACACGGCCAAGATTTTTCACAATGAGTATTACTCAAAATGGCGAAAGATGTTTCATACAAACATCTTTCCGGGATTCAGGATGCCTTTTGGATCAAAGACCTTTTTGATGCCTATCATAATTTCGAGGGTCGGATCATCGATAGCGAACGCCATATACTGGGATTTGACGTAGCCGATGCCGTGTTCGCCGGAGATGGTGCCGCCAAGTTCGACGGCGAGCCGGAACGTCTCGGATACGCATTCGCGAGCGCGGGCGATGGCCTCCGGATCGTCTCGGTCAATAACAAAGTTTACGTGGATATTCCCGTCGCCGGCGTGTCCGAAATTGGCGACGAAGGTATTATGCCGTTTACCGATCTGCTCGATGCGGGCGACGAGTTCGGGAACGTTTGATCGCGGCACGACGACGTCCTCGTTGATCTTCAGCGTGCCGTATTTCATTAGGCTTGGGCTTATTGCACGCCGTACGTCCCAGAGTTTGTCTTCCTCTTCCTTATTCTTTGCACGCAGAATGCCGAAACCGCCGTTG
>JBBQTV010000149.1:0-9474 GCA_038212935.1 Pyrinomonadales bacterium | reverse complement strand
CTTTTCCAGGTCGCCGCGGTACAAGTTCTTTATGCCAAAATTTGCCAGGGCGTCGATCCCCTCTTGGTCGAAATCAAGCCCGTGGAGTTCGGCAGCCTCATTTGCGATCGCAAAATGAAGAAGCATGCCGTCATCGATCGCCTGCTGAGTGTAGGGCCAGTTAGTGCAGCCGAGATGGAGCACTTTTTTGCCTTTACAAGCATTCAGAATAAATTCAACTCGATCGACCAATCGCATAAAACTAATGATCAGGCAAGCCGTAGGAATCGCAGTAATTGCCCTTGCTCTTCATCACTGATCAACCTCAACGCCCACGCCGCGACAAAGAAAACGGATCCCGCCGCGATCGCGGCAAGGACGAAAACGACCCAGTTCACGCCAAATGAACTTAATATAAGCCATTGAACTAAGGAAGCAAGCGCGGTACATACCGCCAAAGTCACGATGAGCTGAAACCAGAACTTCAACTGTAACCTCTTAAACGCCCATAATTCAAAGTGGATGAGCGACAGGCTCATTACTATGAAGGCCAGCAATCGCGCGACCGCAACCCCTTCTGCCCCGAATAGGCGTGAGAACCAGATCATCAACGGAATGCCTACCAAAGTGGAGACCGCTCCCGCAAAAAAATTGTACCGGGGCACCCCCATCCCTTCTTTCATCTGCCAGGTTACACTTAGGATCGCGGGTATTCCAAAAGAGACCGCGTGGATCGCCAAAAGACTGTCTGAGCGAGACGCGAATTCTGCTCCCATCCAAAGCGTAAGAAAACTGTCGCTTCCGACGACCAAGATCATGACGAAAAATGTCGTAATTACGAATACCAAACGCGTCGCCTTTGTATAAAACGGCAGCATTTCATCGGCCCTCGCTGTTTTTTCGCTCACGAGCGGCATCATCATCAGAACCAGACTCCCGACGAATGCCTGCATGAAAAGGCCGGGAGTTGCGGCGACGACGTAGTAGCCAAGGCTTTCGGAACCGAGAGTTCTGGTCACCCACGCTCGTTCGAATAGTAGCATCACATTCGTAACAAGTTGATAACCGATAATGCTTGCGGAATATCCGCCGAACAATTTTACGGACGCTTTGCTAAACCGAGGCCCTGCAACGATCTCAGGAAGAAATTTGCGGGAATAGATCGCAATGACGATCGTTGAGATCGTGACCGTGATCAGATTCCAGAGTAGAAGGGCAGTAACTCCGAATCCCCACCAGGCAAGTACCAGGTTCCCCGACATTAGAGCGATACTGCCGAGGTTATATAATTTTGAATAAAGATCGAACCGATGAACACCTTGCAGGATCGCACCGAAGATCTGGTTAAAGATAGAGACCAGGATAACGACTGCAGCGACGTAAACGGCGAGTATTGTAGAATCCCGAGCCACGTCTGGGATCAATAAGATGTCCGAAACCAGAAACCGGGCGGAGAGGATCGTTACAATTGCCCCGAAAAGTCCTATTCCAAGACCGAGAAGCAACGTAACGGACAGAACCTCGCGTATTTTCTCACTCTGTCCGGTGATCCGATATTCGGCAATGTATTTTGTAACTGCCCGCCCTACGCCGAAGCTGAATGAATAGCCGATCATCCCAAGCACGAGAGCGTAGATACCGTAGACCTCGACGCCCAGCGAGCCGACGATTACAGGTGTAGCGATCAAGCTTAGGGCAACAGGAAGTATCCACGTCATGCCACCATAGGCAATGTTACGCGCGATCGATCTCGCATTTTGGGGAACGGGCGTTTCCATCAATGGCCGGCGAGGGAGTTTTTGTATGCCGCTATTACCTTTTGAGCGACCAACCTTTCGTCAAAATGTTCCAAGACAAACGTCTGGCCTGCGTCCGCCAAAGCGACGCGAAGATCTGCGTCATCACGCATCAATGTAATACTGTTCGCTAAGGCAAGTGCATCGCCCGGTTCGACTAAGAGTCCCGTCTTTTCATGAATGACCGCTTCGGGAATAGCGTTTACATTTGTGGATATCGACGGAACTCCGAGTGCCATTGCTTCAAGCAGAGCTATCGGTAGCCCTTCGACAAAACTGGGTAGAACAAAAATGTCTGCGATACGGAAAAAGCTAAGTACATCGTGCCTGTGGCTGCCAACATCGCTTGAGAGAATCAATTTGAATGAGTCTCCAAGCCCGTATTCTTCGATCCTTTGCGATTCCTCCGTATTTGGATAGGACGGGGTAAGCCAGACAAAGGCGAGATCGCGATTCGAGGAATAGATCTGGCTGGCGGCCTCCAGAAATACCCATCGGCCCTTTCGGTCAATAAATTGACCCACGCATAAGACTACAAACTTTGTAGGATCGATCTCGTGTTTGAGCTTTAGGTCGGCTGTGTCTATGTCAGAATTACGAACATTGCTGATCTCGACTGGATCGACGGCAGTATACGTTACTTCCATTTCTTCAAAGAAGGGTTCAGAAACCCATCCTTTTAACATGTTCTTTGTATGCTTATTGGAAGGAAAAATATGAAATCTAGGCAACTTTGACACAAATCGAAGACGCAGTTTCCAAACGAATTCGCGCCACGACGAGCTGCGGGGCATTATGTTATGCATCGTCACGAAGACGTGTGCCCGCCGGATCGCAAGGGCGGTTAAAAGTATCCATGACTGCCACGGTGCGGTTTCGATGTGTAAGATCGAATTACGCAGGTCATACTTCCGCAAATATCGAAAGCTTGAAATCTCGGCATGAATTCGCCGCCACTGACGGCGGAGTTTTTGAGCAATAGATCGGGCAGGATTCGGATCTATGCATGCATCAATAAACTCATATCGGATGTCATGTTTCTCCAAGTACCCAAGAATGTCTCTCTTCGAATTCCGCGGCAAGATGACAACAATGTCGAAGGTCTCCTTCGCGACCTTCATTATCGCGAGCAGATAGATCTGAGCGCCTCCCCATTCGACGTAGGTCCATAAAAGGATCAGTGTAGGCTTCTGTTCACTCATCGACAATAGCTGAAGCAAACGTTTCAGATAGTGGCTTTTCTGGGTTCATGCGGCCCCATTCTGCAGTCTCGATATTTTTGCCGATCGCGGCTCGCAAGAGGAAGATCATGAACGCAAAAAGTCCCTGAGATCTTGATGGAGCTCCGTCCAGATAAGCGTAAAGACGCCGAAGTAAATTTTGACTACTGCGAAGGTCGAAAAGCAGAACGTTGATCCTCTCGCGAACGGTGAAATCCCCGATCCGACGCGGCAGGGTGTTTGGCATGCAGAAGACCCGAGCTTTAGGGTCGATCAGTAGATCCCATCCGTGTCTCTTTAGTCTCGGTGTAAACTCTGCGTCGCCAAAATTTGGATACCGAGCAGAATTCATCAGGCCACATTCGCGGAAGGCTTCGGTTGGGACAAGAACACAGTTCCCGACAATTATATCCACCTTCCAGGGTCGCGTGGGAATGGTCCATACGGTTTGGTTTTGCCAATGCCGCCACCCGCCAAGTAGAGTGTTCCACTCTGGTGAGACTTGAAACAATTTATGCGGCGTATCCCATAGAAGAAGAAGCGAACCCACCACGGTACGCGGATTCCTTTCAGCCGTCGCAACCATACTGACAAGGAAATCTTCATCAAAGACCTGATCGTCGTTAATCAATAAGACGTATTTGGGGTTACGCTCCAGCGCTTGTCTCACACCGAGGTTGGTCCCCTCGGTAAACCAAAGATCACCGCTTCCTTTGACGACATCTACGTCAGGAAAGTGCTCACGTATTGCCGCGTCAGTTCCATCGGTCGAGCCGTCATCTACGATCACAATTCCAACGCTAAGACCGTCTTGGTTGATTCGCGACAAGCTCTTTAGACATTTCAGAGTAATCGGCTTTCGGTTGTGTACCGGTGTCACGATCTCGACGTGAATCGGCCCGTTGGTCATTCGGCGGCACTCCCGAACGATTCATCGGCTTTTCCCCACCAAAGATCCTTAAGCCGAGCCGTATTTGCAATATCGTCTTCGCTCATGCCGATCCCGACGTATTTGATGCCGTCTGCGTTCGCGAGCTTATTTTCGAGGAGCCGCCAGAAATCGAACACTAGTACATCTGCCCATTCGTTCTTGAAGTCTTTCAATTCTAACTGCTTAAAAGCCGGATCCGGATTGGTGATAAGGACCGCCTCTGCTTGAGCGAGGCATTCTTGAATAGAATCAAGAACCACTATCTTCCGCCGTATACCCTCAAGCGCCATCTCTCTGGACATCGGATCATAGGCGACTACCCGCAGACCATTATTGGAGAGTTGTGTCGCAACATAAACGCCCTGTGATTCTTCGGTAACATGCGAAAAGGGTTTATAAGACAGGCCAAGAACCGCAACGGTCGCTCCGGGGCGGATCATGGGCAGGATACGCGTAGTTACTTTTTTAGCAACCGCTCGATTCATCGAATCGGTCGTTTGGGCAAGGCCAGCTTTCACGCCCAGCATGTTAGCAATATACGAGAGAGCTACATTATCTCTCGGAAAACATGGACCGCCGTAACCGATCGAGCCGGTAAGGTACTTCGGGCCAATGCGACTGTCCCTACCAAGTGCATTTGTAACGACATCCACATTTCCTCCGGGAAGTTTCTCGCAAATTTCCGCGAGCATGTTGGCGAAAGTGATCTTCGTCGTCACGAAAGTATTTACCGAGATTTTGGTTAGTTCGGCATTCTCAAGCGACATTCTGGCCGACTGTTGATGGTTGACCATCACTCGTGAGTAGATCGATTCAAGCATTGAGCCGGAACGATCGTCGAGTTCGCCGATGAGCGTAAAATCAGGATTGAGAAAATCGCGAATAATGCTTCCGAGAGCAATAAACTCCGGGCTGTAACAGACGCCGAAATCGCGACCCGCAGTCTTCCCCGATTCACGTTCGAGGATCGGAATGAGGGCTTGACGCGTCGATCCCGGCAGAACGGTGCTGGTAAGAACAATGTTGTGATAATCCTTCTTCTTGCCGAGGGCCTTGCCTATCTCCTTGAACGCCCACTCTGCGTACTGGAGCGAGAACGAGCCCTTTTCGTCGCTTGGTGTCGGCACGATCACAAAAGAAATATCGGAGTTAAGAACTGCCTCTTCGTGGCTCATTGTCGCACGAATTCGTTCTGTGTTGGCCGCAATTGTTTCTTCGAGGTCGGTCTCTTGAACCGGAGCATGTCCTTCATTGACCAGATCGATCGACCGTTGGTTGACGTCTACGCCGATGACATCAAAACCACGCGATCCAAACGCGGCCGCCATGCTCGCGCCCAGTTTTCCTAACCCGATTACAGATATTTTTTCTGACATTGATCACTTCTCCCTGCTTGATAATTACTTAACGTGAGCGTCGAAACATAGATGCCAGCCCAAACGCCGCTCGACCCACCGAAAGACAGATCTCGGCAGCATTCGAAAGTACCATACGTATTCATATTCATATTTCACATATTTCGGTATTTGATACGGAAATATATGATCAACAAAAATGTTATCGATCTCGAAGCCGTCTCCCACTAGATCTCGTGCTGATCGCTTGGAGTATGAATATGTGACAGGACAACCCGTTTGCGCCTCGGAATGCTTAGCGATTATTTCGTCGAGCCTCCAGAATCTAAGTCCTTCGATCAGAACCATCCACAGTACTTTCCATGAATAGCGGTAATAGACCATTATTTTGAGTCGGGTATCCGAATGAGCGAAGTTTGCCCTCAAATGCCTCAATATTTTCTCCGGATGAGGTGAATGGTGGATGACCCCGAAGGAATAGATCAGGTCGTACTTTTCTTCCGGAATAAAATCAGCGAGGTGTTCAGCATTTGCCTCATAAAATTTGATCCGATCTGATAGTCCAAAAATCTCCGCACGCCTTTTTGCTATAGCAAGGGACTCTGACGACAAGTCGATCGCAGTAACATCCGCACCAGCACGTGCGAAATTTATAGTATCGGTGCCGATTCCGCAGCCGACTTCCAATACCTTTTTGCCACGCCATTTTGCAAACTCTGCGAAGCCCGGAATGTGCGGTTCGACAAAATATTTCCGTGCCTCGACCTGATCGAAATACTCTTTCGTTCCGATCTCGGCGGACGAGTGCCGAATGTTGCAGGGCCGATCATTCCAGTACTTTCTCACGTCCTGGATCGGGACCTCGGTAAAATCGTTTATCATGACAAAGTGTCAGCTGACATCGAAGACAATCTAGTATTTGACGCCTTAACCTGCTGTTCGATCCACTTGTACGTCACCACAAGTCCCTCCTCAAGAGATACCTGTGGTTCCCAGCCCAGGACTTCTCGCAATTTCGAATTGTCGGAATTGCGGCCGCGAACGCCTTGTGGGCCATCCACGTGTTTTTTTTCGATCTTGTATTCTGCGATGTTTGCAATCATGTCGGCAAGTTCGTTGATAGAGATCATTCGATCCTGGCCAAGATTAAGCGGTTCGCTAAAGTCTGAACGCATTAGACGATATATACCCTCGACGCAATCAGTAATGTAACAAAATGATCTTGTTTGTTCGCCATCCCCCCAAATCTCAATTGAACTCTCACCGTTTAACTTCGCCAAAGCGATCTTGCGGCACATTGCCGCCGGAGCCTTTTCCCGACCTCCGTCCCACGTCCCTTTCTCGCCGAAGATGTTATGAAAGCGAACGGTACGGGTCTCGATGCCATAATCTTCGAGATAGTGCATGCATAGACGTTCGGAGATGAGTTTTTCCCAACCATACGCATCTTGCGGATACGCCGGGTAGGCATCCGATTCAGCGAGCGGCTTAACATCTGTGTCCACCTGTAGATGTTCGGGATAGATACAGGCTGAACTTGTGTAAAGATATCGTTTGATGCTGTTGGTTCGGGCAGCCTCGAGAGTATGCAAATTGATCAATGAATTGTTGTACAGTATCTCGGCGTGATGAGACGAAATGAATCCCATGCCGCCCATATCTGCTGCAAGTGCATAAACCTCATCAATTCCGCGTGTAGCCTGAAGACAATTATCCCATCGGCGAAGATCAAGAAGCTCAAACTCGTTTGCCGCGGTTTCACCAAATTCGGGTAACTTTATGTCGACTCCACGAACCCAATATCCTCGTTCGATCAAATACTCGACCAAGTGGCTTCCGATAAATCCACCCGCACCGGTAACGAGTACCTTTGTTTTGTTCTCCATATTCTAATTATCTGAAATCGAGAAGCCCTTATTCTGCCTCATCGCCGGAATGATAACTGTTGCGGTGGGAATAGCTTTGATAATAGTAATAATTTTCTTGTGAGCGAAGATCAACGTTATTCAATACGACGCCAAAAATTTTAGCCCCAACGGCTTGAAGCAATTGTTTTCCCCGTCGCACAACCTGCCGTGAACTCTTCCCCGAATGTACAACGAGGATAACGCCGTCGACCATCGAAGCGATCAAGACGCCATCCGTAAACGAGGTTATCGGCGGAGAATCGACCACGACATGACTAAAATGCTGTTGCAGGGTTTTCATCAATTTAGCCATTTCCTCTGAACCGATCAACTCAGCCGGATTGGGCGGTATTGGGCCTGAGGTCAAGAGATTCAATTTCGTCTTCTCATCACTTTTGATGACGTTAAGGATCTCAGCGTCCGACATTTGGCTTGAAAGAATTGAACTCAAGCCTTCCCCGTTTTCAATGTTGAACACGGAATGCAGGCGGGGTCGACGCATATCAGCGTCGATTATCAAGACCTTAGCTCCGGTCTGGGCCAAGCTGATCGCCGTATTTGTGGCGGTCGTGGTTTTCCCCTCGGATGGCAAACTTGATGTTACTAACAGCGATTTTGGCGCATGGCCTGCTGTTGAAAGCAATATTGATGTACGTAGCTGCCGATAGGCCTCAGCCAATGATGATCGCGAGTCCGCATATATCAAAAGTTCGGAACTAGCCGGATCATTTATGTCGACCTCCTCATTACCTCCAACCAATAACAACTTCCGTTTTGGCATCGAATTGATGCTTGGTATGACCGCTAAAGCCGGTAGTTGTAAGAGCGTCTCGATCTCTTCGGTAGATTTTAACGTGTCGTCCAAATACTCAAGGAAAAGAGCCAATCCCATACCAAACAGGGTCGACAGGAAAAGCGCGGCCAGGACCGTCATCATTCTGCTCGGTGAAACCGGCCTTTCAGGCGGGATCGCGAAGGTAGCGACGCGAATGTTGTTATCCGAACCCTGAGAGGCGACATCATTGGAACTCTGCTGCTTTCTCAAATTGTCGAGAAATCCCTTATTGGTTTCGATATTCTGCTGCAGCAGTTTCAGCATTACTGCACCAGTGTTCTGTCCCTGGGCTTGATTGAACTGAACATCAAAAGCTGCACGAATCTTATTTTCCTTTTCTAACGCCCTACGATACTTCGTCTCTAGGACGTTGAGCAACGTGGCAACCGTGCGCTCACGGTAGCCGGCAATATCGGCATTTGCTTTCTCAGATGCCTTTGCAAGTGAATTTTCGAGGCTTTCGATCTGCTTCTCGATCTCAACGATCTCCGGTGCTGATTCGCGATACTCCTGAAGCAATTTCGCTTTACTCGCATTTAAGCTAGCAACCGTCTTCTGCGTTTCGTTACGAAAATTGATTAGGAAGTTTTCGCGTTCGGTGATGAAACGAGCACTGTCGGCTTCGGCTAGGGCACGAATTCGTTCAGGCGAATCTTTGACCGAGTTAAATTCGGCCTCGGCAGTCTTTCGTTCGTTTTCTGAAACTAAGAGGTCTTTATTCAATCCGGCGAGGCGTTCTAGAACGATCGTTTGGTCGCCAGGTGTCTTCAGAATGCCTTCGCTTCGCTCGAGTTCCACGAGTTTGAGTTCGTCCGCCCTAACATCAGCTTGCAGATCTGCAATGCGTTTAGAAAGAAAATCGCTGGTTTTGCGTGAGGTGCCTGAGCGCTGTTCCTGATTGTAGTTCGCAAACGTCTCACCGATACCATTTACGACAAACGCAGCTAATTCTGGATTCGTGTGACGGAACGTAACATCAATAAGTCGGGTGTCCTTGACGGTTGCCCGCGATTCTCGAACCGGCTCGATAGATAGGCCTCGTCGGATGATCTCAACATAAGGTGAGAGGCGTTTTGCCTCTGCAATTTCATCCGCGGAGATCAGGCCCGAATTCAGTGAACCAATCTCACTACTGGTGTTTTCTTTAATTGATGTGTCGCTCGCTAGGCCAATTGCACGAAGCATTCCCCTGATCCCAGAACCAGAGCTCTCTGCAAGTGCATTCTGAAAGTCTTTGTTGGTGTCGAGACTGTGTTCCTTTATTACGCGACGCAAAATTGTGTCACTTCCCAATAACTGTAGCTGCGTGTTTATGTATGCGGGATCCGAATTTAAAACCGGCCGCTGGCGGTCACTGGTAATGAGATCGGGATCAGCTTGTTCAAGATCGACCTGGATCTGAGCGTTCGCAAGGAAAACATCCGGTTTGCGGGCCATATAAATAGCAGCTA
>JBBQTV010000148.1:0-9480 GCA_038212935.1 Pyrinomonadales bacterium | reverse complement strand
CATTGTCGCCGTCGTTCTCTTCGACAAAGACAGCGCCGCGAAACCATAGACATACCGCACGGGCAACACCGACGGTGCCCAGCGGCTCGTACGAAAAGTTCAGTAGTAATACTCTTCCGGTTAGCAAGATGATCCTCCTTTTATGTTCTATTTGTAATGTAATATCAAATGCCTATTATAGGCAAGCACTATATGTAGTCGTTTAACATTTCGTTCAGCCTAGATATTGATTCTTCCGAGCCCGACAAACGGATCTTGAGCGCCCTGGCTTCTCTCCGAATTGTGATCTATTGAGTGAGACGCCGTGAGAAACATGTGATATTTTGTCACGATGCCGACAGAACTGGATAGATTCATTCCTGAGCCTGACGTTCGCGAGCGGTTTGAGCGTACGGTGCGTGCTCCGACGTCGGTCGTGATGCGGACAGCTTACGAATTCGATATGCAGTCGATCTGGCTGATCCGCACGATCATCAATACACGCAAATTCCTGCTCGGCGGAACACAGGACAAACGCAGTTCGAAAGGTCTCGTCGAAGAGACCCGCGAACTCGGGTGGGGAACGCTAGTCGAAGAACCCGGCCGCTTGCTCATCTGCGGTGCCGTCTGCCAGCCGTGGTTTGGCGACGTAAAATTCACCGCGATACCGCCAGACGAATTCGCAGCCTATAACGAGCCAGAGCAGGTCAAGATCGCATGGACGCTCGAAACCATCGAAACCGAACCAAACGTCACGCTTTTCGCACACGAAGTCCGAGCCGTCGCCACCGACGACGAGGCCCGCCGCAAATTCAAACGCTACTGGCGCTGGGCCCGCTTCGGCATAGTCGCCATTCGCCTGCTCCTGCTCCCGGCGATTCAGAAAAAAGCTGAAAGCATGGATGGTGATCGTGAAGATTGGGACAGGGCGTGGACTTTAGCACCCCATCGACGTTTACTTGATATATCGAAGTTCGATTTCGCCGGCCCATTTAGAATGGATCTAGGAGACGTTGTCTCGGTTTCGGTGACTATAGCTCCGTTCGAGTACGCAGACAAACTCTGCATCGAAGATGATATTTGTCCGATCTGCGGAGCGACCACGGTTGCTAGCGACAGGACTCGCGTATCGGTCAATCCAGTTTTCACCAAGATTCCAAACCTGGCGTTTGGATCATGGGCGCACTCATCGTGTTTGGAAAATTGTCCGATCATAAATGATCCGACCCCAATTCCTTGGTAATACGTTCAGAGTTCAAACCATAGCAAAAGGAAGCTGAAGTTTGAACCCTGAACATTTAGCCTTTCACACAAATGACCTGCTTCAGCTCGGCGACTACTTCGACTAGGTCGTGCTGGGCACGCATTACTTCCTCGATGTCTTTGTAAGCACAGGGGATCTCGTCAACGACGCCCTTGTCCTTACGGCACTCGACGCCCATCGTCTGCTTCTTCAGATCATCGATCGTGTACTTCGCCTTCGCCTTGGTACGCGACATTTTACGTCCCGCACCGTGCGAACAGGAGTTGAACGACTGTGGATTTCCGCGGCCCTTGATGATGAACGATTTCGCTCCCATCGAGCCGGGGATAATACCGTAGCGGCCGTCTTCGGCGTTGATCGCACCCTTTCGGGTAACGTAAACCTTATCGCCAAAGTGCTCCTCGAGCGCGACGTAGTTGTGGTGGCAATTGACCGTGATCTCAGGACGCCACGCCTTCTGGTTATTGAACATTCGGTTGAATGACTTCAGCAGGCGGATCATCATGATCTCGCGGTTCTTCATCGCGTACTTCTGGGCCCAGTCGAGGTCGTGCCAGTAGGCCTTGAACTCGTCAGTGCCCTGGATGAAGTAAGCCAGGTCGGGTGACGGAAGTTCGTTCAGCCGGTGCAGCGATTTCGCGGTCGCGATGTGACGTTCGGCAAGTTCTTTGCCGATGTTTCGCGAACCGGAATGCAGCATCAGCCAGACGTTGTCGTCCGTGTCGAGGCAGACCTCGATAAAGTGATTGCCTCCGCCGAGCGTCCCGAGCTGGACCATCGCCTTACGCTTACGGTCCTGAACGCCCGTGTGCAGATCGTCGAACGTATCGAAGCCTTCCCAACGCGAGGCCTCGTCGACCGATTCCTTGTAAGCGTTGAAACCGGTAGGGATAGCACGCTCGATCTCATCGCGGAACTCCGCCATTTTGCGATCAAGAATGCCGCTTTTGAACGGCGTTTTCACGGCCATCATCCCGCAGCCGATGTCCACGCCAACCGTCGCCGGGATCACAGCGTCTTTCGTTGCGATGACCGAACCGACCATCGAACCCTTGCCCAGATGGGCGTCAGGCATAAGCGCCACGTGCTTATAAAGGCACGGCAGACGCGAAACGTCGCGGAGCATGTTCTCCTCTTCGAACGTCATGCCATGGGTCACCCACGACAGAACATCCGATTTCGCCCCGCTGATATTTAGTTTGTTAAATGGCATAAGCCCTCCTTGGATGTTTGAAAAGTAGTACAAAGTTCGTATCAAAGCGGAACGCAGAGCGTTCGTTCGCCTTGCGACGAGATATGGCTGACAGGGCGGGACTCGAACCCGCGACTTCCGTTTTAACAGAACGGCACTCTGACCAACTGAGTTACCTGTCAACAATTCTGGTTGCGGCGGAAGGATTCGAACCTTCGGCCACGGGATTATGAGCCCCGTGCTCTACCACTGAGCTACACCGCAATACAAAATGGTCCGCCGGGTGAGATTCGAACTCACGCTCCCTCGCTTAAAAGGCGAGTGCCTTAACCAACTTGGCCACCGGCGGACGACTGACAAAATCGGTAGGCAAACGCGGTGCGGACGATTTATCAACAGGCGGCAGACGAACAGGCCCAACGCGGGCCAAGGTAAGAAGTTAGATTCGGCCGCCCTCGCATCGCCCATCATTCCGCGTTTGTCGTGGTGAGCTTGTTGGCGGATATTCCGCCGAGAGGTTTTATTCCAGCCCGGCCGGTTCCGAGGGTGAACCGGCCGGGGACGCCGTGGGAGGATCAGTGGACCGCCGAAGCGGCCCGAGCGTGTTGGTGAACAGACTCGCGAGCGTTGATGACCTCGATCTCTCGTTCTATCGCCGAACGAAATTCGTTGATCACATCAGCCAGCGTCCTGATCTTGTGAAGGCTATTCTGCCGGTCCTCAAGAGTTTCTAGGTCGAAATAGAGCTCGATCTCCTCTCGGCAATCCGCGATTCGAAGAGCGATCTCGTTGTAATCATCGGAACCCTTGCAGCAGACGTGCTTTTCGCGAGCGTCCTCAACGACCGCGATGATGTACGCCCGCATATCGGTCTTCAGGTTCAGAAACTCGCGTCGCTGAACGTGGTATTTCTTGTGCATTTTCTTTTCCTCAAATGTTCGTGTGCTGAAAAACGGTGCTTCGAAGGCGACGCGAATTCAGCGAACTAGGAAAAGCTGAGCGTTCACGTCGCCTCCGTAATTCGGCTGATGAGTGCAAACATAGGTTTTGTCTCCTTTTGGCTAATGAAATGGTGGACGCTCTTGGTATCGCACCAAGCTCTTCGGCTCTTCAAGCCGACGCTGATCTATCTCAGCTAAACGTCCTCGAAATATTGGCGGGACCGAACGGACTCGAACCGTCATCGTCTTCGTCGACAGCGAAGTGCATACGCCTTTCTGCCACGGTCCCGACCACTGCAATTTGGGTGGATCGATCGGAGTTGAACCGACAACGGCTTCATTCACAGTGAAGTGCTCTGCCGATTGAGCTACGATCCACATAAAACGAATAAGAATCCTCGTGAATAGAATCGTCTTGTTCCCACAAAACCTATTTTCCACTAATGGAAACAACATGTCCGGTGGTGGAAACGGCGTTTCCGGCGGGGGAAAATAGTGTTGCTGGAGCGGGCGATCGGATTTGAACCGATGATTAACGGCTTTGCAGGCCGTCGCCTTTGGCCGCTTGGCTACACCCGCGAAATGGTACACGCGGAAGGATTCGAACCTTCACTTTCCTGTTTCTAAGACAGGTGCCTTTGCCGATTTGGCCACGCGTGCGAAAAACTGGTCAGAGCGGCAGGATTCGAACCTGCGAACACTTGTTTCCAAAACAAGCCCGTATAGCCATCTGCGGAACGCTCTGTTAGAAAATTGGATTCGGGGGAAGGAGTCGAACCTCCATTTACTGGTTCAGAGCCAGCC
This sequence comes from Pyrinomonadales bacterium, assembly GCA_038212935.1. Taxonomy (GTDB): domain Bacteria; phylum Acidobacteriota; class Blastocatellia; order Pyrinomonadales; family Pyrinomonadaceae; genus OLB17. The sequence goes on along the minus strand of JBBQTV010000148.1, from coordinate 5,300 downwards.
GTCCTGCCGATTAGACGACCCCGAAATGTGTTGTTATATTTAGCCCCTGTGTCTGACTATTCGATCAGAAAATTGGACGTAGACGATTGGCCGATTTTCAAGCAGATCCGCTTGGAAGCCCTGTCCACCGACCCGTTCGTGTTCGGTTCGAACTACGTTGCCGAAGCGGAGCATTCCGATGATGTCTGGCGAGACGGACTAAATTCGCAGGACGGAGCGATCTTCGTACTATTTGAAGGTGACGCACCGATAGGAATGACCGGCATCGGTGTAAAGCATGACGGTCCAACCGGCACTACGGCGCTGCTCTGGGGATCGTGGCTTGCGCCAAAGGTTCGCAGCAGAGGCCTTTCGAAAGTGTTCTACGAAGCGCGGATCGGATGGGCTCGTCAGCATCCGACTATCAACCGGGTCATCGTAACTCATCGTGCGTCGAACCTCGCATCAAAGTTCGCGAATCAGAAGTTTGGCTTCGTGCGGACCCACGTGACCGAGAAAGTTTGGAACGATGGGACCAAGGAAGATGAGGTTCACTACGAACTCATTCTGTAGCAATTGGCAGGGAGGGCGGGACTCGAACCCGCTAGTTTCAGCCTGAAAAACTGACCGCTCGACGCTTTGTATTCTTCCCCGTATCTTAGAAACTTGGTGGAAACGGAAGGACTCGAACCTTCAACCTTCTCGTTCGTAGCGAGATGCTCTGATCCATTGAGCTACGTCTCCGTAAATGGTGGTCAGTGATCAGTGAACAGTGGTCGGCAAAGTTTTATTGATCACTGACCACAGGCCACTGACCACTGTTTTTTACGGCTATTCAGTTGTCAAACATCGAAAAGAAAAGGAGCGGCTACTCTCAGGCTTCCAATATCCTGGGCGTAACCGCTCCTAAAAATCACCGGACGAATTTGCTCGTCCTGCTTTCGATGTTTCGGGAGCGGGAACGCCGCTCCCGCTGTGTCAATCTAGTTGTTCCGCGCGACCGTTATCGCGCTGTTTGGGTTGATAATCTCCGCTTTCGAGTGCGGCACACACCCCTGCATCCCAGGCGAGGCCGAACGGCATCAATGTGCCGGTCGGTATGCCCGTAAACAGTCTCGGTGTATGTATCGAACTTCGGATCATTATCTTGTCGAAACCGGAAGCAACTGCTGCCGGTTCAATAGTCTCCCAAAAAATTTGCCGCAAATGTTTGCGACAGGTTGCGAGTTTTGCACGAAGCAAAATTACTTGTCAAGCTTTTTCTGAAATATTTTTTCGCGAGTACGAAATTTAGCGGAAATGTTGAAAGCCTTTCGCCTCAAGGATCTCCGGCTTCCCGCCCCGCATAAGCTCAATTATACCAGCAGTTGCGGTGACCTCGCCAATGCGAGTAAAACCTTCGAAATGTGCATCCGAATTATTTTTCATGTCGGCCGTAAAAAGCAGCTCAAAATCTTCGCCGCCATGCAGTGCCAATTCTAGCTGATCATCTTCTGACGAGGTCAGCGCCGGAATATTCGCGTCGATCGGTAACAACTCTGCATTGATCGCCGCTCCCACGCCGCTCGCCTCGCAAATGTGTCGAAGGTCGGATGATAGCCCGTCGCTTATATCTATCATCGCTGTAGGTTTGATCTTTCGAATTTGCGTTACCGTTTTCAACGCAGATTTCGGCGCAAGCTGCCGCAGTAAAAGAACTTTCTGCCATTCAGGAATTTCTTCGGACAGCCGAACGCCATTGTCCAAAAGCCGCAGCCCTGCGGCCGCTCCTCCGAGCGATCCTGTCACGAAAATGGAGTCTCCCGGACTTGCTCCCGATCGAAAAACCGCCCCGCCTTTTGCAACATTTCCGCTGACGATTGAATCGATCACCAGTTTATCGGGCGCGCGTGAAATGTCGCCGCCGATCAGCACGACGCCAGCCTTGGCTGCTAACCGATGCCAGCCATCGTAGAACCTGTCCATAAAGTCGGTTCGCCAGAGCTTTTTCGGGACGCCGATCGACAACATTGCCCATTCGGCCGTCGCACCCATCGCCGCAATATCCGAAAGAGAAACTGCAAGAGACTTATTGCCAAGTAGTTCGCCGGAAGTCCAATCAAGCCGAAAGTCTACATCTTCGATCAGCATATCGGCCGTTAGGACCATCTCAGTTTCGCCGTCTTTCGGCAGAACCGCGCAGTCGTCGCCGATGTGCTGAAGACCGTGCCTTTCCTTAATGTGTTGGATGAACTTAAATTCGCTTTCCATTGAAATTCATTGACACAACCTTAATAAATACATAGAATAACGGCGTATTTACTATAAAAAACTTTAACACATTCGTTTAGCCTATGGGACAAGCCGCAGTTCAAATTCCGGAAAAGATCTACTTTAAGATCGGTGAGGTCTGTGATCTCGTCGGCGTGCAGGCCCATGTCCTTCGTTACTGGGAGACTGAGTTCGCGCAGCTGTCTCCGCAAAAGAATCGTTCCGGCCAGCGGAGCTATCGCCGGCGTGATGTTGAGATCGCACTGCGTATCAAAGAACTTTTGTACGAAGACATGTACACGATCGCCGGTGCTCGGAAAAAGCTCCAGGCAGAGGTCCGTGGGGAAGCTCCGAAATTGAAGATCGTGCATCCCGAACATGCTAAGACGTCGGGATCGGCTCGAGCGGATGCAGCACCGAGCCTTTTTGATGAAGAACTTGAGCTTGATAATTCGATCGAGATCGATGACGCCCCGAGCCCTCAGACGTGGGCGATGGATGCCGAGAAGCGGGATGCTTTACGTGATCTTGCGGGCCTAGTTCTCGAGCTTCGTGAGATGCTGAGATCAGATCGCGGCGAGTCCAACGATCAAACCTCCTCTGAGCAACGGGTTTGACAATTCCATTCTGTAAATCTAAATTTAACGTTTCGGGACGTAGCGCAGTCTGGTAGCGCGTTCGCTTGGGGTGCGAGAGGTCGTGAGTTCAAATCTCGCCGTCCCGACCAATAAACATGGGGCTTTCAGCGATTGCTGGAGGCTCCATTTTTTTGACTTGGTTGCAGGTTGGTTGCAGTATTCTTTTTGTCATCGTTTTTCCGCTCAAAACTCTCAAAGAACATCACTCTTGATCAGGCTGGATTATAAACATCCTTTGTGTGGTGCAAAACTGTGTCGAATGGCGCGTTTTCGCGACTTATCTGGCCGATACCGGCTATTTTCATGGCTTTTTGCCGAGGCACATTTTTTGCCAACTGGTGATCGGAGGTTCAGGAAATGGTTGAAATTATCACGATAGAAAAAGAAGAGCTGATTCGCTTGATCGACACCTCCGTCGCGGGGGCCATCGAAAAAGCTATACATTCATCTCAGCCGCCGCAGATCATGACGAAGTCCGAAGTTGCGAAGTATTTGAAGAAATCGGGAGCAACGATCAATCGATGGATGCGAAAAAATGGTTTACCGTTCCACGGAGTGGGCCGGCCAACTTTTAACAGAACTGAAGTGGATGCCTGGTTAGCGAATTACTAAGCGTATGTCAGTTTTTAAGAAATATAATGGTAAGCGGATAAACGCTAAGCATCCGGCGTATGCGGCAGCTCGTTGGTGGGTTTACAGACGGGTCAAAGGACATAAGACCATTCATCAAGTTATTCCGACAGCCCGTACTAAGGAAGAAGCTGAACTCGCCGAACGACAACTGGTCAAGCAATTATTCGACAGATCATTCGGACTAACAGATACGACTGTAACTTTTGGCGATTTTGTAGAGACAACCTATCGAAAATATGTAGAGCAAAACAACGTCAATAAGGGAGCGAAGAACCTTTACATAAAACTTCTCTTGAAACACCTAAAGGATCAACCTCTGCACACCATTACGCCACAGGATTGTCGCGATTGCAGGAACAAACTCCAGTACGGGAAAAACCAGCGAAAAAAGAAAAGTTCAATCTCTCCTTCCTCGATCAATAGGATAATGTCGACTTTGTCCAAGATCTTCAGTCTCGCTTGCGAGGAAGACGTTCTTGATCGCAATCCGATGCAGTATGTAAAATCCCTACCAGAGCCGCCGCCACGAAAGCGCCTCCTTACGACGGAGCAGAAAAATGCGCTTTGGAAGGAACTTGAAGCCGATCAGCTACTTTACAGGCTTGTCCAATTGGCCGTTAACATGCCGTTGCGCCGAGGCCAGCTATTGGCTTTGAACGAGGAGGTGATTGATTTTGAGAATCAAAGGGTGTGGGTAATTGGTTCGAAGGGACGACCTCCGCGGTCCGTTCCGATCAATGCGACCGCGTCATCGGTATTACGGGACCTAATCGCCGACAAACAGCTTCCATTTCCAATTGTCGATTTCCGAAAACGATGGCATCCGGTTCTCGTAAGAGCAAAGATCAATAAGCCGGACGGCACGCGGGAAGAAAACTATCATTTTCACGACCTCAGAACCTACTTTGCCAGTGAACTTATTCGAAGGAACACCAATCCGCTAATAGTACAGAATCTTTTTGCCCACTCGGACATGAGCATTACAAACATCTACGCGGAAACCGACGCGGAACTTATGCTTGAGGCAGTCAAGCGACTTGATGAAGTGCAAGGAGATGCATTAAGTCAATCAGTAAAAGCACCTTAACTAAATAGGAATCTTGAGACTGCGTCCGGAGTGATATCCGATAAGTATTTGACCTCGGATTTGTGTCTACAACCTGAATCGTATGGTCGATAACCTAATGCTTAGGTGTCTAATATTGTCCCGATTCGTCAGGAGGTTTGAACCTCTAGCCGATTCGCCCGTCCCGGTATTGATCTTTTATGTTGGCATGAAAGTACTTCCCGTGAGAATCACAGTACTGAAACTCATTCCACTTATATTCAGGAAAATCATAGTACTGCCAAACCGGTCCACCGTTGGCGAACTCAATCTCTAAAGTCCCGTTCGACGAATCGTAACCAATACTTGCGATCGCACTCGAATTGACTGGTTGTCTTTCCATTTTTTATTTCCCTCTAACTTTATGTTCTCGAATGGCCGTTACCACTTTCTTATAGTTGTCCACATTTGCTGGGTGCTCCTTGCTCCAACCCTCAACAAGTTTGGGGTCGTCGCTAGTCGGTCGGGGAATGTTCAAATCTATTCGCACACGAGAAGGTATTTTTATTGCTTCGCCCACGATTATTGCTTCACCAGTGCGCAACGACGGCAGCAAATCAATTAGACTTATTAAGTTGTCAGGAGCCGAAGCTTTTACAATTGATTGGTCGCCAGAATTTGTTAGGCGCAAAGCAATATATGTTCCGACCTGGGCTAAAATTGTTTCGGAAATCTCTGACGGTCTTTGCGAGATT
>JBBQTV010000147.1:0-9557 GCA_038212935.1 Pyrinomonadales bacterium | reverse complement strand
GGGCGTTGGATTAGCGGCTCCGCAGGTTGGCGTTTCTAAGCGGATATTTGTTATGGACACGCCGATGGAAGAAGGCGGATCGGAAAAGCATGTTCTGATCAATCCGGAGATCCTTGCGGTAGAGGGCGAGCAACTCGGCGATGAAGGATGTTTGTCGTTTCCGGGACTTTATCAATCGGTAAAGAGGGAAATGCGTGTGGTCGTTAGGGCCCAAGATGTGAGAGGAGATCGCTTCGAGCTTGACCTGACCGACCTTGCTGCGCGTTGCGTTCTGCACGAGACAGACCATTGCGACGGCATTGTTTTTCTCGATCGCATGAGCCCCTTGAAACGAGAACTGGCAAAGCGTAAAATCAAAAGACTCCAGAAAACCGGGAAGTGGGAATGAGCCTTGACGACACAAAATTGACCGGCGAGGTCGGAACTATCCGCGAACTCAATCTTTTTCTGCTCTCAGGCTGGAAATTGATACTGACGTACGTCGACCACTCAAATGATACTCAGCATCCGCGATTTGTCATCGGCTGGCAAAGCGATGAGGAGCCGGTAATTCCGGAACTGCTCGATGAATGGGAGCGGAACGAGATCGAACGTCAGCGATTTAGGTGAATAAAGGTATGCAAACACAAAGAATGGTAGATGAATTTAAGAACGAGCCTTTTACAGATTTTTCGAACCCCGAAAACGCCGATGCTATGCGGGCCGCTATCGAAAAGGTGCGTGGCGAACTGGGCAAAGAATATAGCTGCATAATCAATGGCGAAAAGGTAACGCTCGACAGCAAATTCGAAAGCTATAATCCTGCGAAAAAAGACGAGGTCATCGGCGTTTTCTCGGAAGGAGATACGGACACCTCGCTAGTCGATCGGGCGATAGACGCAGCGACTGAACGATTCAAAACGTGGAAATTTGTTCCGCCGGCAGAAAGAGCCGAATACATCTTTAAGATCGCGGACATAATGCGGCAGCGAAAGCATGAACTTTCAGCCTGGATGGTGCTTGAGGTAGCCAAGACTTGGGCCGAGGCAGACGGCGATACCGCCGAGGCGATAGACTTTGCTGAGTTTTATGGCCGCGAGATGCTTCGCTGGGCTCAAAAGCAGCCGATAACCAGTATTCCCGGCGAGGACAATTCTCTGGAATACATTCCGCTTGGCGTTGGGGCGATAATTCCGCCGTGGAATTTCCCGCTTGCGATCATGGCGGGAATGACGATGGCCGCAATAGTTACGGGAAATACCGTTGTGCTAAAGCCGTCGTCTGATTCGCCGGCGATCGCTGCGAAGTTCATGGAGATCGTCGAAGAAGCCGGTGTACCCGCAGGAGTTGTTAACTTTCTAACTGGTAGCGCGGCGACCGGCGAGGCAATGGTGACCAGCCCGAAAACGAGATTTATTTCGTTCACCGGTTCGAAGGGGGTCGGCCTGCATATCAATGAACAGGCCGCAAAACACCGCGATGGGCAGATCTGGATCAAGCGGGTCATTGCAGAAATGGGCGGAAAGGACGCGATCGTCGTTGCGGATGATGCAGATCTGGAATCTGCTGCTACCGGCATCGTGCAGGCAGCATTTGGGTTTCAGGGGCAGAAATGCTCGGCCTGTTCGCGAGTTATCGTTGACGAAAAGGTTCACGATGAGCTTCTTGAAAAGGTCATAAAGCATACGGAAGCCCTAAACCTAGGCCAGCCGACCGAAGGATCAACGAATGTCGCCGCGGTGATAAATAAAAAGGCCTTCGACAAAACGCTTGAATATATTGAAAAGGGAATCGCAGAGGGCGGCCAGGTCGTTCAGGGCGGCACGGGCGACGACGCTAACGGGTACTTCATCGTGCCGACGATCGTAGCCGATGTTCAGCCCGGCGATACGATCGAGCAGGAGGAGATCTTTGCTCCGGTCTTGGCTGTAATAAAGGCGCGTGATTATGACCACGCGTTAGAAATTGCGAACGGAACCGAATTTGGGTTAACGGGAGCTGTTTATTCTGCATCAGAAGAAAGACTCGAGCGGGCAAGGCGTGAATTCCACGTCGGCAATCTCTATCTAAACCGAAAATGTACCGGTGCCCTGGTGGGTGTTCATCCATTTGGCGGATTTAATATGAGCGGAACCGATTCGAAGGCAGGCGGACGCGAGTATCTTCTCCAGTTCATGCAGGGGAAATCGATCGCGCAGAAGATCTAACAATATGTTGAGAACGAGTTTGAAATTTGTGTTGCTAGCCGCTGGCTTCGTTGTTTTCGCTTCCTCCGCTGTCAGTGCTCAGCAAAAAGGTGCGACGCCGAAACCAGCCGCGACGCCTATCATCTTTGCTGTTCTGAATGATGGCGAAAGGATCGAACCGATAGCCTACGTTTCCGGCGGAAAACTCTCGGAACCGGTAAATGGCAGCGACGAAAGAAGCTTAGTGACCGCATTCAATAAGACTTACTACGGACCAAAGGCCAATTATCGCATGCTCTTCGGCGGCGCGAATGCTGGAACGGTCACGGTTCTGGATTCGTTTGCCGACGCCGACTGTGCTCCAAACACAGCAAAGGTAAGCGTGACTTCCGCCAAAGCTAAATTAAAAGGAATGCTGATGGGCTTGGCGACAAACGCACCGGCTAAGCTTAAAGGAAGCGGGGTCCGGCGTGCTCCGACGTGGCCGGAACGCAACGAGATAGATGCCCTCGTGCGGGCAGAATACGGGAAGAATAGTGTTCCCGTGACAAAACTCGATTATCATAACCTCACCGCTTTGGATGTGAATGGTGACAAAAAAGCAGAACTGGTCGGCAGCTTCTGGGTCGAGAATCTTCCGAAAGAACGTGTTCTTTTATTTTTTATTGCCGAAAAGGGCACCGATGGCAAATATGCGCTCACGCACACAGACCTTCGGGTGATAAAAGAAGATGAAGTGATGAGCGGAGAGATCTCAGCTCTCGATTCCGGTATTTACCACGAGTTATTGCTTGATGTTTTCGACTACGATGGCGACGGCCAAAGTGAGATCTTCACTTATGTTCAAGCGTTCGAGGGTGCCGGCTTCAACGTATACAAGAAGAACTCCGGAAAATGGGAAAAAGTGTTTGAGGGGTCCAACTACCATTGCGGATTTTGATCATTAGGTAAAGAAGGGAATTGACGTCGGAGGCCTCTTATGAACGAGGCCTTCGTCATTTCTCTTTGTTGGCCGGACGGCGGATAGACTATATGAGAATTGTTTTTATGGGGACGCCGTCTGCTGCCGTTCCGACACTCAGCAGGATAATCGATGACGGTCACGAGGTGGTTGCGGTATATTCGCAGCCGGATCGTCCATCCGGACGCGGCAAACACGTTTCCTTTTCGCCGGTCAAAGAATTTGCGGTCGCTAGGGACATTCCGGTGATCCAACCAAAAGCGATCAAGGCTGAATCAACTATCGAGGAGTTTCGCCGTCACGCCGCCGACGTTGCGATCGTAGTTGCTTATGGGCGAATCCTTCCCGTTGCATACCTTGAAGCATACCCGCATGGAGCGTTCAACGTTCACTTTTCGTTATTGCCGAAGTACCGCGGCGCTGCACCCGTAAACTGGGCGATCGTCAACGGCGAGGCCATCACAGGCGTGACAACAATGAAAATGGACGCCGGGTTGGATACGGGGGACATCTTACTTCAAGCCGAGACGCAAATTGGTACAATAGAAACCGCCGTCGAACTGATGAACAGGCTTGCAGATCTCGGTGCGGAGTTGCTTTCCCAAACGCTTGGAAGGATCGATCAGATTGAGCCGATAAAGCAAGACGAGGAAGCTGCGACATACGCGCCTATTATGAAGAAATCCGACGGGCTGATCGATTGGGAGCAAACCGCCCGATCGATTCGGGATCAGATCAGAGGCTTTCAGCCGTTTCCGTCCTCGTACACCTTTCTGCAGGGAAAGCGGGTCACTATTTACGGCGGTGATGTTGTTGAGCAGGATTCGTCAACAGCCGCGAAGCCCGGGACAGCGTTCGTCGGAGAAAAACAACTCTTTATCATATGCGGCGGCGGAACCGCTTTGCGTATCAATGAGATCCAATTGGAAGGTAAACGCCGAGGCTCCGCCCTGGATTTTGTGAACGGAACACGGTTGGTAACGGGCGACATCTTTAGTTCGCCCCATGCGTCCGAAGTACCTTTAAACTGAGAACCCGCTTTTTGATACCATCATGCCGATGTCGACACCTCGTTTGAAGATCATAAATTTCTATCGCTTCATGCGTTTGGACGGCGACGGATCTCTCGCGGAGCTGCGCGATGAACTGCGGGCCGCGATGACCGATCTAGAAGTGAAAGGCACGATACTTCTCGCTAATGAGGGGATAAACGCTTCGATCTCTGGCCTGCCCCATAAGGTTGATCAATTTATTGCATACGCGGCTGAAAGGCTTGATTGTGAATTTGACGTCAAAGAATCGTTTCATGACGAAACGCCATTCGATCGAACTGAAGTTCGGATCAAACCGGAGATCGTAACCTTCAAACGAGGAGTCGATGTCACGATCTCTGAGGGAACTCACGTCGGGCCGACGGAATGGAACGAGTTAATAAGCGACCCGGATGTGATAGTGCTTGACACTAGAAATGATTACGAGGTCGCAGCAGGGCGGTTTCCAACCGCGATCGATCCCAAAGTTGAGAAATTCAGCGATATGCCTGATTTTGTTGAGTCGGAGCTTTCCGCATACAAAGATAAAAAGATCGCGATATATTGCACCGGCGGTATCCGGTGCGAGAAATTTGCACCCTATCTGCTCGAACAGGGTTTTCGCGAAGTTTACCAACTCGAAGGCGGCATTCTCCGATATTTGGAATCGGTCCCGAAAGAAGATTCGCTCTGGGAAGGTGAGTGCTTTGTTTTCGATCGCCGGATTTCCGTCGATTCGGAATTGAAGCGGGGCAATGCGGCAGACGCTTCGCAAAAGAAAAGCAGCTGAGCTCCAATTCAAGATGAACATTTCACCGGCCAGGATAGCGGCTTTCACGATACTAAACCGAATTGAGACAGAAGGAGCATATTCATCCGTTTTGCTTTCCCATTTCGGAGAAGAGATGGATCCCCGCGACCGGGGCCTAATGTACGAACTTACACTCGGTGTCCTTCGCAAACGGTTATATCTGGATCGCGTGATCGACCATTTTTCTTCCAATAAGAAACTCGACCTGGACGTTAGAATGGCGATACGGTTGGGGCTCTTTCAATTGCTTTTTCTCGACCGCGTTCCGGATCATTCGGCGATAAACGAAAGTGTGAACCTCGCCGTCGCGGCGAAAAAGCGTTCTGCTAAAGGTTTCGTGAATGCTATCCTTCGCCGCTCCACCCGCGAAACGGCCGAACTCAAGTTTGATAGCGAGATCGACAAAGCGTCGGTGATGGCGTCAGTACCGTTGTGGCTGATAAAAAGGTGGGAAGAACAATTTGGTCGGGAACGAGCGGTCGCATTGGCACATGCGGCCAATGAGCAGCCAAAGCTAAGTTTTCGTTTGACTCAGAAGGGGTTCAATGCAAAATTCGACCCGGAAGCGGAGTTGGACGTTGTTGACGCTTCGGAAATTTTACGTGTTGGATTCATTGCCCATCGAAATTCGCCGGAACTCCGCCTCGTCGCGGATAATGGGCTCATCTATTTTCAGGATGAAGGTTCACAGCTCGTCGCCCACAGTCTTGGCTTATCGCCGGGCGAAAATTTCCTCGACGTCTGCGCGGCTCCCGGAAGCAAGACAACGCTCGTCGCCATAGGCCACGGCAGCGGCAAGGGCCAGATCGTCGCGGGGGACATTAACGGGAAACGGCTGTCATTTGTGAAAGAAAGCTGCGAGCGGCAAGGTGTCCGCAACGTTGAACTGGTTCGATTCGATGCGGAAACGGTACTCCCATTCGCTGCTGAGGCATTCGATGTTGTTCTGGTTGATGCTCCATGTACGGGTACCGGAACCCTTTCCCATAATCCTGAGATACGTTATGCTCTGCTTCCCGAAGACCCGGAAGTATTAAAGACCAAACAACTAAGAATACTGACTTCTGCATCCAAAATGGTTAAGAAAGGTGGACGCCTTATCTACTCAACTTGCTCGCTCGAGATCGAAGAGAATGAGGCCGTTGTTGAAGCTTTTCTAGCCGAAAAGGAAGAGAGCATTGTCTTTGAGCCGGTTTTGCCTGATGTTCCGGGTAGACTTCACACTTCGCAAGGCTTTGCACGAACTTTCCCAGACCGAGATGGAATTGACGGATTTTTTATTGCGTCGCTGCGTCGAAGTCAATGATTTACGGTTTGTTGAGTGTCGTAATGATGTTAAACTTTTGAGTTTGGAGTCGAAATAAATGAGTGCTTTCAAGTCAGGATTAAATGCGGTCGGGCGGCTGGCCGCCGTCGGTGTAATGCTTGTAGCATTTCTGGCGGGAATGGCGGGCGTTGTCTACATGTCGCTCTCGGGCGAGGAGATCAAGGTTCCTGAGATCGTCGGCAAGGACTTTGTTGAGAGCGAAAAGGAACTGGCTAACCTCGGGCTTAAGATCAAAAGGCGTGCAGACCGGGCCAGCGACGAAAAGATCAACACGGTGCTCGAACAGCTTCCGCGGCCCGGCGAAACCGTTAAATCGGGTCAGATGATACTGGTCGTCGTTAGTAAAGCAGGCGCTCCGGGCGAACAGGTGCCGAAAACGCTTCAGGAAGATGTCGATTCGGATGACACGGAGAAGATCGAAGAAATGATCTCCGATAAGCCGAAGAAAGTTCGACCTGCTTCGAACTCGAATGCAAACTCCAATACGAATAAGAAAATTGCGGACACTAAGCGTGATGTCATAGCAAATACTTCTACGTCCGCGAGCAGCAATACGGCTTCGAGCGATACGCCTGCTGCGGGAGAAGATGCAGGGCGTCGCGACGGCGGAACACCGGGCGACAGAACAAACCGGAATACTTCAACGTCACCGGTGACCAAACCGGCACCGGCCCCGCAGCCTGTAAAACCTCCTGCGGGTGAAGTTCGGCCGAGGTCGACGCCGCGGCCGTAATTAAGCATACATTAGTTCACTTCGAAGCAACGGAAGTCACGGAGAACGCAACCAATTGCATTGATCTCTTATAGGTATGTTTGACATCGCCCCATCGATACTTTCGTCGGACTTTACCCGGCTGGCCGAAGAAATTGAGGCGGTTCGAGCGGGAGGCGCCCGGATTCTTCACGTCGATGTGATGGACGGCCGTTTCGTCCCGAATATAACCATAGGGCTTCCGGTAGTTCGTTCGATACGAAAAATAACGGACATGATCATCGATACACATTTGATGATCATCGAGCCAAGCCGGTATGCGGCCGAATTTGCGGACGCTGGTGCGGATATGGTCTCGGTGCATGTCGAAGCTGACCCGCACCTGCATCGTACCCTGACCTCAATCCGTGAACATGGAGCGAGGGCCGGCATCGCTATCAATCCGGCAACGCCGCTTTCGGCACTTGAGGAAGCGCTGCCGTTCGCAGATTTTGTTTTGATAATGTCGGTAAATCCGGGTTTCGGAGGCCAAAGCTTTATTTCGACCTGCCTGGACAAGGTCAGACGACTGAAGGCCATGATCAACGCCGCCGGGCTCGATACGCAGATAGAGATCGACGGCGGAATTGACCTGGATAATGTTGCCGAAGTGATCGATGCCGGTGTGGATATCGCGGTCGCCGGTTCCGCGGTCTACGGGTCGGGGAATGCAACGGACGCAGTACGCAAGTTTTTAGAGAAAGGAACCGTCTGGGTCTAGCGGACGTGGTATGGTCCGATTTTGATTTTGGAGTAATTATGAAGATAGTTTTATCGCGAATAGCTCTGTTTTCGCTGATGATCGGTGTTGGGCTTGCACAACTTTCGATAGGTCAGGCAGCACCCGGCGATGGATCGCCATCGCAGCGGCTCGAGGTAATGCGTCAAAAGCTGGAAACGGTCCGCCGTTCGGCAACAAGTTCGATCTCGGCACTTCGTGCGGATGACAAGGATTCGAAGGCTGATCGTGAGAATCCTGATTCGCCGGCCTCGAGGCTTCGATCGATCGAAAAGGAAGCCAGCACGCTGCAGAATAGTGTTAACGGACTTCGCGGCAAACTCGACCGGTCGGAAAAGTACGAGATGACTGAGATCGACCAGCTCGAGGCTGCAGTAACTGACCTTCAGTCCAGGGCCGATCTTGTATTAGTTGAAACGGCGACCGCTAGAGCAAACCCGGAGTCTACCGTCGGTCAGCCGCGAGAGATCAAAAAGAAAAAGAAATTTCTCGGCATCTTCGGCGGCGGCGGGAATGACGAATATGATGAACTTATCGGAGCCGTTTCGCCGGGCCGAGACAGAGAACTTTTCATCGTCGCAACCCGCGAGGTCCGGAAAAAGAATTTCGATGTCGGACGCCTACTGTTCCAGACGATCATAACGACGTATCCGGATTCTCCTTATCTTCCGATGTCTAAGCTGGCGGTCGCAGATTCATTTTTCCTTGAGGGGTCGACCAGTGCCTTGATCCAGGCGATCGCAGCCTATCAGGATTGGCTTACGTTTTTCCCGACACACCCGCTGGCCGATCGCGTTGTCTTGAAAATAGCCGAATCCGAGATGCGTCAGATCGGACTCCCGGACCGGGATGCGACCCGTGCGCGCCGTGCTGAGGTTCGTTTAAAGGCGTTGATGGCAAACTATCCGACTTCGATCTTGATTCCGGAAGCCCAACTACGGCTTAAAGAGGTCCAGAACAATCTTGGGTCGCATAACCTGATCATCGCTAATTATTACTACAACCTCTCGGTCGATCAGAAAAAGGGCGGCCTTAAGGGAGCTCAGTCAAGATATCGCGAGATCATCGAAAAATATCCGAACTTCGGGTATATGGACGAAGTGCTTTACAAACTTGCGGTAACCTATATTGTCGAAGAAGAGACGGATCAGGCCGCTCGGTATCTCCAGCAGATAGTTGCGGATTATCCGAACAGTTCATTTGTGGACAAATCGAAAGAGCAGCTCGAACTCATCGGAGCTAACATCCCGGAACCAAATCCCGAAAGAATGGATATTCTGCCGCCGGAAGATGTTTCTTTCTTTACGAACTTTCGCAATCAGTTCTTTGGCATTTATCCGATGACGATCGATAAAGACGGTGTTTTGATGACCCGCAGCTTTGACAGCGACAAATTTGAGCTGATCGATCAGATCATCGAAAATCAGGGTGATATCCTTACAAACCAGATTCCGCAGTCGCTGACGACCGTGATATCCCAACGCCAAGGTCCGACAGCGTCACCAGTTGCGGAGCCCGCTCCCGTCGAGCCCCCAGCTAAACCAGACGAAAACTAGTCGTCCGGTTGCGAGGCCTTTTGTATTTGTAATATCGAAGAGCGGTCGCGAGCGGGCCGCTCTTCTCGTCTAAACTCTTACTTTTTCTTCAATGAGATCATTAAGCAAATTCGGTTCGTTCATGTTTTTAGTGTTTTGTTCTGTCCACGGAGCTGCTCAAGGAACCGCCACGGAGGTTCGGCCCACACCGACCCCGCGACTTTCCGAATTGCTCGC
>JBBQTV010000146.1:0-9579 GCA_038212935.1 Pyrinomonadales bacterium | reverse complement strand
TCGCTTCGGAAATGGGCGTTGAGACGGCTCCTGACGAATACTTCTTTACCGAACACCGATGGCTTCAATTACAGGAAGCGATTGCCGCAGGCCGCGTCCAGCTTGATCACACCGCATCCAGTCCGCATATCCTCAAAGACGTTTTGTCGTCAGAAGACGCCGTAGTCACGACGCCGAAGCCAAAAGGAACGGTGGGAGCCGTAGCTTGCGACCTGAACGGCAATGTCGCAGCCGCAACATCCACGGGCGGAATGACCAACAAGAAGTTTGGGCGAATCGGCGATACGCCTATCATCGGGGCGGGAAATTATGCTGATGACGTGTGTGCAGTTTCATGCACCGGACACGGCGAGTATTTTATGTTGGGTGTTTCGGCCTACGACGTAGCCGCAAGGATGAAATACAAGGGCGTTTCGCTAGAAACTGCAGCCCAAGAGACGATAGACCGCCTGACAGAGATCGCCGGCGAAGGCGGACTCATCGCTGTAGATTCCCAAGGAAATGTCACGCTGCCGTTTAACTCAGAAGGGATGTATCGCGGATCTATAACAGCAACCAACAATTTGATGGTGGTAGATATCTACCGCTAGCTAATCCTTTGCCTCCGCTTCCGCTAATTCCTTTGCGAGCTTCTCTTCATTGAACTTGTCGCGAAGGTCCTGCAGGTACGAGATATCTTCAGGCACACGGTCAGCCAGCGTTACCACCAATTCGCCTTTTCGGCCATTCTTGATCGCGTGATACATCGCTTCGCGGCTGTCAACGATGATGCGGACCTGCGGCGAGTTCTCGCTTTGGTCGATGCCTTCCTGCAGCAATCCGTAGATGTTTTCGGCAGTCCGTCCTCGCAGATAATGTCCGGGACGGATGACGACCCTATCGAACGTATCGGCAGCGATCTTGCCGAATTCGCGAATGTCGTCATCGCGTCTGTCACCTGCAACGTTCAGCAGCACGGTGCGGTATTTGTGCGGTAACTTGGAAACGAAGCTCGTCAGCCCACGGAGGCCCGCAGGGTTGTGAGCGTAGTCCATCAAGACGGTAGCATCGCCCACCTCGATGAAGTTCAGTCGTCCGGGCGTCTGAGCCGTACCGGCATTGAAGGTCGTCAGGCCGACACGAAGGTCCTCCAGCGAAACGCCATGCACAAAGCAAGCCAGCGTCGCCGCCAGCACGTTCTGGACCATGAATTCTGCCCTTGCACCATAGGTAAGCGGAATGTTTACGGCTTTCTCTATCCGCACCTTCCATTTTCCTTTTAGAATGGTCACGTAGCCATTCTCATAGACACAGGAGATGCGTCCGCGACGAGCCTGCCGCTGGATGTTCGGATGGTTCTCATCCATCGAGAAATAGACGCAGTGTCCATCGACCAGCTCACGCATCTTGAAGACATGCTCATCCTCGGCATTCAATACGGCGTAGCCTTTCTTGGAAACTGCACGCGGCACGACTGACTTCACACGTGCTAGATCGGCAAGCGTGTTTATATCTTTCATACCAAGGTGATCAGCTGAGATGTTAGTTACGATACCGATGTCGCAGTAGTCAAATCCGAGGCCCGAGCGGATGATACCGCCACGAGCTGTCTCCAGCACAGCGACATCCACGGTCGGATCTTTCAGCACAAGCTGGGCAGACACCGGACCGGTGTTATCGCCATCGGTTATCTTTTGATTCTGAATATAGGTGCCGTCGGTCGTCGTAAACCCGACCGTACATCCGCTGCCCTTGAGAATGTGTGCGATGAGGCGTGTGGTCGTAGTTTTGCCGTTCGTTCCGGTGATGGCGAAGATCGGGATACGCGAAGGTGCCGTTCGCGGAAACAGCATATCAATGACGTTCTCGGCAACATTTCTACCAATACCTTCTGATGGTGATAGGTGCATTCGGAAGCCGGGAGCTGCGTTGACCTCGATCACGCCTCCGCCTGATTCGCTCAGCGGTTCCGAGACATTGTCAGCGATGATATCGACACCTGCGACATCAAGCCCGATGATCCTTGCAATGCGTTCGAACAGGAACACGTTTTCAGGGTGAACTTCGTCCGTTCGGTCGATGGCTGTACCGCCTGTTGAAATGTTGGCTGTGGTCTTAAGAACGAGGACCTCACCCTTGGGAAGCACCGTATCAAGCTCGTAATCCTTTGCTCGGATCAGCCGCATCGTCTGCCCGTCTATGTCGATCAAGGTGAGGACGTTCTCGTGGCCGTAACCACGTCGAGGGTCCGCATTGGTTTCTTCGATCAACTGTTCGATCGTCTTCTCACCATCACCAACTATATGGGCAGGACGCCTCTCAGCAACGGCAATAAGCTGATTGTTTATGACAAGGGCACGGAAATCCGAACCAATAAGCTGCTTTTCGACAATGACCCAGCGTGAATATTCCTGTGCTTTTTCGAACGCGACCTTTGCATCCTCCATCGTAGTTATACCGATGGTGGCTCCTTTTCCGTGGTTTCCATCAAGAGGCTTGATTACGACTGGAAACCCGACGCTTTTTACGGTGCTTTCAAGCTCATCGAGGCTCCTTATCCGAGACCCCTTGGGAACCGGGACGCCCATATCGCCTAGAAGCTTTTTGGTAGCATGCTTGTTAGCTGCGATATCGACAGCGATCATGTTGGTATTCGCCGTGGTCGTTGCTTGTATCCGTTTCTGGTGAACGCCGTAACCCAACTGAACCAGAGATTGATCATTAAGCCGGATGAAAGGAATGTCACGCGATTCGGCTTCTTCTACCAAAGAGCCTGTCGAGGGCCCAAAGCGGACATCCTCTCGGATCTCCCGCATTTTCTGGATGTCTTCTGCAAGCTGCTCTTTTATCTCGTCAAGGCTTCTACCTTCGGCAAGGTCCAGGAAAAGCTTTACGGCTGCACGAGCAGCGAAACGCCCTACCTCTTCTTCGTGGTAACTAAAGACGACATTGTAGACTCCGGTTTCACTGGTCTCGCGGGTTCTTCCGTATCCCGTATCCATACCTGCGAGCGTCTGCATTTCAAGAGCGAAATGCTCGATGACGTGGCCACCCCATGTTCCCTCGGTCACGCGTCGGAGGAATCCGCCTTCTTCGCCATAGCTGCAGCCATGGGTGAGCATCGTGGGCATCACCTCATTCATGCGTCCATAAAATCCGTCAATCTTATCGGTAGGCTTTTGCTCATAATCGCCTATGTCGAGACGCATTATGATCAGCTTCTTCCAATATCCGCTCCAGTAATTTGGTCCACGAAGTGTCCGGATCTCAAGTATTTCCATATAGATAGACGGTATGCATTGAGGCTCAGCCTAGGTCAGGGAGCAGGAACTCTTGTGGTGGTTGAAGTGGATGGCGTTCGAGATAGTCGTAGACAAGACCGTCCCGAAGGATATGCATTTTGACACCGCAAACGCTGAAAGATTCGTGTTCTGCAACCTCGGCGATCTCATTGTATGTTATCTCCGACCCATCGACGATCGTAGCCGAACCTTGTCCGAAGACCTCTAAAACGCCTTTGCCGTCCAGAACTATCGCAGTGTTTTCATCGATCCCGATTCCAAGATTGTAGGGATTATACGAGACAGCAGTGATCAAGCGGCTTATACGGCCGCGTTCAGTGAAGTGTTGGTCAATGATGATGTTCTTCAGAAATCCTAGGCCAGGTGAGAGCTTTACAGCTCCTTTGTGCGGGTGTGAGGTTGATTCGCCACGGACGATCATGGACGTACTCATTCCGGCAGCCCCGGCACTTGTTCCTGCAAGCACGACATCCGTCTCGCGGACCTTATGGCGAAGCTTGGCTGCAAACTTCGTCCCACCGAGAAGGGAGACAAGCCGCATTTGATCGCCACCCGTCATAAAGATCCCGGTTACACCATCAAGCATTTCGTCCGGATCTGCCTGGAAAACATCTTGCCGCGACGTTGCTCGCAATACGCGTGGGTTTGCGATCCCAAGGTTGCGAAATGCTTGAGTATAAACATCGGCAGCGAACTCCGGGTAATCGGACGCTACGGGCACGATAAGCACTTCCGCTTTTTCTCCGCCCGCAAGCTGCAGGAATTTCTTCAATATCCGTCGCTCGTTATATTTGTCTTCTGCTCCGCCGATCACTAGCAGATGCCCGCCGATGATCTCACGGTGTTGTGATTCATTCATTTGAGAGTATATAAGAACTTAGTTAACGTTAGATCAATCAAAGTTGATGGTCAAGAACTGTATTCGCTGTTAGAAGCACCACAGCGATAACACTTCCAATGTTAGTTAGATCGTGCTCCGTGCATCTTAAGGCTTACGTCTGCATGGATCTCCTGAAGACTCCGAACGACGACCTTCGTCTGGAGCTTCTTCGTCGCGATTGCTTCGACCAATGCTTCCGCACCGGTGATCGTCGTTACGCACGGAACGTTGAACTGCAACGCAGCCTTGCGGATCGCCTTCTCATCGAAATGCGACGTTTTGCCGAGTGGCGTGTTGATTATTAGAGCGATGTCGCCTTGACGAATGATGTCGGCGATATTAGGCCGACCTTCGTTTACTTTGAACACGCTCTCACATTCGAGACCGACTTCCCGGAGCCGGATCGCAGTACCGTGTGTCGCGACGAGGTCGAAGCCTAGCTTAACGAGCCGACGGGCAAGAACGACAGCTTGGCCCTTATCGATATTTGTCACGGAGATGAACGCTTTTCCCTCAAGCGGTAAGGCTATTCCGGCACCCTCCATTGCCTTTCCATAAGCTTCGCCAAACGTTGCCCCGACACCCATAACCTCACCCGTCGAATGCATCTCCGGACCAAGTATCGGGTCAACACCGGCAAACTTTTTGAACGGAAAGACTGGTGATTTCACGAATATTTTCGGCACAGGCAAAACGTCCGGCAGAGCAAACTCGGCAAGAGCTTTATGGCCTGCCATCACCACTGACGCGATCTTCGCGATTGGTACACCTGTCGCTTTAGCAACAAACGGAACCGTCCGCGACGCTCGCGGATTGACCTCAATTACGTACACTCGGTCACTCTGGATCGCATACTGGATGTTCATTAAGCCCTTTACCTTCAGGGCTTTTGCAAGGAGACGGGTGTAGTGCTGGATCGTGTCGAGATGCTCGACAGGAATTTTCTGGGCAGGCAAAACGCTTGATGAGTCGCCCGAGTGTATACCGGCTTCCTCTATATGTTCCTGGATGCCCGCAATTACGACTGTATCTTCATCTGCCAAGGCATCGACATCGATCTCGCCCGCACGCTCAAGGAATTTATCGATCAGTATCGGTTTTTCGGGCGAAGCGTCGACCGCCGTCCGCATATATTCGTCGAGCGAGGCTTCGTCATAAACTATCGCCATCGCCCTTCCGCCGAGAACAAAGCTGGGACGTACAATGACGGGGTACCCGATCTTTGTTGCTATCACCTTAGCTTCATCTGGCGAAACCGCGGTTCCATTTGGCGGCTGAGGGATGTTTAGCTCTTGCAATAACGCTGAAAATCTCTTTCGGTCCTCTGCCAGATCGATCGAATCAGGTGACGTGCCGATTATCGGAACGCCTGCAGCATGCAGCTTATCGGCGAGATTCAGCGGCGTCTGGCCACCAAACTGAACTATCACCCCTTCCGGCCTTTCAACATCGACGATATTCATTACGTCTTCGAACGTGAGCGGCTCGAAATAGAGTCTGTCGGAGGTATCGTAATCGGTCGAAACTGTCTCAGGGTTGCAGTTGACCATGATCGTCTCGAAGTCAGCATCTTGCAATGCGAAAGATGCGTGGCAACAGCAGTAATCGAACTCGATTCCCTGTCCTATCCGATTGGGACCGGAGCCGAGGATCATTATTTTCCTTCGATCGGTCGGCTCGGCTTCGCATTCTTCTTCATAGGTCGAGTACAGATATGGCGTGAAAGATTCAAATTCCGCACCGCAAGTGTCGACACGCTTATAAACTGGAACGACACCGGAAGACTTTCGGAAGGCCCGAACATTCAGCTCGGTCGATCCGGTCAAAAACGCAAGTCTTCGGTCAGAAAGTCCAAGCTCTTTCGCCTGTCGCAAATCGTCCTCTGAATATTCATCGATCGGCTGGTCATTGAGACTCTCCTGGACCTCCATCACCTGCGATAGTTGATCGAGAAACCAGGGGTCGATATTCGTCAATCTGTGAACCTCATCTATCGAATATCCGTTCTGAAGGGCGTAGGTTATGTAAGAAAATCTCTGCGAATTCGGCCTTGCGAGCTTACGCTGTAGTTCTTCATCCGGCACATCAACAAGCCTCAGCGGTTTGACTGCCTCCAATGAACGGAGCCCCTTGAAAAGCGATTCCTTGAACGTCCTGCCGATCGCCATGATCTCTCCGACCGATTTCATCTGGGTGCCGAGCACGTCTTCGGCACCCGGGAACTTTTCGAAAGCCCACTTCGGGATCTTCGTCACGACGTAATCGATGGTTGGTTCAAAGGATGCCGGCGTCTTCTTCGTGATGTCGTTAGATATCTCGTCGAGCGTGTATCCAACCGCAAGTTTCGCTGCGATCTTTGCGATCGGGAAACCAGTCGCCTTTGACGCTAGAGCAGATGACCGTGACACACGCGGATTCATCTCGATGATGCGAACTTCGCCGTTCTCGGGATTTACTGCGAATTGAATATTCGATCCGCCGGTTTCCACACCGACCTTCCGAATACACTTGATCGACATATCGCGAAGGTTCTGATATTCGACGTCAGTAAGCGTCTGTGCCGGGGCGACAGTTATCGAATCGCCGGTGTGAACTCCCATCGGATCAAAGTTCTCGATCGAGCATATGATCACAACGTTATCGTTCAGGTCACGCATCACCTCCAGCTCATATTCTTTCCAGCCGAGGAGTGATTCTTCAACGAGTATCTGCGAGACGGGCGAGGCTGCAATTCCGCTTTTTGCGATCTCTTCAAATTCTTCAGGGTTATAAGCCGTTCCGCCACCGGTCCCGCCAAGAGTGAATGCCGGCCGAATGATCGCCGGGTATCCCGTTTGTTCTACGATCTTCTTCGCCTCTTCCCATGTGTGAGCAAATTCCCCTTTAGCTGAAGGAATGCCCACCTCATCCATGGCTTTTCTGAACAATTCGCGATCTTCACCGACCTTTATCGCCTCGATATTTGCCCCGATGAGCTTTACGTTATATCTGTCGAGAATGCCCTTTTCGAATAATTCGACAGAGAGGTTCAGCCCGGTTTGACCGCCGACGGTGGGAAGCAATGCGTCGGGACGTTCTTTTTCGATGATCGCCGTCGCCGTCTCTAGGGTGAGGGGTTCAACATAGGTGTGGTCGGCGATCTCGGGATCGGTCATGATGGTCGCCGGATTTGAATTGACCAAGACGACCTCAAACCCTTCCTGCTTAAGAGCCCGACAGGCTTGGGTGCCCGAGTAGTCAAATTCACACGCCTGCCCGATGACGATCGGGCCGGAACCTATTATCAGGATCTTCTTAATGTCGTTACGTCTTGGCATTCTGTTTTTGTCTGTAATGAATTTTCCACGATAGTGGCAAACAATACAAACGTAAACCCAAGATCAAGTGCTGACAAATGAAAATCAAAAACAAAAATCTGCGACCCGCAATGTTGATCAGGATGCAGGATCACAGAAAAAAATAAGGTTGTGAATGGATCTGGAACGACGGAGATCGACGTCGCTGAAAAAACGACGGGGGCCTAGACACCTATGCCTAAGTCCCCATCTTTCCAGCTAATACGGAATTCGCGGGAAACGCGGCATTTTCTGCCTGATCTTCCGTTTTGCCTCGTCTATGACGATCTTGCCGGAAAGAACGTCATTAAGGCGGTTTGCCGCGGCCGGGTCCACTGCCTTAAGACGATCGGCGATCCTTCGAGCATCACGCTTCTTCCCCGTCAGGTGATACAATTCGCCCAAATTATAAAGTCCAAACGTATTGTCCGGGTCAAGCGTCGTGGCTTTGATAAATGTGTTGATAGCCGCCGTCATATCGTTGGAGCCACGGTGCGAAATTCCAAGTTGATTGACCGCGTAGATCCAATTGTTCTCCAACGACAAGGCACGATCAAGCGCCTTCACCGCGGCATCGAAATCACCTAAGGAATTATTGGTCGCTCCCAGATTCAAGTAAGCGGCAGATAAATTCGCATCCATTTCGACCGCCTTCTGGAAGGCGTTTCGTGCAACCTGCAGCTTTACGGCCGCTTCGGCATCTTTATCGTTTTCGATATCAGCCCGGGCCGCGTTGTAATTTGCCCAACCGAGGTTATTATGATCGACCGCTGTCGGACTAAGCTCCTCTGCAGTTGCAAGCCGAACGGTAGCTTTGTCCCATTCCTTTGTTTTGCCCAAACAGAACCCCCATTCACTGTATAGATCCGGATCGCCGTCTATGCCTTTTTCATTCGCCGCACGATATTGAGCATTCGCCTCGGCGAATCTCTCCATCTGCCGATAAGTGCTAGCAAGATGCGCGTGAGTTTTGGCGTTTGATGGGTCTGACTTCAAAGCCTCGAGATAGGCCAGTTCGGCATTCTTATAGTCCGTTCGATTGTAAAAAGCTACTCCGAGATCAAACCAAAGCGGAGCGTACGCCGTAGCACTCTCCGTGCCCAGACGCAGGGCCGCAAAAGCGTCGTCATTTCGTCCCATCTTCGCGAGCAGCCGTGCTTTTTCATGATGTGCCGCGCCATGCGTTGGGTCGATATTGATCGCAGTACTGATCGCGGTAAGTGCCTCGTCGTTTCTTCCCTGCCTCGACATGATCATCGCCATCGTCAGCCTTGATTCCGATGTAGCCACGCCGATCACATTTGCTTTGGATAGATAAGTCTCGGCTTTCTCGTCATTTCCGGATTCGGCGTAAGCCATGCCGAGCGGAAAATAAACGGCCGAGATCTCAGGATCGATAGCAAGTGCTTTTTCGAAATTTTCGATTGCTTCCGCGTTTCTTCCGTCTGCGTCGTGGATCTCTCCTAGCTTTACGAACGCAACGTCATTACGGGCATCTAGCGTCACCGCCTCGGTCAAAGCCGCAAGTGCTTCATCATTACGTTCGGCTCCGGCGGCTTCGATCCCCCGGGCTGTCAAAGCTTCACTGATGCCGCTTATTGCCTCAGCGTTCTTCGTGTTTAACTTCAGAGCTTCGCGGAAACTAGCCACTGAACCTTCGATCTCGCCGTTTTCCAGTTGAGTTTCTGCTCGCGCTGTCAAAACATTCGACTGGCGAAGCCGCGCATTTCTTTCGCGTGCCCTTTGTCTGGCGACCGCTGCCGCCCGGGCTTTTGCAGCACGGGCACGTTGACTGCGTTTCCCTGCTGCTTGCGCGTTGATCCGCGCACGATTTGCACGAGCCGTTGCAGCCGTTGGGCGGTATGATCGCACCGCTGCCGCACCTGCTTGTGGTTTCTTGCTTGAGCCGCGAAACACAAAAACGCTCGTACCGCCCGTAATGTCTGATGCAGGCACAATGTCATTTCCTTTTGCTAACGGTACGGCCGAAGCGAAATATGACACCATTATTAGGAATACGAACGGACGCTTCCAATGATCATTTATGTAGAACATAATTCGACTTTCTCAAATACATCCCGGC
>JBBQTV010000145.1:0-9611 GCA_038212935.1 Pyrinomonadales bacterium | reverse complement strand
GGCGGACGTTGTATTGGTTGACATCGTGGAAGGCACGCCGCAGGGCAAATCGCTGGATCTGGCGCAGGCGGCGCCGATCGACGGTTTTGACGTCAAGCTCGTGGGTTCAAATTCGTATGAGGAGACGGCCGGTTCGGACGTCGTCATCATCACCGCGGGGCTGCCGCGCAAGCCGGGCATGAGCCGCGACGACCTTTTGAAGACCAACTCCGACATCGTCGGCCAGGTCACGGAGCAGGTAGCGAAGTATTCGCCCGATTCGTTCATCATCGTCGTTTCGAATCCGCTTGATGCGATGACGCAGGTCGCATTCCGCCGTTCGGGCTTTCCGAAGAACCGCGTGATGGGAATGGCCGGTGTGCTGGATGCCGCCCGCATGCGGTGTTTTGTGGCGGAGGAGCTTAAGGTCTCGGTCGAAAACGTTACTTGCTTCGTGCTCGGCGGACACGGCGACACGATGGTCCCGCTGCCGCGATATTCGACGGTCGCCGGCATCCCGATAACGGAATTGATGTCGAAGGAAACCATCGACGCGATCGTAACGCGAACAGCGAACGGCGGTGCCGAGATCGTCGGCTTGCTTAAAACCGGTTCGGCATATTACGCACCGAGCCTCGGCGCGGTCGAAATGGCCGAAGCCATTCTGAAAGACAAGAAAAAGATCTTGCCGTGCGCCGTTTTTCTCGAAGGCGAATATGGCATCAATGATCTTTTCGTCGGTGTTCCGGTCAAGCTTGGCAAAAACGGCGTCGAGCAGATCATCGAGATCAGCCTTTCGAACGAAGAGCGTGCCGCCCTCAACAAGAGTGCCGGTGCCGTTCAGGAACTCGTGGACATTCTCGAGATCTGATACATCGAACAATTCGTTTGAAAAAAGGGAGGCCCCAGAAGGCTTCCCTTTTTTTCGTTCATTTTGACCGAGTCGGTCAATCAATCTGCACAAACCTCATTCATCGGTAGAACGCCGATTCCCGCTAACCCGTTTATTTACAACACGTCACCTATTGGCACGCGCTTTGAAATAGAGAATGCGGCTGAAACTGTCAGCATTCACGACCTATGAGGAACAGATCAATGAATCCAACGTCAAATCGTCTAACCATGCGAAAGATGGTCTCCCTTTTACTGATCCACGCGTTCGTCTCTGCGAACGTGGTGACATTCAATGTCGCCGCCGCGGGAACAGTCTCAGGGCAGAGTGCCGTCACGGTTAAAGCCGCACCGACGATCGACCTTACCAAGCTCGGCCGCGAGGGCGGACTTCGCGAAGACCTTCGATTCGAAAAGGAGACGCTTCGGCTGATAGAAGTTCTGTCGGGCGACAGTGATCGCCAGCCGATCATCATTGATGACGCCGGCGAGGCTCAGCTCGTCGTGGTTCAACAGCTTGCATTGCAGATCGCTGAAGGAAGCGTCCCTGCCGGCCTTCGCGGACTTACCGTGTTTCAACTTTCGGCGAACGCGGGTAGTTCGTTTGAAGCTGCTGCGCTGGAAGCCCTCGAGATCGCGATTTCCGAAGGCGAACGAAACATCCTCTTTATTGATAATCTCCCACACCTTCTGGAATCCGCGACGTTCCGCGATGCGATCTTCACAGCTGCCCGAAACGGCGATGTGACCATTATCGGCGGTGCGACCTCGCTCGGGTTTACCGAAAAAAATCTGCTGTTCGCTGAGCTTTCTGAGCTTTTTGTGCCGCTTTCTTTTGCCCCACACGCGGCCGTGGGCGATGTCGCTGCGGGAAATGAGTACCGCGGCGACAACGTCTCGGTAGACATCCGCGAGATGATGGAAGCCGATCCGGCCGGGACGACCCGCCTCGACGTTATCCTTCAAGCAAAGAACGCCAACAACCCGGTGCTTCGCCAGATGCTCGCAAGCGGAGAGGCTTCGATCATCGACCGCATCGGCCGCTCAAATACGATCGTTGTAAACCTGACGCTTTCAGCTATCAGCGAGCTTTCGCGTAGCGGAATGATCAACTACGTTTCGCCCGATCGCCCGACCGCGACCACCGGCCACATCGAAGACACGACCGGCGTTTCCGGTTCGCGTTTGCAGGAAGTAAGCGGCTCAGGTTCGATGAACCTGACTGGCGAGGGCATCGGCATTGCCATTGTTGATTCGGGTATCTACGCTGGCCACGCCGGATTTAAGAATGCCCAGGGCCTTTCGCGTATAAAGGCAAACGTTAACTTCACGGATTCTGCCCTCGGCGATAACTTTGGCCACGGTACACACGTTGCCGGCCTCGCCGCCGGAAGCTCGAACAAGAACAACGGAGCATACCGCGGCATCGCTCCCGATGCAGACATTATCAGCGTTAAGGTTCTGAACGACAACGGAACCGGCCAGACATCATGGCTGCTGAACGGACTTGATTGGATCCTCCAGAATCGTGCCCAACACAATATTCGCGTCGTCAACTTAAGCCTGGGAACGTTCGCGATCGACACTTACACCAACGACCCTCTCGCGTTGAAAGTCAAAGAGCTGGTCGAAGCGGGCATCACCGTCGTTGCCGCTGCCGGAAACCTCGGCCGCAGTGCGGATGGAACGAAGCTTTATGGTGCGATCCATTCGCCCGGCAACAGCCCGTACGTACTGACGGTCGGAGCGAGCAATTCATTCGGCACCAGCGGACGCACGGATGATCGCGTAACGACCTACAGCTCGCGTGGCCCGACCCGCAGCTACTACACGACCGCTTCAGGTTCACGCATTTACGACAACGTCATCAAACCGGAGATCGTAGCTCCCGGCAATCAGGTCATTTCGCACATGGCCGCAGGCAGCGTGATCGCACAGCATCCGGAGCTGCCGCTTCCGCTCGCACCCGGCGAAACGAGCGCCGACGGGATGATGTACCAGAGCGGAACGTCGATATCGGCTCCGATCGTCGCAGGTACCGCAGCCCTTTTGTTACAAGCTAATCCAAATCTAACGCCGGGGATGGTCAAGATGCTCCTGCAGTACACGGCTCAGCCGATCGCCGGTGCCGATATGCTCGAACAGGGTGCCGGGCAATTGAATGCAGAAGGCGCACTTCGGCTGGCAGCGTCTCTGCGGACCGACATGGATTTCCATTCGCAGGCGTCACGCGGAACTTCTATGGTTCCCGCCGGCTGGTCGATGCCGACTGCGAGTTCGACCGTTGGCGGTACGACGTTCAGCTGGTCGCGATTGATGTTGATGAGTCACGGATTCGTAAAGGGCAGCCACCTCATCTCCAGATTCCAGAACGTCTATCGCCGTAACAGCATCCCGAACGACGGCATCACATTCTCGGCTGGTTCGTTCGCCACCGACACGACGTTGTTCACCAACAGCATCCGCATCGGCGGCGACATCACGGTCAGCAACGGCGGAGCTGAAGGGAGCGGATCGTTCCTGCTCGCTCCCGGCGTGCTGGTCGGTGACGGCGTACTTATTGGTGACGGAGTTCTGATCGGCGACGGCGTTCTTATTGGCGATGGAGTTCTGATCGGTGACGGCGTCCTTATTGGGGACGGGGTTCTTATCGGCGATGGCGTTCTCGTCGGCGACAGGACCGGCAGAATGGAATAGGCGGAGCACGTTTCAGAACCTATTTGTACGAAGTTTGTAGGCGAAAAAGTTCTGGACACTTTCGTTCAAACATCGGATAATTAGGGTCTGGGGCAAAAACCTCAGACCCTTCCGTTTTTCCCATCTACGGCCGGTTCCCCATTATTTTCATACGTTTAGAAAGCTATTTTATCTCCCAAGATGTGTAGCTGAATGTCTTCTGATAAGAAAACCTTAGTCGATACAAAGAAAATGACCGTCCGGTATATGTGGGCGATCATTATTCTCGGGGCGGCCGCCATGGCTGTTGCCGCGTGGCGGCTCCCGTATCAGACCCTCGACCTAAAGTTTTGCCTCCTTGCTCTTTGTACGGTTCTTATCGCTCCATATCTTACGCTGCGGATACCGCGATTCAATACGCACATCGCCGTTTCTGATGTTTTTGTTTTTCTAACGCTTTTGCTTTACGGGCCGGAGGCGGCGATCCTGGTCGCAGGGGCCGAAGCGTTCGCTTCTGCACGCAGGTTCTGCAATCGTTATCTGACCGTTTTCTTTAATTCCGCGGCACTGGCAGTCTCGATCCTTGCAGTCGGCACGGTGCTCAAGCTTGGCGGATTGAATTCACCCGACCAACTTCTCGGCCGACCGCCGTTCTTTAAGGATTTCCTCTTCGCACTTACAGTGATGGCCCTCGTGCAGTTCGTCGTCAATACGTCGATCGCCAACGGATACGATTCGATCAAAGGTTCGAAGAACTTCCTAGAATCCTGGAAGAACAATTACATCTGGACGTTCATGTCGTATTTCACTGGTGCCGTCGGCGCCGGCATGCTCGTCCGGCTCGTCGACGTCGCCGGATTCGGCGTGATAGTTGCGGCATTTCCGATCACGCTGTTCTTGTTTCTGACCTATCGGATGTACCTGCGGAATGTGGAGATGTCTGTCGAGCAGGCACACCAGGCCGAGCAGTACGCCAGCGACCTGGAGCAGCACGCAAACGCTCTTCGCGAATCTGAAGAGCGCTTTCGCAGTGCATTCAACTATGCCCCTATCGGCATCGCCCTCATTTCCTCGACCGGCCAATGGCTAAAGGTCAATCATGCTCTCTGCAGGATCCTCGGATACACCGAAGGCGAACTAACGGCCCTCGTCTTTCGCGACGTCATTGCGCGCGAAGACCTCAGCGAGGCTATGGTCAAGATAAACGACATACTCTCCGGCCGCATAACAAGCTGCCAGCTCGAGCAGCGTTTCATTCATCGTTCCGGGCGGATCGTCTGGGCAGCGTGGAGCCTTTCGACATCGAGCAACGTCAGGACCGAAACGGAAAACCTGATCCTCCAGCTACAGGACATAACCGCCAAAAAGGTCGCCGAAGGCAAACTGCAGCACGAAGCAACGCACGACGCCCTGACCGGACTGCCCAACCGGGCATACTTCATGTCGCGGCTTTCCGATGCACTGTTGAAGCGGCGGAACCAGGCCGGATTTATGGTCAGCGTCCTTTTTATCGATCTCGACCGTTTCAAATTCGTCAACGACAGCCTCGGCCACCTGGTCGGTGATCAACTGCTCATCGCTATCTCGCGGCGGATACGTGACGCAATGCGCCCGCCTGACATCGTTGCCCGACTTGGCGGCGACGAATTCATCATTCTTATCGAAGGTATGCACGATGAGGACCGCGTTTCCGAGATCGCCGAACGCATCCAGACAACATTTGAATCGGTATTTGAGATCCGCGGCCACGAGGTCTTCAGTTCGGCCAGCATCGGCATTCTGCATGCTTCCGAAAAACACCTCACCGCGGAGGACATGATACGCGACGCCGATACGGCGATGTATCAAGCCAAGCGTTCGGGCAAGGCGCGACACGAGGTGTTTCACGAAACGATGCGGACCGAGGTTCGCGAAACACTGCAGCTGGAGACAGACCTCAGGCGAGCGATCCAGAGCGGCGAAATATCCGTCTGCTATCAGCCGATCTTTGCCTTGCAGGACGAGACGGTGGTCGGCATCGAGGCTCTTGCACGTTGGGATCATCCGGACCTGGGCGAGATCGCACCCGGCAAATTCATTCGTCTTGCCGAAGAGATCGGCTGGATCGATGCCCTCGGCGAACAGGTGATGACAAACGCCTGCATTGAGGTCCAGACCGTATTTGACGCTCTTCAGACCAATTCCCTGCCAAAGCTTAGCGTCAATCTGTCGTCAAAACAATTTGCACGGGCCGACCTCGTAAAGCGCCTGAAGAAGATAATTGACGAAACGGGGTTTGATCCTAACCTGCTAAAGCTGGAGATCACCGAGTCGGTCTTTGTAGACTATGAGGTTCGTGCGGTCGAGATGCTCGGCCAGCTTCGTTCGCTCGGTGTTGATGCCGATATCGATGATTTCGGCACCGGGTATTCGAACTTGAGCCACTTGGTCAGGCTTCCGATCTCTACACTAAAGATCGACCGTTCGTTCGTCGGGTCAATGGGCAAGGACGGCAGCGAAACCGACATCATTCGGATGATCCTGTCTATGGCGCAAAACCTCGGGATGCCGGTCGTCGCCGAAGGGATCGAAACGCCCGCCCAGCTCGAATCGCTCAAACGGCTCGGCTGCGAACGCGGACAAGGTTACTTGCTCGCCCGGCCGATGGACAGCATTCAGCTCACTGAATTTCTCGCTGACCGTCTGCCGGCGGCAATGCCGCCGCCCCATGCCGACGATCTCTCCATGATCTCGACGTTGCAATGATCAATAAAAAAGCCCTGCGAACGTGCTTGTCGCCGGGCTTTCTCATATGACCGGTCGAATTATTTTTTCAGCCAGCCGAATAGAGCGTTGACCGTGATGTCGCGATTAGTTTCATAGATCGCTTTTGTAAGCGGGATCGACATCGGACAGACCTGAACGCAATTCTGTGCGTTGCCGCAATTGGTAATACCGTCATCGCCCATCAGCCCGTTGAGCCGCTCGTCCATATCCATCTTGCCGACCGGATGCATGTTGAATAGACGTGCCTGGCTGATCGCCTGCGGGCCGATATATTGGCCGTCACCATACTGCGGGCACGCCTCTAAACAGCAACCACAGGTCATGCAACGCGAGAGTGCATAGCGCTCCTGCGCGATCTCATTTGAGATCGCCGGGCCAGGGCCGAGATCGTGGCTTCCGTCCAGCTCGATCCATGCGTGGACCTGTTTGAGATGATCGAACATCTGTGTACGGTCGACGCGGAGGTCGCGTATGTTCGGAAATTTTGACATCGGCTCGAGCGTCACCGTGTCGCCGCCGGACGCCAGTAAAAGGTCATCGATGAGCGCCGAACACGACTGCCGTACCTTGCCGTCGATCACCATTGTGCAGATGCCGCAGACCTGCTCGAGACAGCTCATGTCCCAGACCGGCGGCGTAGTCGTCTTGCCTTCGACGGTTACAGGCTCTTTCCGCACGTCCATTAAAGCGGAGATGACGTTCAGGTTTCGCCGATACGGCAGTTCAAAAGTATCCCACGTCGCCGGGGCACCTTCTTTCTCACGTCGCTGTATCTTCACCTTAAACTTCGCCGGCGGTTTTTCGAGCCGCTTTTTTTCTATGTGTTTAGTTTCGCTCATTCTACGTCTGATCTATCGTCTATTAAAATTCTGCCCTAGCCTCTCGGGTGGCGGCGTGGTAAAAAACTCCCAAATATAGCCGGTGTCCGTTTTGGTATTTGCCAGAACGCCGCCCGTCGCCAGTAGGCGTCCGTCTCGGCTGAATTGCATTGGCATTGAGGTGTTACTCAGTTCCATCAAGTGCTCGCCGCGGCTGTTCCAGACATGGATGTTCTTCTTAATGCCATCTGTTGCTGCGATCATCGAATTATTGGGGTGCCATTTGAACGAGATGATCGGTTTCTGCTTCTTGGTCCGCGGAACTGTGCCGAGCAACTCGCCCGTATTGGCGTTCCATATCTGGAACAGGATGGCCTTGTTCTTTTTTGGGACCGTTACGAGCATAGAAGAATCGTCGCTGAGAACTGTTCCGCTTGGAGCAGAGCCCGTGAAGCTGTAAAGCAACGCTCCGGTCGCAGGATCGAAAGCCTGTAGGTCTCCTTTTCCAAGTGGGAGAACCAGTACGGCACTTCCCAAAGAGTTCCACCCGGCGACTACACCTTTCTCCTTTTTATTTCCGATCGAGGCGATCGCCTCGCCCGAGGAGGTGTCCCATGTGCGGGTGATCCCGTCAAAATCCGAGGTAGCGACCAAAGCCTCGTCATGCTTGAATCTGCTATAGAATATCCGGGCTTCAGACGTGAACTTTGACATCAGTTCCCCGTTTTCCATATTCCACAGAGTCGGATTCTTGTTTCCCGAGGTGATCAGCAGATATTTGCCGCCGGGACTGAACTGCGGGTTCGAAGCCGAACCTAAGAGTAGCGATCCCGCATTTCCGGCTCCTGCAATCAGGCCAAAAATCGCCAACCCGATCTTCGCCTTTTCAAGCCCAGCATTGAATTTTGCGTGATCCACGTCGAACCGATGGTCGCCTGTCGCAAAATCGGCGATGGCGAATTCGCGGTCGTTCTTGTTGATCAAAACGTTCTTCCAGTCATTCGACACCGGTGCCCGTCCCATCTCAAGCACCGTCAGCGGATTGAAAATTCCGTTTAGCTCATTTATCAATCCGGCTCCGCCCATTGCCTTACTTAACGAGCCGACTTTTCCCATTCCACGAACCTCGCGAATTAGCGTACCGCTTTCAGTTTCGTAGATATAGAGTGCCTGATCTCCCCGACGTTGACCGACCATGTATCGGCCATCGGGGCTAAACGAAAATGCACTGAAAGGCTGTCCGTCAACCTTGCTGACTTCCTTGCCCAATTCGGTATCGTAAATCACAACATCCGCCGTTTTGCCGCTAACTGCAAGGAAACGTCCGTCAGGGCTGAAGCGCGTCAGGCCCGGTCTCATCTTCCATACAGAGATGTCTCGAAATTCCGGGATGGCGTGCCGAACTACCGCTATCTTTTCATTTGAGAAGATAGGTGTCGGCAGCACTGCGAGCATGACGAACCATACGACGCCAGCCAGAATGATCCTTCGCTTTTGAATGGGAAGTATGGGCATGTGGTTACCTAATGTTTAATCTTCTTTCGCCTCTTCGAATTCCTCTTTGTTTTCCGGATCGAGCGGCATTGTTTCTTTCCGATTCTTCGGCTTTAGGTCGTATCCCTTCGCGGCGGCCGCTTTTTTCCCAGATGAGTAATCCCGTTTTCGGGGTTCGACGAGTGAAACATCGATAGCCTGATAGCTCAGCACGGGGCCTTCGCCGGAGTATTCGGCGATGGTGGTCTTCATAAAGTTCTCGTCGTCGCGTTCAGGGAACTCAGGCTTGTAATGCGCTCCGCGGGATTCGTCGCGGTTTAGTGCACCGAGCGTGATGACGCGTGCGAGTTCCAGCATGTTGCCGAGCTGGCGCGCGTGCGGAATCGCCTGCGTCGCCCAGAGATTGGAGTCGTTTATCGAGATACGGGTCAGCCGTTCCTTTAGCTCGAGCAATTTCTCGTCAGTCGCCTTCAGCTTGTCATTGTAGCGGACGACGGTCACGTTGTCGGTCATCACCTTGCCCATTTCTTCGTGCAGCTTGTATTGATTCTCACCGCCTTCGCTCTTGATTATCGAATCATTGATCTCTTGCTGGTGCTTAAGCTCAGCCTCGTGAATACCGTTCGTTTCCGTGGTGCCGCGTTCGACATTCTTGGCGTATTCGATTGCCGCCGGAGCGGCCACGAAGCCGCCGTAAACACACGAAAGAAGTGAGTTAGCCCCGAGGCGGTTGGCTCCGTGAATCGAATAATCACATTCGCCGGCGGCAAACAGCCCAGGAATGTTGGTTCGTTGTTCGTTGTCGACCCACAGGCCGCCCATCGAATAATGTACGCCGGGAAAGATGCGCATCGGGACGTGACGGGGGTCGTCGCCAACGAACATCTCGTAGATCTCAAGGATCGCCCCGAGCTTTTGAGTCAGCGTTTCGGCAGGAATATGCGACAGATCAAGATAGACCTGATTCTCGCCCCCGACGCCATTGCC
>JBBQTV010000144.1:0-9896 GCA_038212935.1 Pyrinomonadales bacterium | reverse complement strand
CTTTGACGATGCTTCAATCACTTCTTCACGCGATTGACATCGGTCCAACATTTGGGCATAATCGCGATATCGTTCATTGAAGTGTCTGAGCCTTGTTTCAGGCTGTTTGAGTTGGTGTTCAAGATATGCAGTGGCGAAACGGAGGTCCTCGTAATTCAGTTCCTTCCCTTTCACGCCATTCTCAGGCGTCTTATCAGATCTTGCCCTAAACAGCTTCACGAGTGTGGAGGGTGAAATCCCGTTTTCAACGGCTTCGTCCAATGCTGGTAGTTTGACTCCAGTCCAGTGTTGAAATTCTTCGGTCGACATCTCGGAGGCGATTTCTTGCAGTGATGCATCGTCAAGTTCTATCCGTTCGAATCCAACCGTAGCCTGGACGTGTTCAGACTCCGTTTGCGGCTCACGATCTTCAACAGAACTAGCATATTCTTCGAACGAGTCCAACAGGTTCTCGGCGTAATGACCGCGCGATTCGTCATACGACTCGAACTGTTCAAAATGATCGGTCGATTCTAGCTTTCCCATCTCAGCTGCAACTCTTCCGATGTCCGACATGACTCTTTCGAATCTCTCTGAAGGCGATTCTGATCTTCCGTTCTCCCTCGAGCCCTCTAACAATTCATGCTTTCCATCAAGGGCGTCGTATATCCATCGAAAGACCTTAGTCTCTGTCTCTCGGTCGGCATTGCTGCCGGCGATGGCTTTACCGTATTCACGGATCTGCGGGACGATCTCGCGAGTTCTCTCTGCTCCAAGTAATGGTTCAAGTCTCTTCAGGCCGTATTGAGTCGTCGTCAAGTACAGTGGTGATTGTAGATTTTGAATGTCTTTAGGAATCACGAGGACGCCGTTCTTAACGGTTCCTCCCCGTTCGTACATATCGCGCAAAAATTGTGATTGACGGTTTAGATAGGAAGCGTGCTCACTTGGGTTTCGCCCATCTGTATCGTCGAGTCTCGAAAGAGCGAGGTCGGATTTGCTAAACGACATAATCTCGTTGATGGCCCTTTCTGTTCGTGGGTTGGATGGACGGAAACTAGCATCTTGGACAACTGTCTCTCGTGAGACACGGTTCTGCTCACGCGAGTCAATAGCCTTTGCAACCTTTTCAATCGCGAGCTTTACGACATCTGCATGACACATCTGCCCTGCACGGCAGAAGCATGTGATCGAAATCGATTGGCCGTTGCGAAACGCTTCGCCAAGTTTGACCATTCCTTCCCGAAGCCCACCCTCGTTTGCCTTGTAGCTGTTTCTAAGTCTTTCGGAATAGGCAACAAGAGCAAGTTCGCGAGTTCTACCACGCGGCGCAATTTCGTTCCGATTGGGCGAAAGAAGACCCAGTTCTGGAGTAATTATGTTCCCGAGATCAAGACTCCGATTAGGAAGCGTCGAGTTCTCCTCATTTAACCGAGCAATTACCTTATTGCTCAAATCGTACTTCATACCATGCCTGCCTCGCTTCCATTCAAAAGCACGCCACGAAATGGCAAGTTACGTGCCTCGAAAGCGCCTGAAACCCATTTCGGCAAAGATCTGATTTTCGACGACAACGCGATCAGAGAGTATCTTTCTCAACAGCTGACCGACAATCACCGGTTACAACATTTTGCAAAGTGGAGCGAGTATTTGCCGATCGACCTGCGGGTGAGTTTGCTTATAGATCGTGCTTAGGACTTTTTGGGGGCCTAAGCGTTCTTGAATCGTTGCCATTGGGTTGGAGCAGGTCAATTATACCCGGAATTGTTTTCATTTGTCCCGGAGTCTTTATCGTGGTTCGTATACATCTGGCGCCAACAAGATAACGTTGCGAATTTGAAAATTGCAGATCGGTAGGAGTAAGAACGAACGAATCCTATTTGATCCCGTATTTGGATCGCTGGGAAATTCGATTGTGTTATGGGATCGATTTTCGAATTGACAAGCAGACTTTTGTCGTGTTAGTTTTCCTTTCAAGCAAATTAGGTTTCTTTGTTGTTGACGCTTTTGCGGCGACAAATTTTCGAAGACGAACCATGAGTTCTTCTTCCATAGTTGGGATTAGTTCCCCCTTAAGGTTTCAGCTTGATAATCAATTCTTCCCATATCCGAACTTCACGTCAGGATCTTCCACAAAGATTCGACACACGCCATGCGCCGGTCATTCGGCTTTCATGTTTGGAGTTTTTCGCTTCATCCTCATATCAGCCCGTCCGTTATGGCGGCATAGGTGTTTTTTTGCAGAATTTGAAATTGTGATCCGTTTAAAATAAAGACCGGCCGGTAATTGACGTTACCGACCGGCCAGGTGGATCACATAGCGGAACGAAAGGTTCCATCGTATGCACCCCAACACTCGCATACTACTCCTTTCGTTCCCGCAAATCAATCGAAATGTATCGACAGACGGCAACGGTTAATGCCTTGCTTCTCGGTCGGAGCGAACATGTTTGTTTAGGAAAACGTTTATGTCCAAACGAAAAAGATCTGGAGCTATCGGTAGCCTGCAAACGGCAGATGCTGACCTTGCGATCGAAAACACCAGTACGCGAGATGGATCGGCATTTACTCGAACCTACCGCTATCTCCGACAGAGGCTTTGGCTCGTAGCGGCGATGGTGATCGTAACGGTCGGGGCGGCCGGAGCTACGCTCAAGTACATGCAGGAAGACGCCGTTCAGCAGAACGCACTTCGTGTAAAGGAACGTTCGATGCTCTCGTCCATTAATCCATTCGTACTTTCGCCATCCCCGACACCCACGCCTCAGCTTGCGAAGGAATATATCTACGCAGGCTCACGGCTATTAGCGGTCGAGGATGCGGGAGCAAATGCCGCTCCACCGGCTGACCTTGCGGTATGGCGGCCATCGACTGGGGTCTGGTGGGTGCTCGGCGGGCCGGGTTCGCAGCAGGTCTCGCATCAATGGGGAACGTCGGGCGACATTCCGGTTCCCGGCGATTTCGACGGTGACGGAAAGACCGACTTTTCCATCTTCCGGCCTTCTACGGGCGAATGGTGGGTGGTTCGTTCATCAGACAATACTAGCTATACCGTTTCATTTGGTTCGAGCGACGACATAACGGCTCCGGCTGATTTCGACGGCGACGGCAAGACGGACCATGCAGTCTTCAGGCCTTCTACCCAAACCTGGTACATCACCCGCAGCTCCGACGCCGGGACGACCTATCAGCAGTTCGGCCTAAGCACGGACATACCCGCTGCGGCCGACTACGACGGAGACGGTAAGGCCGACATAGCCGTTTACCGTGCTTCAAATACCACATTTTACACGCTCCGAAGCTCGACCGGTTCGGTTGAGTTCGTCAACATCAGCTCGGCCGGAACGCCCGTCAGCGGTGACTTCGATGGCGACGGCAAGGCCAACTATGCCGTCAAGAACGGCAGCAGTTGGGTGATCATGAATGGTGCTTTGACGGGGACCTCATCAGTCGCATGGCAGAACTCCGGAGACGTGGCCGTGCAAAACGACTACGACGGCGACGGCATCGTTGACATAGCCGTCTGGCGGCCGACCGATTCACCAGCGGGCACACTCGGCTACTGGTACATCCGCCAGTCCTCAAAACTGGGCATATCCGGCCAAGCGCCGACATCCGGCAACCCGCATCCGAATGAACTCCGCTCCCAACAATGGGGCATCTCCGGCGACATCCCCGTCCCGGCCTATTACAGGAGATAGCAGCGTAACAGCTTTCGGGTATTGAGAATAACTAACCCCTAGCTCAGCGGATTTCACAAATCGATCTTTGATGGAGCACCAGATGATAAGGACCACAGCCTTCAACCTTTCCCTAGTCCGAACTAGCTTTCGCTGCGTCTCAGTTTTGGCGTTGTCAGTTCTAGTATTTGGCTTAAACGCCAATGCTCAACTCTCCGGTAGCCCCGAACGAGGATTCCAAGCTGGAAATTCATATGCCGTTTCAGATATTGAACGGATCAATATGATCGGTGGCGGCGTCGGAATGACGATCCCGCTCGCGTCGTTACCAAAAGGCCGCGGCTCGGCGGGATTCTCAGTTTCGATCAGCTATGACAGCAAGTTGTGGGATTCGGCGCAAAAATGGGAAAGTGATGCTCTGGAACCCACGTATTCGAATCCGACCCGTCATGACTATCCGCGAAATCTTTTGATACCGGCTGAGGAGGGTGGTTGGCAGTTCCATACGGTTTATAAACTGAAGGTTACCTACCGTAACGAGTCGAACCTTTATGAATCGGCACCTCAGGAACAATGTCTTCCCTTCAACGACAATTATAGTAAGAACGGGTATGCCTATAAGGTCTTAATGAACATGCCCGGCGGGGGGGCGATGACATTCCGACCATACGGCTCCGGTGCGTACTATACCGATTTTCATAAGGATGGTTTCTATAAGATCGATCCAAACGGTCGCGGTCATGACTGGGCTTTATCAACAGTCGTAAATGATCCTCTTCTGGGAACTTATGCAAATTGCTCAATGAACACGCCGCAGGTCACTACGGGCGGAATGTACTATTACTCTCAGGACGGTTCAGGAGTTCGATTATTTATTCCATATGATACGGCCTACACCAACAACGCGACCACTTCCGATCGAAACTGGACGATGTTTTATCCCGACGGAACGATTGTCGAGAACAAACCGCAGGACGACCTTTCGCTGATCCAGCGAATCACGGATAGCAATGGAAACCGGGTCAGGATTAAAAGTGACACTTACAACGGGATTTACGGAACGAAGATAGTAGATGACCTTGAACGCTTTATTTTTGTCGGCTGGAGCGGAGGCAGCACGAAGGTATATCAGTCGGGCGTTGGAGGCGCGGTTCTTGAAACGACGCTGACCTGGAAAAACGTTTGGGTATACCGAAAGTACCGGACCGTTGATCCAGGGTTTATTCACAGCATCCCGGAATACAAAAAATTCGAAGAGATCAAACAGGAAGTCCACGTTCTCGACACCATCACTCTCCCTACGCAAGCCAGTTCTTTGACATACGAGTTTGAATACTATGGCTCGGACACAGATCCCGGCTCTGGTCCAGAGAATTACACCCAGGGTTGGGGTGAGTTAAAATCGGTAAAAACTCCTAGTGACGCCGTGGCTGAGTATTCATACCAACTTCCGGATGAGGAGTCAGTCTTAACATACTTTTTGGATATTCTGAGGAACTCCGTCGTAAAAAAGGAACTCACCCACGACGGGAGCACGAATCCTGATACGTGGACCTATCAGATCGATTATGCAGGATCTTCAAGTACCGCTCCAAACGGCTCCAGTTCCGTGCAGAATCATTACGGAAAGAGCCCATATCTGCCCGACCAAGGGATCGATTGGCGAAACGGTCTGGTATACAGAATCGTAAATCCCGATGGCTCGACGATCGAACGGGTTTGGAAGCAGCACCAGGATCCGATTGAAATTACCGGTCAGCCCTTGAATCCATACATAGCCGAGGAGATCACCACCATCCCTGACAGCAATGGGAATCCCGCGTTGAAGACGAAGAAAGAGTTCGATTACGACCAAAACTCAAATTTGCTTGAGGTTCGCGAATACGATTTTATCCCTGTCGCACAATCAAATTTTCCACTGAAGCGAAAGACCGTCAATACCTATTACAATCCGACCCTTGGAATGAGTAGTTCGACGACCGATGGCAATTGGTATGCAAACCCGAATTCACCCATACAGCTAAAACTTCTGAAATCCACCGAAGTGCAAGACGCATTGGGAACTCCGGTCTCGCGTTCAGAATTTGTGTACGACAACTCAACGACAAATCCGACGAAAGGCAATCTGACTGAAACCAAAACATGGGACTCATTCAAAGGCGGTCAGTATAGAACATACAGCGATCCGCTGACGACGACGAACTCAATTTCGACCTCGGTAACTTACAACCAATACGGGATGCCTCTGACGATGACGGATGCGAAGAATGTTACAACGCAGCTTACGTATGGAAATGTTGTGGGGCCGAATGGAACCGTGACGGATCTTTATCCTACGCAGACTGTTGCGGCTCATGGGACCGACGTGGCGAGGACTTCGGCGGCGACCTATGATTTCTATACCGGAGCGGTGAAAACGGCGACGGATGTGGACAACAATGTTGCAGTGGTGAACGAGTACGATGCCCTTGGGCGAAGCACAAAGGTCAGGAGCGCCGCGAATACGCCACTTGAAACGTGGACGCGGACGGAGTACGACGATGTAAATCGCCGAGTCATCGTCCGTTCGGATCTGGAGACCATCGAAGACGGAAAAAAGGTCGCGATCCAGCATTTCGACCAACTAGGACGAGTGCGCCTTTCTAGGACGCTTGAGAACGCCGCCACCGAAGACCCTTACAACGAAACGCACGGCATCAAGGTCCAGACGCGCTACAAAACCGTTGCGGGGTTCAACTACCAGGTGACGTCGAACCCGTATCGGGCGGCCACGACGACTGCCGAGACCGACCCGACAATGGGCTGGACGCTTTCGACCGCCTGGAGCCACGGCCGCCGTTCCGAGGTTGAAACATTCTCCGGGGCAGCCTTGCCGACCGTCTTTGGGGGCAGTAATACGAATTCAACAGGCATCGTCACCACGCAAACCGATGCCGACCGGACTCTTGTGACAGATCAGGCCGGGAAGAGCCGTATCAGCCGGACGAACGCGCTTGGGCAGTTGAAGGAAGTTTGGGAAGTGCTTGCGGCAAGCGAGCCGGGTTCGGAGAGCATCTCCTTCCCGAACACAAGCGTCGCACACGGTTTCAAGACAACCTACGCATACGACACACTTTCAAATCTCACGACCGTAAATCAAGGCGTTCAAACAAGAACATTTTCATATAGCTCGCTGTCGAGGTTGCTCTCGGCGACTAACCCCGAATCAGGTACAATAAGCTACGGCTATGATCCGAACGGAAATTTGACGAACAAAACGGACGCTCGCGGTGTAGTCACGAGCTACGTTTACGACGCTCTGAACCGAATTACGCAGAGAAACTACACCGCGCCCGGCGGGCTGCCGAACTATCAGGCGACGCCGAATGTAAGTTACTTTTACGACAATCTTCCAAACGCCAAAGGTAAGCTGACAAAGGTAAGCTCGTCGGTCTCGACAACCGAATACACGTCTTTTGACATCCTAGGACGTGTGACGGGGCATAAGCAGACTACGGATGGACAGAACTACACGACAGGTTATGTTTATAACTTGTCAGGCGCGTTGATCGAGGAAACATATCCGAGCGGACGGAAAGTCAAAAATACTTTGGATGTTAACGGCGATCTGGCACAGGTTCAGAGCCAGAAGAGTTCGACCGACATCTGGCGGCCTTATGCGAGCACTTTTGTCTATAATGCTGCGGGTACGGTCTCGAGCTTGAAGCTTGGGAACGGAAAGTTTGAGAACACGACCTTCAACAGCCGGCTCCAACCCACCCAGATTGGCCTCGGGAGCTCGGCGACCGATCAAGGCTTGCTAAAACTAAATTACGATTACGGCACGACGGCGAACAACGGAAATATTCTTTCGCAAACATTTACGGTACCGACCATTGGCCAAACAACGGGCTTTGTCGCCACGCAAACCTATTCGTATGATTCGCTCAATCGGTTAAAACAGGCGACGGAGAACATCACGCCCAACGGCGGCTCACAAACACTGTCCTGGCAACAGACCTATACATTTGACCGTTACGGCAACCGTAATTTCGACGAGGCAAACACAACAACACTTCCAAAGGATTGCACCGAATCCGGCAATCCAGTCGTCTGCGAGGCAATACGCCCGATAGTGAATCCGTCGGTCAACACTTCGGACAATCGCTTAAATGGTTACACCTTCGACCCGAGCGGCAACACAACCATCGATGCCGAAGGGCGGCGATTCACCTACGACGCCGAAAACAAACAGGTCATCGTAAAGGATTCTCAAAATCAAACCATCGGAGAATATTCGTATGATGGGGATGCGAAGCGTGTCAAGAAAGTTGTTCCCGCCACAGGTGAGACAACGATCTTCGTCTATGACCTCGAAGGCAAAATGGTCGCTGAATATTCTACGCAGACCGAACAAGCTCCAAAGGTTAGCTACCTGACGCACGATCATCTCGGAAGTCCGCGGATTCTCACCGATCAGTTCGGAGCAATAATTTCCCGCAGAGACTTTCGACCATATGGCGAGGAGATTGTTCGTCCGGGATATGGTCAAGATTCCGTTCGCGAAAAGTTTGCTACTTATGAACGCGACGACGAATCGGGCTTGGATTATGGAAAGGCGCGGTATTCGAGGGCTAGTCTCGGAAGATTTTTGAGTGCCGATCGTTATTTTCTTTTGGATCCTCCC
Source organism: Pyrinomonadales bacterium (assembly GCA_038212935.1). Lineage (GTDB taxonomy): Bacteria > Acidobacteriota > Blastocatellia > Pyrinomonadales > Pyrinomonadaceae > OLB17. The sequence goes on along the minus strand of JBBQTV010000144.1, from coordinate 1,571 downwards.
GCTGAGTCTACTGCGACTAATTCGCCTGATATTGTGTCATTGAGGTTTTTCGTACAACCTCAGTACCTTAATCGGTATATTTATACAGTTAACAATCCCCTAAAGTTCGTCGATATAGAGGGCCTTCATCCTGGAGCTGCTGCTGTGGCTGTTCCTTTGATCAAGGCAGCATTTATCGGAGCCGCTATTGGTGCCGCTGCCGGAGCTGCAATAGAGGTCGGGAGGCAAATCTATAATGATGGAGAGATCACAAACAAAAATGCGATACTTCGATCTGCAGGTGAAGGTGCGATCTACGGAGCATTCGTCGGCGTTGCTGGTCCCGTAGGTGCTCAGATTGCTCGTCCTCTCGCGGCAAGGGTTGTCTTCGGGGCGGCGGGATCGACGGTTGCAGGGACAGGAACGCGGTATTCAGCGGGCGAGTCAACGACCACTGGTGACGTGATCACAGATGCTATGGCGGGAGCACTGGGAGGTGCAGCTGGATACGGTGCATCAAAACTCCCAATATTACCTGCTCGAGTATATCTTCCCAATAATTCCGTTACCCGTGCGGCAACGCGGACGACGATCACCAAGGTACGATTTGATGGCCAGGGTGGAATCTGGTGGTCTCCGTATTCCCTTTACGGAGATTCCGTAGTGGGCAATGTTGTTAGGAGCGCCACTAAAACGGGAACTAAGAAAATCAAGGAGAAAAAGGAGAAATGGACAACTGAAGTTACCGGATACGAATTATTTCTGGAACACTAGTAGGAGATCCGTCCTCCAACGGCTATGTCGATCTTAACTCTTACTATAATCGGAATCTTGGTGCCGTTGGTCGCGGCTATATTGAACCGCGATGAACGACGGTACTATTACTTCGCGGTATGCATCGTGCTTGCTGGAGGGGGTCTTAGCTTTTTAGGATACACAAAGAAGTCCAGTTCTGCGGCTGAATATCGCCACGTCTCCACTCAAGTATTGGCATTTGTGCCTCTCCAGGATCCGGAATTGGTGGGCGTTATCACGTCCGCGGGCGAATATTACATTTCGCCGTCCTATCTTTCAAAAGAAAAGAGGGAGGCGATTCTTTCTACAGAATGGTCTGCCCGACCAGCCGATATTTGGTTGGGGAGTTCGCACGGGACTGACGTAAAAGGTCTGAAAACAGACGGACTTGAAATAGACCATTTTCGAAGTGCCGCGATCGACAGCGAGTTTTATCGAAGGCTGGTGAACGTCGGATTTATGATCTCAGGTGTTGGTATATTTTTGTTCATGCTCCATTACTTTAGTCGTAGCAATCTGCGTCGAATGTAACCGATAAACTCGTTCGATATCTTAGGTAGATGCTTGAGGCATCGGCAGGCGACCGATGGGGTATGAGACGGAGTATGCCTACAATTTGTCGGGGGCGATGGTGGAGCAGGTATATCCTTCAGGCCGCAAGGTGAAGAACGTTATCGACACGAACGGCGATCTTGCGATGGTGCAGAGCCAAGAGAGTTCGGCGGACATTTGGCGGCCTTATGCGAGCAATTTTGTTTACACGGCGGCGGGTGCGGTTTCGAGCTTGAAGCTTGGCA
>JBBQTV010000143.1:0-9924 GCA_038212935.1 Pyrinomonadales bacterium | reverse complement strand
CCGAGTTCGGTCGTGCAGACAGGAGTGTAATCTTTGGGATGCGAGAACAGAACGCCCCAGCTATCGCCGAGCCACTCATGAAAATTGATCGTTCCTTCTGTAGTTTCCGCCGTAAAATCCGGCGCTTCATCGCCTAATCTGATAGCCATAGATATCTCCTCCTATTTTTGTTTTGGAATTATACCACAGGATGCAACAGTAGCTTCGAAGGGTAGAAATGTTAGGCTTCAGGCAGGATCGCAGCGTCCGATGTCTCGCCGGCCGGGTCGGCATAACTTAGCCGAACAAGGTATACACGCTTCTCGTCCGCCTTTAAAATCTCAACGGCCAGCCCGCGGATCTCCAATTTCTCGCCCGTTACGGGCACGTATCCGGCTTCGCTGGTGATCAGGCCGGCTATGGTCGAAAAGTCGTCATCCTCGATCTCCATGTCAAAAAGCCGCTCGATCTTGCCGATGTCCGTCGACCCGAGAACGTCCCAATACCCGCCCTCGCTCTCCATGATCTCAATGATCTCTTCTTCTTCGATGTCCTCGTCCTCGATCTCGCCAACGATTTCCTCGAGAATGTCCTCGACCGTCACGACACCGGCCACGCCGCCGTATTCGTCGATCACGAATGCTATCTGAACATGATTGACCTGCATGTTTTTGAGCAGGTCAGCGGCCGATTTTGTTTCGGGAACGAAATACGCCGGGCGTAGAATCTCGGTGATCATTTGATCCTCATGGCCACCGGCCCAAGCCTGCAGGATATCGCGGACGTAGATCACGCCCTCGATGTTGTCGATGCTTTCGCGATAGACGGGCAGCCGCGAGTATTTTTCCTCGATTATCATGTCGCGGGCGGCCTTTACGGTCGAGTCGATCGGGAGGGCGACGATCTCGGTTCGCGGCGTCATGATCGCCTCGACCCGCGTGTCGCTGAATTCGATAAGCGACTGGATCAGTTCGCGGTCCTTTTCCTCGATTATTCCCTCTGCTGCACCGACCTCCATCAATGCCTGCAGATCATCGCTGTTGTCATCCGAACGATCTTCGCCATCATTCGGTGAAACGGACGAATCGATTTTCTGCTGATCCTTTGCCGAACGAAAGAATGATGAAAAAGGTGAGGACGCCAGTGCCGCGATGGCGTACAAAGGACGCGCCATCGGCAGCAAGAGCATTAACTTCCGCTCAGGATCGGTCCGCGTGATCAATCGCGGCAGTATCTGACGGAAACTTACGGTCGCGACAAGTCCGATGAGGAGTGAGTAGGCGGCGACCTGTAAATAGTCCTGTGTGTAATTCAGGACCGCGATCGTGACCAGGATCGTGAACGAAATCAGCAAGAATTGGATGCCCGACGAAAGTGCGAACCGGAACCGCGGCCGTTGCTCCAGTATCTCACGCAAGAACGCCTCTGCCCGCGGACGCGACGATTCATCAGTATCAGTGGCAAGACGGCGAAGGGAAATGTCCGACAACTGCGAAAACGCCATGTCGATGGTCGCAAGCAAGATCAATGCAGCGAGAATGAGTAATCCGACAGCTATCGCAATTTCCATAAAGTGGTAGAGGAATGTTATGTCCGCACGACATGAAATGCAAATCTAAGCAGTTTCCAGAAGGGCCGCAGCATCGGTATCAATGAACCAGTATAGTTGTCCGCTGGCGGGCTTTACGGATTCGGCCGGTTTCGCGTTCGCGTCCGACTTTCCGTTGAGCACTTTATGGACGGCCGCCGCCTTGCCTCTACCCGCAACCAGAAACATCACATTTCGTGATGCGTTGATGGCCGGAAAGGTCATCGTGTAACGCCACTCGGCAAGCTGCGGGACGTGGTTTGCCACCGCAAGACGCTCGTTCTGTTTCAGTGCCTCCGTATTAGGAAATAGCGACGCGGTATGACAGTCCTCGCCGAGCCCTAGAAGGCAGAGGTCGATCGGCTGCTCCAATGAACGGACCGTTTCGTCATAAAGCCGCGCCGTTTCCTGCCGATCGCCGATCTCAGTCTGCCACTTGTGGATCTGCGACCGATCAATGCCGATTGGTGTCAACAAGGTCTCATTTGCCATTCGAAAATTGCTGTCTTCATGATCCGGCGGAACGTCGCGTTCATCGCCGAAGAGAAATATAGCCTTTGACCAATCGATCGAGTTTATATGCCTTGTTGCGAGCAGGTAATAGAGCCGTTTCGGCGTTGATCCGCCGGAAAGCGATACGATGAACCGGCCATTTTCTTCGATGGCGTCGGCTGCGATCTTCATTAAGGCATCGGCAACTGCGTCGGCCAGAGAATCTGCGTCAGGGAAAATCGAAACTTGCGAATTGGCGGTCAACTCTTTGCCTCCGGCAGTTCGTGAACGGTGTTCTTCCAATAGCGGCCGTCGCGTTCGAGCAACTCGTCCGAATCGGCCGGGCCCCATTCGCCCGAGGCGTAATTCGGGAAATCTCTCGGCGGAATTGCCGACCATACATCGAGTATCGGCGAGACGATGCCCCAACTCGACTCGACCATATCCGCACGCTGAAAGAGCGTCGCATCGCCGGTCATGCAATCGAAAAGCAGGCGTTCGTAACCGGTGCTGATCTGCTCGCCAAAATGGTCGACGTAATTGAAATCCATATCGACCGCTCCCATCTTAACGATCGGACCAGGAATTTTGGCTCCAAAATGAAGCGTGATGCCTTCGTCGGGCTGGATGTGGATCTCAATGCGGTTGGTCGTTAACTTTTCGATAGACGTATCGCGAAATAGAACGAACGGAGCTTTCTTGAATTGAATAACAATGCTCGAATGTTTCGTCGCCATCCGCTTTCCGGTTCGGACATAGAACGGAACGCCCGCCCAACGCCAGTTGTCGAGAGACAGCTTTAGCGCCGCAAATGTCTCGGTCGCCGAAGCCGGATCGACGCTTTCCTCGCTGCGATAAGCGGGCACTTTTTCCTCGTCGATCTTACCGCCGCCATACTGCCCGCGGACGGCGTCGTGCAGCGCGTCCTCGGGCGTGAAGCATTTTATCGCCTGCAGGATCTTGACCTGTTCGTCACGGACCGAATCGGCGTCGAACGACACCGGCGGCTCCATCGCGGTCAGCGTTACGAGCTGAAAGATGTGGTTCGGGATCATGTCCCGCAACGCACCGGCAGTGTCGTAATATCCGCCGCGGCCTTCGACGCCGAGCTGTTCGGCGACGGTTATCTGCACGTGATCGACATAATTCCGATTCCAGATCGGTTCCCAGATGCTGTTGCCGAACCGAAACACGAGCAGATTTTGCACGGTTTCTTTGCCCAGATAATGGTCGATGCGATAGATCTGACGTTCCTTCAGTATCTTAAGCAGATCGGTGTTCAACTTCTTAGCCGAATCGAGGTCATGGCCAAAAGGCTTCTCGAAAATGAACCGCCGCCAATTGCCATTCTCTTCTTTGCCAAGGCCGTTCTTTACGATCTTTTGAGCGACGTTTGCAAAAAGGCTGGGCGGCACGGCCATGTAGAAGAAGAAATTCTCGGGGATCTTTTTCGCCTCGCAGACGTCGCGAAGCATGTCCTTGATGTCCGCAAAAAGCTTCTTATCATCGTCAAAATCGCCGCCCGTATAATATGTCCGCGAGCAGAACCATTTGATCTGCTCCTCGTCCCCGTTCGATCCCGCGAATTCTTTCAGATTCTCGACCATCTGGTCGCGAAATTCGTCCGACAGCATCTCCTGCCGCCCGACGCCAATGATCGCGAAATTGTCCGGCAAATGGCCGTCCTTAGCGAGATTATATAGAGCAGGAAAGAGCTTACGTTTAGTAAGGTCACCGGTCGCCCCGAAGATGACCATCACACACGGGTCGGCGGTTTGTTGAGGTTTGGACATTAAAGAGATTTTGCCACAGATCAAAACGGATGCACACAGATAAGAACGATCTGATCTGTGTTTACCTGTGTGAATCTGTGGACTAAATGTTTAGCTTTTCACGCAGCTCAAGTTCGCGGGCGTTCATCTCGCCGTCGTCGGCTTCGTGGTCGTATCCGCAGAGATGCAGCACGCCGTGGAGGATCAGCTGTTTTATTTCGAGTTCCAGCGTCAGGCCATTTTCCTCCGCCTGGTTCGCGGCCTGTTCGACGGATATGACGATGTCACCAAGGAAGTTTAAGGCGTTTGATTCAACCTGCTCCTCTACATCCGACGAGCTAGAGCTCGCACTCTGAGCCTCAAACTCATCCGCCTCATGCGGAAATGAAAGCACGTCCGTCGTGCCTTCCTTTCCCCGGAACAACTCATTCAACTCCGTCATCCGTCGATTGGAAACAAACGCAACAGAAACCTCGCCGCCCGACGCCTCATCCACCGTCGCCAACACCTCATCAACAAACGCCCGTAACGCCTTCGAATCAAGCTTAATTTTTCGCTGGAGGTTAACTATCATGCTTCCAGTTCGCCACGACCCGTCTGGATGAGATTGTTTGCAAAGGCTACGAACTCGCGTTCCTGGTCGCGATATGCAAATCCATTCTTCCTAACCCCGAAACCGTTTCCGTTGAGGTAGAAAAAAATAGATTGTTCTGTTTCCTCGATTGAGGTGATCTTACGCCATGAAAAGAACGTTTCGCATCCGTCACGGTAGTATCGGACACCGTCGGGGCCCAACTCGACCGTCGCGATCTCGTTTTCCAGATTCCCATGAAGATGCTCGTAGTAGTTACGATTGCCATCTGAACCGACACGCGGGATCACGAACATGAGAGCTCCCATGTTAAATAGGAACACGATCAAGCCCGTCAACAGATATTGATTGAACCAGAGAAATACAGGAAAAACGATCGCGTTGAGGAAAAGAAACGCGTAATAGAAATGAAGCGTTGGAGTCTTTTCGGGTACCGAGGCTGCTATTCGATCAGCAACGTGCACATAGTCGTCTATCGAAGCGTGGAACTCGACTCTCATTGTCGGACCTTCATTCTTTATCATCGGAATGCGCTTCGTACGCTTTGACTATCATTTGTACAAGCTTGTGGCGGACGACGTCTTTTTCGGTGAAGTAGGTAAAGGCGATGCCTTCGAGGTTGGCGAGGATCTTTTCGGCTTCTTTCAGGCCGCTTTTTTGGCCGCGCGGCAGGTCGATCTGGGTTGTGTCACCGGTGACGACGGCCTTTGAGCCAAAGCCGATTCGCGTCAGGAACATCTTCATCTGCTCGCTGGTGGTGTTCTGGGCTTCGTCCAGGATGATAAACGCATCGGCCAGCGTTCGGCCGCGCATAAAGGCAAGCGGGGCGATCTCGATTATACGTTTCTCGAGCATCTTCGTGACCTTTTCCGAATCGACCAGATCAAACAACGCATCATAAAGCGGCCGCAGGTACGGGTCGACCTTCTCCTGCAGGTCGCCCGGCAGAAAGCCAAGCCGCTCGCCGGCTTCGACCGCGGGCCGCGTCAGGATTATTCGGCTGACCTGCTTTTTATACAGGGCGTCGACCGCCATCGCCACCGCCAGAAAGCTCTTGCCCGTTCCCGCAACGCCTATCCCAAACACCAGATCGTTCGACGCGATCGCGTCCAGATATTTCCGCTGGTTCGCGGTCTTCGGCGCGACAGTCTTCTTTCCGGACGGATTGAATCGGTTTCGCTGAAAGTGGTCCCGCAGGCTGTACGCTCTGTCTTCGGCGATCTGCTTGAAGGCGTCTTTCAGTTCCTTATCGGTGAACGAATTGCCTTCATCAAACAGCTCACCAAATTCGATCAGGATTCGTTCGACCGTCTCGATATCTGCCGGGTCGCCGTCGATCAACAGCTCGTTCCCGCGCGCGCCGATGCTGACATCGAGCAGCGACTCGAGATACTTAATGTTCTGATCCTGTACACCGAAGAGAGTGTTGAGGCCTTGGGGCGGTAGTTCTAGTTTTCTAAGATTGCTCAAATTCCGATTTTCCTGAAGTAGCGTTCTAGTTTAGAGATGAGGCTACTAGAACGTTGTTTTGATGTCAATAAATTAGTTTCGCCAGCGGACTCCTCATTCTGGCACGATGCTTGCGAGTTTACTCCGGTAACCACACAAAGTGTTCGGATGATATACAGGCAGCAGCGGAGAAACTCATGTTAACCACTCTCAAGTTAAATGGAAACGAAACCGGGACAAATTCACCAGCTCGTAAGGCAGCAAGCCGTGACACGGTCATTATAAGGCGGAAGAATGCGCCGGCAGCCAAAGAAGAATTTCTTTCGCGGGCACTGACCATCTATGGCCGCGCCCGGCGTCGCGGCGTTTATGCAACAAACATCATCTGAGGCTATAGCGGAGGTGCGGTATGCCGAGAGGAGACAAAAGTAAATACACAGACAAGCAGAAGCGCCAGGCCGCCCACATTGTTGACGGTTACCTGGAAGACGGGCTCTCACGTGACGAAGCGGAAGAGCGGGCTTGGGCTACTGTGAACAAGCAAGACGGCGGCGGCAAGCATCCAGGCGGTTCCGGCCGAAAGGGAGCTGACAGCAAAAAATGATTGAATGGATCGGAAAGATCCCAGTAAGGAGATGAAAATGAAGAAAACAAATCAAGCTTTAACTATTTTAGGCGGACTCGGGGCCGGCGCGGCCCTTATGTACTTTCTTGATCCCGACCGCGGCACGCGGCGGCGAGCGTTAGTACGTGATAAGGCGGTCGGGCTATCAAATGATGTAAAGCAAAACGTCACAGGCTACTCGAAACATCTGAAAAACCGAGCGACCGGTATGTACCACGAAGCTCGTTCGCTCGTCGGCAAGAACGCTGAAACGGGCCGCGATACAGACAACCGATACGCTGAACGGGCCGGACAGTTGGGTTCCTCAGCAGCCGAACCAACCCGCGATCCGGCCAGCAGCGTATCTAGCGTATCTAAGGAATCCGACCGCAGCACGTCAGGCGATCAGGTCAGATCGTTTGGCAACCCATCATACGGAAGCTCAAGGTAGGAGTTCGTTATGGCAAAAGCAGCGAGAAAGCCGGAATCGCCTATGCCGGCCCAAAGCCAGGAACGTCCGGGGCTCGAATACAAGATCGAGCCTCGGCCGAAGTATCTTGCACCGGACTATAAGGGTTCTGAAAAGCTGAAAGGAAAGAACGCACTGATCACCGGCGGCGATTCCGGCATCGGGCGCTCAGTGGCAGTGCTTTTTGCTCGGGAGGGGGCAAATGTCGCCATCGTCTCACTTCCTCAAGAGAAGAAAGATGCGCAGGAAACGGCTGAGGCAGTCGAGAACGAAGGCGGCAAATGCCTTAAGCTCACTGGCGATGTCAGAGACCCGAAACAGTGCAAGAAGTTCATTACTAAGACCGTGAAAGAATTCGGCGGGCTAGACATTCTTGTCAATAACGCCGCCTACCAGCATCATCAAGATTCGATAGAAGACATTTCAGACGAACAATTCGACACAACATTTCGGACGAATATATTTGGTTACTTCTACTTGGCGAGGGAAGCGGTCAAACATCTGCCGAAAGGCGGAGCGATCGTCAATACCGGTTCGATCACGGGACTCGACGGGAGCAAGGATCTGATCGATTATTCAGCGACAAAAGGAGCCATCCACGCCTTTACCAAATCGCTTGCACAGAGTCTGGCCGAAAAGGGAATTCGCGTTAATTGCGTTTCTCCCGGCCCGGTCTGGACCCCGCTAAACATCGCCGACAAAGAACCCGAAGATGTCGCCGAACACGGTGCCGATCAGCCGATGAAACGCCCGGCGCAACCCGAAGAGGTCGCTCCCGCGTTCGTTTTCTTTGCCTCGAACGCCGACTCCAGTTACATCACCGGCGAAGTTCTCACACTCCTAGGCGGCGAAACGACAGCAGCGTAAAAGCAGAACGGAGATCACCATTCGCCGGTCTGTTCGTGTTCTACCTGGTAGCCGGCGTCGGATAATTTCTTCCGTACCTGTTCGGCGTGATCCGCGTCGCGAACCTCCAAAATGGTCTCAATGCCGACGCTGCCGAGCGGGGCGAGCCAGATGGCGCGCTGGTGATAGACCTCAACAACGTTCGCGTGTTCGGCGGCGATTATTGCCATCATGCCCGCGAGCGAGCCGGGCCGATCGGGGACGAGGACCTTGAAAATCACGTAGCGGCCATTGCGGACGAGGACCTGTTCGATAACGCGGGCGAGCACGTTGCCGTCAATGTTGCCGCCGCAAAGGATCGCGCAGACGCGTTCGTCGGGGGTGAACTTGATCTTTCCGGCCATCATCGCGGCAACACCGGCGGCACCGGCGCCTTCGACGACGAGGTGTGCATTTTGGGCCAGATGGAAAATGGCGTCGGCTATTTCCTCTTCGGAAACCTCGACCAGGTCATCGACATAGTTTTTGATGATGGCAAGCGTGCGCTCGGCCGGGCGTTTGATGGCGATGCCGTCGGCTATGGTGGTCTTGTATTCGATGTCCACCGGATGCCCGGCCTCGAGCGACGCTTTGACCGGAGCGACGTTGGCCGCCTGAACGCCGATGACGCGAACGCCGGGGATCAATTCCTTTGCCGCAATGGCGATGCCGGAGATTATTCCGCCGCCGCCGATCGGGACGACGATGGTCTTTATATCTATTGAAGCTTCGGCGATCTCCATGCCGATGCTTCCTTGCCCGGCGATGATGTCGTCGTTATCAAAAGCGTGAACGTAGGTGAAGCCGTGTTCGCGTTGCAGTGCGCGGGAATGATCGACGGCTTCGTCAAATGTCTGGCCGTGCATTATCACTTCGGCACCGAGCGCCTTTGTCGCCAGCACTTTGGTCAGTGGGGCGAACTCCGGCAAGACGATCGTTGCCTTGATGCCGTTCAATTTGGCCGCGAGGGCAACGCCCTGGGCATGATTGCCGGCGGATGCGGTTATAACGCCGCGTTCGCGGTCCGCGGCAGAAAGCTGCGAGATCATGTTGTAAGCACCGCGGATCTTGAACGACCCTGCCCGCTGAAGATTCTCGGCCTTCAGATAAGTCCGTGCACCGAGCGACGCAGTGAGCTTTTCGTCTTTGATGATCGGGGTCTTATGGACAATTCCTGTAATTCTCTCGCGTGCCTCGCGGATGTCGTTGATGCTAACCGTCATATTGACGAGCATTATATGTGAAATGCGTCCGGCCTGCACGGAGCGGACAGGCGCAAAAAAAGCCGGGACGCTCGTTCCGGCCAAGGTAAGAAAAAGAAGAAGACTGAAGGTTATTTACTGCAGAAAAAGAAAGGAAAAAGAGGCCTTCGCGAGCGTCCCGTTTCGGTTGTCAAATTATCTAAACTTTTGTACGAACACTTTCTTCAATAGTTCCGCTTCCTGAACTAATACGCGATTTTTCGAATAGGTTTGTATCACCGCGCCAATTACTTTCTATTTATCAAGACGCATTGCCGAATGAATATCGGACACCGTCGAATACGGAAACTACATTTCCCTACGAAAATAGGCTATATTTAGGGAAACAATTTTGGAGGAAGATATGGAAGGAATCATTGGTGGACTTGGTCTGATCTTATTTATGTTTCTTGGCATTGCCGCGTTGGTGATCGCCTGGAAGACGATAAAGATCGTGCCGCAATCGAGCGTTCTGCTGATCGAGCGGCTGGGTAAATTTCATCGCGTCGCATCTAGCGGATTGAATGTGCTCATTCCGATCTTTGATTCGCCGCGTGCCGTTTATTGGTCAAACATCAGGCCCGGAACGACGTCTATCGACCTCCGCGAACAATATATCGACATGCCGCCCCAGCCCGTCATTACCCGCGACAACGTGACGATAAATGTGGATTCGGTGGTCTATTGGCAGATAACCGACGCGACCAAGGCAGTTTATGAGGTTGCCGACCTCGTAGGTGCGATCGTGCAATTGACGATCACCGGAATGCGTTCGGTGATGGGCGACATGGACCTCGACCACACGCTTTCGAACCGCGACCAGATAAACGGCAAACTGCGGATGATCCTGGAC
>JBBQTV010000142.1:0-10052 GCA_038212935.1 Pyrinomonadales bacterium | reverse complement strand
CATGCGGCTGCCGCCCGAGCGATCCAAACTTCCGCCCCGTTCGGCACGGAACATGAACCGATCGGCCGCGCCGATCTGGTACATCTCGCCAAAGCATTCCTTTATCAAAATGATCCCAAGCGGGCAGCCGAGATATTTGCTGGCGTGGTAACCGCAACGCCTAACGCATCACAGCCCGACGACCTTGCTCTCGAAGGCGTCCGCGGCCTTGACCTGATCGAGGGCCAGACTTCTGATGCTGGCCGCAAGGTTCCGACGCTTTCACCCGAAGAACACCTGCGCCGCGGCTGGGTTTATCAATTTAACCGCGATTTCCGCAACGCACGGGACCATTACACCGCTGTCGTCAACGAACACGCTGCCGACCCCGGTGCTCCTAATGCCGTGTTTCAGATCGGCCGTGGATACGCCCAGGAGAATAATTTTACGGATGCGATAGTATGGTTCGAACGCTTACTTGAGCAGTATCCCGAACATCCGCTGGCAAAGGACGCTCTCCTTCAAGCTGCGTCGGCGTACGGTCGAAACGGTAAATTTCGGGTCTCGCTCGGCCGTTACGAGCGGTTCATCGACCAATATCCAAGCGACGAACGTCTTGACCGCGCGTATTTCAATCCCATCGACACGCTCCGCGACGAAAATTCCGAAGGCGAAGCTCTACGCCGTGCTGCCGCGGCCCGTGAACGATTTAGCGGCCGCGTCGGCGAAGCTCAGGCATTGTTTGTCGAAGCCCGCATCTACATAGCCCGCGAAGAATGGGAAAAGGCTCTCGAAACGCTCGACCTGCTTCTGCCTCTGCCTGACCTAGGCGGAACTCGTGTCCCGGGCGGAACCGACCGCACCGAGGTCTCGTTTCTCAGGGCATACGTAATTGAAAAACTCCAGCGTTTTGGGGATGCCGCTGACGCTTACCTCGCGATTCCCGACGGACGCGACGCATTCTATGGCTGGCGTGCGACCGAACGGCTTCGTGCCATGCGGACCGCCGAAGCCTCGCGGGCGGCAATAGAAAACAAGATCGCAGCACTACAGCCGGATCTGTCGTCCGGCGACGAAGAGACGCGGCGAATTGCCCTGCAAAAACGTATCCGACTTGCCGAACCGGCTGAGACCGATAAATTATTGGATGAACTTCGTGCAGTCTATTCGCAGCTGCCCGATCATCGGAGCGTCCCGAAACCTGTGGGCGACGCTGAAATAGAAAAAGCCATTGCGACTCTTCCGCGGACGTCACGACATTCCCAGCTTGCCGCGTCGCTCTATAAACTCCGGCTTTATGATGAGGCCGCTTTCGAGTTTGACGCCGCAGCAGGCACGAACCAGACGCTCCGTTCGGCCGCCGCAGCACTCTACGCTCGCGGCGACAAAGTGTTTCGTACGCTTGAGGCGATGGAGCCGCTGTGGCGAAGCGTCCCGGCCGATCACCAGGTCGAACTTATCCCGTCGGATGCTGCGGCAGCGATGTACCCCGCTCCTTACCGCGAAGATCTGCTTCAACACTCTGCGGCCCACAAGGTAGATCCGCGATTTCTGCTCGCGATCATGCGGCAGGAATCCAGATTTCGGCCGGACGTAAAATCGAACGCAGCCGCCCGCGGCCTGATGCAGTTCATATCAACGACATCCCGCCGCATCGCCGCCGAACAGAACATCCCGAATTTTTCGCAGGATGACCTCTACGACCCGTCGACCGCGATCCTTTTTGGCTCGGTCTACGTCGGCGAGCTTTATAAGATGTTCCCGAATCAGCACGCTGCCGTCGCCGCAAGCTACAACGGCGGCGAAGACAACATGCGCCGTTGGCTAGGACGCGCAAAAGCAGGTGACGCCGACGCCTATGTGGCCGAGATCGCGTACGCTCAAACGAAAGATTACGTCCGCAAGGTGCTTGCAAATTACCGCGTTTACATGGCGCTTTACGACGAGCAGCTCATGCCGCGAAACGCCCCGGCCGCTCCCGCCGCAGAATGATCGTCTTCGCATTTGCAATACCCCAAATGTTCTCGTACAAATTTACTCATATGCGTTATTTTGCACTACTTTTTATTGCTGCTATCGGCCTCGCCGCATGCACTTCGTCCGAACCCGAAACGCCGAAAGGCGAGCTCAAACGACACGAACTTCGCGGTAAGGTCATCTCGGTCGATAAGGCCGCCAAAAAGGCCGAGATCGATCACGAAGAGATCCCCGGATTCATGCCGCGGATGACAATGAACTTCCCGATACGCGAGGACTGGGTTTGGGGCGACCTGCGGCCCGGCGTCGAGATCCGAGCCGAACTTGTTGTCGACAACTCCGCCGATGAGCCTTATTGGCTGGAGAAGATCGGTATTGTCGCCGCCGCCGATCCGAATGCCCCGCCGCTTCCCGTGACGGCACCGTCGCAAGAAGGCAAGGACGTTCCGCCGATCGGACTGACCGACCAGGACGGCAAGCGATTTAAGCTGACCGATTATAAAGGCAAGGTGCTCGCGGTCACGTTCATCTATCGCGAATGTCCGCTTCCGGATGCCTGCATCAAGCTGTCGCGGCAGTTCAGCGACCTCGCCTTGCTGCTCGCGGGCGATGAAGAGAATAAAGAAAACATGCGCCTCGTGAGCATCTCGTTCGACCCCGAACGCGACACACCCGGCAAACTCCGCGAATACGGCACAGGCTACCTCGGCAATCCCGACGATGCCGACTTCACCATATGGCGGCTCGCCGTCGGCACCGATGCCGAGGTCCGCGAACTTGCAGAATTCTTCAATCTAAAATACTCCGTTAACGAAGAGAATAAGGCGGAGATTAACCACAACCTCGTCACCGCGGTCATTGGCCCCGACGGCAAGGTCGCGAAGATGCTTCCCGGCAACCGATGGACCACGGAAGAGCTGATGCGTGAAATGAAAGCGGCTCTCGCGAAATGATAAAAGAGGTTAACTCCCGTGGCGATACACGTCGTTTCCGGCAACTATCGTGCGGATGACGTCGCGGCCGTTCGATGAGAAGACTAGTACGGCTTCGACTTCATTGATCGGCTGCTGGGCAAGTTCGTCCAGTCCGACAACGGCGATATCCGCTTGCTTCCCGGCCTCAAGCGTTCCGATCAGATGATCTAAACCAAGCGCTTCGGCACCGCCGAGTGTTGCCGCCCGAAGCGATTCACGCGCCATGACAAACCGCGAACTTCCCGGCCTGTTCCGCGCCGCTAGCGATGCAAACCTGGCTTCCTCGAGAATGTCACAGACGTTGTTGCTCGCGACCGAATCGCTGCCAAAACCGACCTTGATATCCGCATCCAGTAACGCTTCAAAAGGTGCGTATCCGTGGCCGAACTTCGCGTTCGACTTCGGGCAATGTGCGACCTTCGCACCATTCGATGCGATCCGCTCAATGTCCGTCGCCGAAACCGTTACGCAATGAGCGAGCAGCGGCCGGGCGGAAAGCGCACCTAGCCGTTCAAGATATTCGATCGTAGTGCAATGCGGGCTATGCCATTCGACATCGTATTTTTCATACACCTCAGTGAAGAACCCGGTCCCGCGCGTCATCAGTTCCATCTCGCTCGCCGACTCCGCCGCATGGATCGATAGTGGAACGCGATTGATGATCGAATATTGAGCGATCAGCTCGAATAAACGCGAACTCACCGTATATGGTGAATGGGGCGAAAGCCCGACGCTCACGAGGTCCGTCTCATCTTTTTTCAGGTCTTCGAACTTCGTCGCCAACGCTAGAAAGTCGTCGTCCGCCGTCCGGCCGTCCGGGGAAAACTCGGTTTCCTGAAACAAGATCCCGCGAAGCCCTGAGCGTTTTAAAGCAGAAAACCCCGCGTTTCCTGTTCGGCCGATGTCGCCGAAGCACGTCACGCCCGCTCGGGCTCCTTCAAGCGCGCCCTGATACGCTGATTCCTGGATCTCAGCATCGCTCATCGCCGTCCGCATGTCGTTCAGCTTCAGTAGCCACGAGCGAAAGTCGTGTTCGACGCTGTCGAGAGCGCCGCGCATCGATGTTATTTCAAGATGCGAATGGCAATTTACGAAGCCCGGCAAGATCGCGGCGTTACCCAGGTCTTCGACATCCGCATCGGGAAACTGCTCGGCAATAGCGTCGCTCGACCCGACCGCTTTGATCACGGCGCCATCGATCGCCACTGCACCATTTCGAATCGGTTCGCCCGCGATCGGCAGGACGTATTCGGCGGCCAGTATCTTCATTTAGGGTTTCTTCGGCGGTGTGGTGGTGACGGCCCGGTAACGTTCAAGGATCGACGCCACATAAGCTTTCGTCGAAGCGATGCCGATGCGTTCAATAAAGTCTGCTTCGGACAGCGTTGCGGCGTCCGTTTCGCGGGTCCATTCTTCAACGCGGCTCGGGCCGGCGTTGTATGCCGAAAGCGTCATCGCTGTCTCAGCCGGACGGCCCCGGTATCGTTCGCGAAGTTTTTCGTAGTACCACGAACCGATCTGGATATTTCGCTTCGGGTCGCTGAGCAAACCGTCGACGTCTTCGTTTGATTGCCGCTCGAACTCGCTCAGGCCAGTTTCCTTTGCCCACTCACGAGCGACGAGCGGTGTCACCTGCATCAGCCCTATCTCACCCGCGTCACCGCGTGCACCGGGGCGAAAATACGTTTCCTCGTAGATCAGGCTCCAGACCAGCTTTTCGTCTATCCGATATATCCGCGCTTGCTGGGCAATGACATCATCGAAACGATGTTCCCAATATTCGCGAAAAAAGTACGAGCCCGCAGCCGCAATTGTTGCCGCCACGATCAGGCACGAAATGATATATCTGAACATTTTCCGAAGGGTGAAGACTTCGCCGATGGTCGTCCGGTAGCGGCGAATCGCTTGTGCGATATTAAACCAACCCCAGATCAAAAGCACAACCGGAGATTAGAGTGCCGACTTTCGTAAGTCTGCGGCTAAGGTTACGGGATCCATCCCGTCGTCTTCCGTTTCCTCACCGTCGCTTCCTTGTCGCTTTCGTCAACGCTTGCCATCGAGTATCTGGCGGCTTTCGTCTTCCGCTTCCCCGTCCGAGCCATTTCAACGAACAGATCCGTATCGTAGTCCGCCTCACGCGCCATCTCCTCGCGAACAGCGATCAATATCTCAAGAAATTTAGAACGACGGTACATTTTCAATCTAATGCAGTACCGATTTGAGCTTTTCCATCGCGCCGTCGAGGATACTGTCCTCGCGGGCGATGCAGATGCGGACGTGGGCGTCCCAGGTGTCGCTGTCGGCGAAGGCAGAACCGGGTGTCATTCCGACGCCTGCGTCGCGCATCAGCATTTCATTGAAAGCGATCGCGTCCGCGTGCTTTTCGGGAATGCGAGCCCAAATGTAGAACGCCGAGCCTGAGTTGTAGATATCAAATCCAAGCTCCGTCAGGCCTTCCGAAAACTTCATCCGCTTGGCGTCAAACTTATCACGCAGCTCCGGGTAATAACCGTCCTTTGCCATCAGAACGCGTGACAGGGCGGCCTGCAGCGGCGTCGCCGGGCAAACGTAAATGACATTCGCGGCGTTGTTTATGGGAGCGATCAGCTCGCCCTTGCCGTACGCGTAGCCGAGCCGCCAGCCCGAGATGTTCCATGATTTCGAGAACGAATTGACCGTTATCGTCCGCTCGCGCATTCCCGGCAGCGAAGCGATCGGAGTGTGCGGATTTTCGCCAACGACGTAGTGTTCATAGACCTCGTCTGAGATGACCATCAGGTCAAGCTCATGTGCAACTTCCGAGATCGCCTCAAGTTCCGTTTGCGAGAGCACTTTGCCTGTCGGATTCGACGGCGAACAGACGATGATCGCCTTTAGCGGATACTCCGCCCTGTCTCGCAGATCACGGCAGCGGGCGAACAAAGCATCCTTCTCGAACGTCAGGTTCTCATCCAGCTCGAACGCCTCATTCTTCGCTCCGAACTCTTCCAGAATGCGGCGGTGATACGGATAATAAGGCTCAAAAACGAGTGCTGACTTTCCGCGAAGGTAGGCTTGTGCAATGCCGATCAGCGCGCCGGTCCCGCCCGTGGTTATCATCAGTTCAAAAGGCCGGGCGTCAGCGTCCACATCGATGCCGTTGTATTTGGCTATCTTCGCGGCTACCGCTTTTCGCAGGTTCGCGTCGCCTTCGCTACCGCCGTAATGGTTCTCGCTCGCTGCGATGATAGACGCCGCCTCGGCCGCCAATTGCGGGTCGATCGGCAGCTCCGATTGGCCCTGAACAAGGTTCCCGCTCGGCGGGACCAACCGTGTGATGGCCCGAATGTCAGGCTTCACCTTCTGAACTTTTGCTTCGGTCATATGATTAGAAAGATATCAGCTTTTGGGATTTTATTGAATTCGAGCTCCCGAACGCCCGTTCCCGATGGAACGGTTATTGCGTCTTTCATAGCTGAAGACCAAAACGAGCGAAAGCTGCATCGAACGGGTACACGGCCCTGCAGTTTCGGTTCAATACATACAAATTGAGGTAAATAAATATGAAAGTTAAAGACATTATGACCGCCGACCCGGCCTGCGTTACACGCGAAGACAGCCTTCAAGACGCGGCAAAGCTTATGCTCGATAACGACTGCGGATGCATCCCCGTGGTGGACGGGAAGGAAAGTAAGATCCCTGTCGGCATGATCACCGACCGCGACATCACCTGCCGAACAGTTGCAGAGGGTAAGAATCCGCTCGATCTGACCGTTTCCGATGCGATGACCAATTCGGCTGTGACGGTAACCGAGGATTCTTCGGTTGAAGATTGTTGTTCAGTAATGGAAGAAAAGCAGATCCGCCGTGTGGCCGTAGTTGACGGACGCGGCAGTTGCTGCGGCATCGTCGCTCAGGCTGACATCGCCCTCCACGGGGCTGAAAAACAAACCGGCGAAGTCGTCCAGGAAGTTTCAAAAGCGACCGCTTAGAGTGATATTAGTCGAAGCCGACATTCATTCGCCGGCTTCGGCATTTCCAAAATCGTCAGGGTAATAGATCAGCTCGACGATCTGGCCGCCGATGCCTTTCGTATAAAACGATGACGTGCCGTCGCGGTGCGGCTTGATCGGCCGTCCTTCTCTTGCGGCGGCCGCTTCGAGCTCTTCCATGGTCTCGGCCCGCATTCCTATGTGCGGCGGATGCTTGGAGTTCGGCGGCAACAGAGCTACGCCGAAGCCCTTCGGGTCGCGAACCATCGCCCAATCCTCATAGACCGTCTCGACCGAAAATCCGAGCCGCTTGTATTCCTCTACGTCACGCTCGAGGTCCTCGCATTTCACCGCAATGTGATCGACCGTACCCGAAAATCTTATATCGGACATATTTCTCACCTCTTTTGTAATCTTAGCAGAACAGGCGACCGCCCTACTATTTGCACGAAATTTGATAATATCTACGCTTGTCTTGTTCTATGCGAAAAATATCGTTCATCATCCTTGCGGCATTTTTGTTCGTCGCTGCTGCCAATTCCTATGGACAGCCGGCCGCTGACGTACTCGTTACCGGCAAGGGAGTCCGCATCACCGCCGCAGATCTATCGCCCTCGCTAAAAAAAGCTTACGACTCCCTCCCGGCTTCCCTCGCGGCCTCAAGGTCACAATTACTTTCCGGCTACCTCGCTGACCTGCTTCAAGAAGCCGAGGCCAAGGCCCGCGGCATCTCCGTCGAGGCTCTTCAGGCAGAACGGCTTCGCACAGTTCCGGATCCGCCCGATGCAGACATCGCACAGATCTACGAGCTTAACCGCAATGCGTTCGCCAGCCGATCGCTTGCAGAGGCACGCGGCACCATCATCGAATTTCTCCGCCGCGAGCCTGAGCAGAAAGCCTTGCAATCGTTCGTTGACGAACTGCAGAAGAAGCACGGTCTCGTACTGGTAAAGGACATCAATAGCGCGGATATAAAAGGCGTCGACATCATTGCCCGCGTCGCTAGCCGCACAATTCTCTATCGCGAATTCGAGGATGCATTTCGCTTCTCTCTCGCCGATGCCGCAGCCCATATCTATGACGATTTCCGTGTCGGACTCGAGGACGAAATCCTTGCCGCTCTCGTCACCCTCGAAGCAAAAGAGCGTAACACCGACGCCAGCGGCATTATCGCCGCCGAGATCACGAATAAGATGCGTGAGTATTCCGAGGACGAGCGGCTTGACCTCGAGGACGCGATGCGGCGAAAGCTTTTCGCGAAATACGATGTCCGTTTCGTGTATAAGCAGCCATTTGCATTGATCCAGAAGGTTGCGATCGAAGGCGAGCCGGCCCTCGGCAATGCCGCGGCACCCGTGACCGTCGTTATGTTCAGCGACTACCAGTGTCCGGCCTGTGCCGGCACGCATCCGATCCTGAAACGTGTCATCAAGGAATACGGCGACCGCGTCCGGCTCGTCGTTCGTGATTTTCCGCTGGAGAGCATTCACACCGAAGCGTTTGCCGCTGCAGTCGCCGCAAATGCCGCAAACGCCCAGGGCAAATATTGGGAATACGTCGAATTGCTTTATAGTAATCAGGAAGCTCTCGATGCCGCGTCACTCAAGCGATATGCGGAATTGGCCGGGCTCGACCTCAAACGGTTCGAGGCCGACATCGCCGCCGATAGTGTTGCCCTGGAGATAAGAAGTGACCTTAGCGACGGCAGGGGCCACGGCGTAAACGGTACGCCGACGATATTCGTGAACGGAGTCAAGGTCCATCGCCTGACCGCATCGGCATTTCGCGACGCCATCGAGGCCGGGTTAAAAAAATAGATGATTATGCGCTCTTTACTTTTCCTTTTGACCGCCGGATTGTCGCTCGCCTGCGGATCGCAACCCGCGGCCGTCAATAACAACAACGTGTCCAGTGCCGCAAATACGCTCGTTAAACCGCTCCGCGAACCCCTGCCGACGTACACCTATCAGGTCGTCAATACCTACCCGCATGATCCAAAGGCCTTTACGCAGGGCCTGATGTACTACGGCGGGATGCTGTATGAAAGCACCGGCCAATATGGCGAATCAACGCTGCGCAAGGTGGAGATAAAGACTGGTAAGGTGGTTCAGCAAAACAAGCTTTCCGAAGATTTCTTTGGCGAGGGAATGACCATCTTCGGCGACAAGATCTATCAGATAACTTGGCGCGAAGGGACAGCATTCGTCTACAACCTTGCAGACATGAAACCCGTCCGGGAACATCGATACACCGGCGAAGGCTGGGGTCTGACGAACGACGACAAGAATCTGATAATGAGCGACGGAACGCACGTCATCCGCTTTCTTGATCCGGAAACATTCCGCACCGCTCGCACGATCGTTGTCAATCGCGAGGACGGCCGCCCGTTGATGAACATCAACGAGCTCGAATTCGTCAAAGGCGAGATCTGGGCAAATATCTGGCACAGCGAAGAGCCGCAGGTTCTCGGAAGGCCGAACACTATTGCTCGCATTGACCCCGCGACCGGCAAGCTGCTCGGCTACATCGACCTCGCCGGCATATCGCCGCAAGACGAACGTCGCGACAAGGAAAATACCCTCAATGGGATCGCCTACGATGCCGAAGGCGACCGAATTTTTGTGACGGGCAAACGCTGGAGCAATGTATTTGAGATCGTGGTCGTGCCAAAGCAATAAATGAGTGATTTTGACGAGAGATTCATGCTGCGTGCCATCGAACTCGCACGCGCCGGAATGGAGAACGGAAGCGGCGGACCCTTCGGTTCCGTCGTTGTAAAGGAAGGCGAGATCATCGGCGAAGGCAGCAACGAGGTCACATCGACCAACGACCCGACCGCCCACGCCGAGGTTGTCGCCATCCGCCGTGCCTGCCAAACGCTCGGGACGTTCGAACTTGACGGCTGCGTCATCTACGCTTCGTGCGAGCCGTGCCCAATGTGCCTTGCGGCTATCTATTGGTCGCGAGCCGAACGCATCTACATCGCCTGTGACCGCGAGGACGCTGCAAAGGCCGGCTTTGACGACGCGCTGATCTACGACGAGATCGCTGCTGACGCCGCCGACCGCCGCATCCCGATGGAGCAGCGTCTACAGGACCGCGGCATCGAATTATTTGCCGAATGGATAGCAAAACCCGATAAAGTGGAGTA
>JBBQTV010000141.1:0-10064 GCA_038212935.1 Pyrinomonadales bacterium | reverse complement strand
GCGATCGATGACGGCATGCTTCTTCATTTTGCGATCGCAAATGAGGCTGCCGAACTCCACGGGCTTGATTTCGACCAAGAGGGGATCGACGCCCTGGCAAATTTTGGCATAAAGAACTTGTACCGCGGCGACCTGGAAAAGCTCGACCAGGTAGCGATCGACGGGACATTCGACGTGATCGTCGCGGGTGAGATGATAGAGCATCTCAACAACCCCGGACTATTCCTCAACGGCGTTCAAAGGCTTATGAACGAGAAATCCCGCTTGGTGATCACCACCATCAACGCTTACGGAGCTTTGCGATACTTTCTATACGGATTTCGCGGAAAGGGCGGTACGGTTGAACCGGTTCACCCTGATCACGTGGCTTATTATTCCTATAGCACGTTGAAACTTCTGGTCGAACGGGCGGGCTTCGAAGTTGACGAGTTCTGCTTTTATGATATTGGAAAGGAGCACCGCCCGCATAATCGTCGGATCGTCAATCTTGTCAATGACGTGTGCGTACGCCTTTCGCCGCAGTTAAGTGACGGCGTTATCGCAGTTTGTACACTCTCGAAGCAATAATCTCCGAAATAGGGTGTTTTCGGCCTTTTTTCTCAGCCAACGGTTGTTTTCTCTGAGCCTACGACTATTTTCTGTGAGAAATGGAACGTTTTCTCTGAGCCAGCAACCGTTTTCTCTGAGCTTGCAAGTATTTTCTGTGAGAAAAGTCGTGTTTTCTCTCAGCCGACGACCCATTTCTCTGAGAAATGGAACGTTTTCTCTGAGCCGACAACCGTTTACTCTGAGCCTACGACCGTTTTCTGTAAGGCGAGCGGCCGAAACTGGCGGAATTTGTTAGCGACTGAACGTTAGGGGATACGACCTCGCGGGCCGGCCACGAATGAATATTTCTGCGTGACTAATGGTCGTTGAATGAACGAAATAGTATAATTCCCCAATGCGAATAGCAGCGATCGAACAGCGACCAACAATAACAGGGAGCGGGAGAGGTGTGAATCTTATCCCCGTGCTTGTTTTGTGGGGCGCATTGGCGATCATTTCAGCCGGGATTCTTTGGCAAATGAGCGGGATCGGCGAATCGATCCGCAATTTTTACCTGCTTCCGTGGGCATTTCTTACCGGCCTAGTTGTATTGGCTCCGAGCTTCTACCTTTACTGGGTAGGGAAGTTCGATCCGTTTCATCCCCTTGTTTTCGCGGCGTGGTCGTATATCTTTCCTGCTTTCGTCTTTGGCGCGGTTATTATCGCATTCGATTGGGTTGATTGGTTCTTTATGTCATTCATTGATGACCCAAGATACAATCTTCCGCTCACACTGTTATACATTTCTATCGGTTTTGCGGGCCTTGCGATCGGGTATTTTTTGCCGATCGGTCGTTTGGGCGCCGAGAAGATATCAAAGATCCTGCCTAAATGGAACTGGCGGCCGGACCAGGTGTGGATTCCGGGAATTATCCTGGTAGTAATTGGTTTCGGTATCAATATTTATAGCCTGATCCAGGGCCTATTGGGATTTCAGCGCAATATCGACATAGGTGCTTTCGACGGCGTTCTGAGTTTTCTTGTTATTGTTCTGACTGCCGGTACGGTTCTACTGTGGTTAGGGATTTTCACCGCGGAACACAAATCAGGTTTGTATTATCTTGCCTTGTTCGTTTTGTTGGCGACCATTCCGCTTAAAATGGCCCTTTTGGGAAACAGAAGCAGCCTTGTTGCGAGCTTGATACCGATCGCCTTTGCTTTTGTCTATTCAGGACGCCGCATCAGATGGCAGTCCGCTACTGTTTTTGGTGTCCTCGGTATGTTCGCTCTGTTCTTCGGAATTGCCTATGGAACGACATTTCGTAACATTAAAGGATCCGAGGCTCGTATTAGTGCAGGTGACTATGCCGGGCAAGTCGTCGCCACAGTCGATCATCTTTTGGATGAAGATCCAACCACGGTCTTTGCCGATAGCGCTCAGGCCTTAGCATATCGCGTTGAAAACCTGAGTTCGGTCGCAAACGTCGTTTCTAATTATGAAAAGTTGGCCCCATACGAGGCCAGCTACGGACTCGAGGACAACATCCTTAACGATTTCTACACTACATTCATCCCGAGGTTTTTATGGGCCGACAAACCGTCTACTTCAGACCCGCGGGCGTACAGCGATCTTTATTTCAACTTCAACGAGAACTCGTTTGCCATCTCTCCTTTCGGTGACCTGCTCCGTAATTTCGGGCCGGTAGGCATACCGTTAGGAATGTTGATACTCGGCGTTTATCTCCGGCTAATTTATTCAACGTTCGTTGATACAGCATCCCCCGCCCTGTGGAAGATGGTGTTTTTTTTCAGCATGCTGACCGTCATATCGTACGAGGGGTTTTATGCGACAATGTTTCCATTCATTGTCAGAACCTTTTTTATCCTTGTGATCATCATGTGGCTGGTCAATTTTGTCATCTCGGGAGTTCGCAACAACAATAAATGACCAAGAGGAGTGAAATCTGGGAGCATTTCGGTGAATCGTCGCCGTATTTCGGTGTTCAGACCCTGAAAGGGCTTGAAGGCAACGATGTCGGCGATTCCGCGAAAGGCAGGTTTTTTGATAGCGGCGAAGAGTACGTTAGCCGCGTGTGGCGAGTGGTCGAATCTCATTTCGATAGCAACTTCAAGCCTCAGAACGCCCTTGATTTTGGATGTGGCGTAGGACGAGTGCTTCTACCCATTGCTAAGCGTAGCGAAAGTGCCACCGGAGCCGATATCTCGAAAGCGATGTTAGCAGAGGCTGAAAAGAACTTATCAGCGACAGCCGCAACTAATGTCACTCTGGTGAATACGTCTGAGAAACTGGCCGAGCTTGAGGGCGAATATGATTTTGTACATTCGTTTGTCGTGTTTCAGCATATCGACCCAAAACTGGGCGTATTGAATTTCGAGAAGCTCCTTGGTCTTTTGGCAAATGGCGGCATCGGCGTTTTACAGCTACAGTTCTCTCCGCTGGGTGACTCGGCATTTGGATCTTTTAAGCACAATATTTTAGCGAAGTACCCGACACTACAACGACTACTGAGCCGTTCAGGCAGATCGAGCGGCCAGCGGCTAATGCCCATGCATAGTTACGATCTGAACAAGATTTTTGGGTTACTATACAAGTTCAATTGTCATGAGGCGATCGTTCATTTCAGTGATCACGGTGCCAAAGGAGCCTTGATCGCGTTTAGAAAGCAGGAGCTCACTCCATTCTAGGTTCGCTACTCATTCCTAGCTGATAATCTGAACCCCGATTTTAAAATACTTTGAATGTCTAAACTGGTCTTTACAAATGGATGCTTTGACATCATTCACGCTGGCCATATCGATCTGCTTGACCGGGCGAAAGCAATGGGAACAAAGCTGGTCGTTGGAATCAACAGCGATGCGTCTGTCCGAAAGATCAAGGGATCTCAGCGTCCGCTCGTGAATCAAGAAGATCGCCGAAAGGTACTTCTTGCATTGCGTTCGGTCGATGAAGTTATTATTTTCGAAGAGCTTACTCCCGAAAACTTGATACATGCCGTTAAGCCAGACGTATTGGTCAAAGGTGGCGATTGGGCTATTAACGAAATTATTGGAACGGATTTCGTCTTGGCCAACGGCGGGGAAGTTCATTCTCTACCCTTGGTAGATGGATATTCGAGTTCTTCAATAATTGAGAATATCGGTGGTGAAGGTTCAGAAGCCCCACTCCCATCGAACGGCGTGATCAAAGACTCGTTTAAGCAACACATCAGGGTTATTCAGCAATTCTTGGCCGAATCTTCGGATTCGGTAGCAGAGTGCGCTGAGGTCATTATTGATACGATAGCGGCAGGCCACAAACTCCTGATATGCGGTAATGGAGGAAGTGCTGCGGATGCACAACATATCGCGGCTGAGTTTGTCGGACGCTATGAAACCGAAAGGATGGCCTTGCCTGCTATCGCGTTAACGACTGATACGTCAGCGCTTACTGCACTTGCAAATGACTATTCCTTTGAACGGATATTCGCCCGGCAGGTCGAGGCTTTGGCTAACGCGGGGGATTGTTTGCTTGCAATTAGCACAAGCGGAAATTCTCCGAATGTAGTACTTGCGGCTATAGAAGCACGTAAGGATGGCTGTCGGGTTATTGGTATGACCGGTGCGGCCGGTAAGAAGCTAGC
Source organism: Pyrinomonadales bacterium (assembly GCA_038212935.1). Classification (GTDB taxonomy): domain Bacteria; phylum Acidobacteriota; class Blastocatellia; order Pyrinomonadales; family Pyrinomonadaceae; genus OLB17. The sequence continues at coordinate 5,895 of JBBQTV010000141.1, read as the reverse complement.
GTCGCTCTCGGACGCTTGTATTATGGTTCCCTCTGAAAAGACAGCCCGAATACAAGAAGCACATATCACTATCGCTCATATTTGGTGTGAGATGGTGGACGGACACTTCGCTTCCAAATGAAGCATTCCGATGAAATGAATATTCTGGAAGCTTTTCCAAAGGTTCGAGTACTGATTGTTGGCGACGTGATGCTCGATCGTTATTGGTGGGGCGACGTAAGTAGAATTTCGCCAGAGGCTCCCGTTCCGATCGTCCGAATGCGTGGGAGCAGCACCGCACCGGGAGGTGCGGCAAACGTTGCTGCCAACGTAATTGGTCTTAACGCAAACCCAATTCTGATCGGCATCATTGGAAATGATCGCGAAGCCGCAGAGTTAAAAGATTCGATCGAGGAGATGGAGATCGATCCAAATAATTTGATCGCGCTCGAACGGCGACCGACCACCGTAAAAACCAGGATAGTCGCCCATGGCCAACAGATCGTGCGCGTTGATCGTGAAGAACTTCTCGATCTAACGGCTGACGAAGAAACAGCAGTAATCAAGGTTATTGAAGAATGTGACTTGCAGGTTGACGCGATCATCGTTTCGGACTATGCAAAGGGTCTGCTGACAGAATCTATTTTAAGGGTTCTGATAAAGATCGGAAACGAGCGTTCGATCCCGGTACTGGTAGACCCCAAGGGTAAGAATTATAAGAAATATGCAGGTGCAACTTTGTTGACGCCCAATCGGCGAGAGGCGGCTGAGGCATGTTCGTTAAACGAGGATAGTGAAGATGATATTTTGGAAGCAGGGAAGTCACTGATTTACGAAACCGGTGCTCAAAGTGTCTTGATTACACAGGGAGAATTAGGAATGACCTTCTTCTCAGCCGGATCAGTACCAAGGCATATCCCGGCAACTGCGCAGCAAACGTTTGATGTTACAGGAGCTGGGGACACCGTCATCGCTACAGTCGGTGTAGCCCATGGTGCGGGGATGTCGCTTTTCGAGGCTTCGGGGATAGCTAATACCGCTGCCGGCGAGGTTGTCCAGCAGGTCGGTACAACTGCCATCACACTTGAAAAGCTCAATGCTGTCCTTCAGGTTAAGGAATCGCAATGAGTTTGCAAGTAACGTTCATTGCGAGACGCCATGCGGACACCCCAAGCATAGAGCGGGTCTTTGCTCAACTTGCGTCAACATTGAAGAAGCGCGGGGTTAATGTCGAGAATAAGACGTTGCCCTTTGGAAATGGCTTCCTTTCTATCATTCGCAATCTAGCTTCCTTCCGCCCAAAGAATGACGGGATTTTTCATATCACGGGGCATATACACTATATTGCACTTGTGCTTCCTAGAGATCGGACGATTTTGACAGTTCATGACTTGAACATTCTGAAGTTTCGAAAAGGCTTGAGGAGGTTTGTCCTGAAAAAGCTACTCTTTGACTGGCCCGTGAAGCGGCTGAGCACTGTTGTTGTCGTCTCTAATGCAACTCGCGAAGAGCTTGTAAGGGAAACCGGCTGTTCTTCAGATAAAATCGCTGTAATTTATAATCCGGTACCTGAAAGTTATCTTCCTTCCGCGAAAGAAGGTCCCGTAGCTCAACCAGTTCTACTCCAGATTGGAACTGCCAAACATAAGAACCTTGAACGTGTTATCGAAGCAGTATCGGGAATGGAGTGTGAACTCAGGATCGTAGGCGAATTGGATGCGAACCATTTGGACTTACTACGCGAAAACAGCATCGTTTTCACCAATTTGGCCACATTGGACGACGCCGGCATGCTGTCTGAATATCAACGTGCTGACATTATTGTCTTTTGTTCCCTATATGAGGGTTTTGGAATGCCTATCATTGAAGCTCAGGCAGTTGGACGACCAGTCATTACCAGCGATCTCGATCCAATGCGCGAGGTTGCCGGTGACGCGGCTGTATTGGTTGACCCCTTGAACGCAACGTCGATCCGATCTGGTATTGATAAACTTATAAAGGACGAAAGCTTTAGACAGGAATTAGTTCAGCGAGGGTTTAAGAATTGCACTCGGTTCTCTGCTGAACATTGCGCCGATCAATATATGACTTTTTATCATAACTCTGCGAAGAAAAGTTCCGGATGTGATGTAAGCGAAGTCTATAGCGTTGAGAAGTAGCCGTAGGAATGAAACGAATACTAATAATAGGCGGAACTGGGATGCTCGGGCATAAACTAGTTCAAAAACTACGCACAAACGCTGAAGTATGGTCAACTATACGGCAAGGCTTCAGTGACGTAAGCCATTTCGGTATCTTCGATGAGAAGCGAACGATCACTCGCCTTAACGTTATAGATTTCGATCAGGTTGCGAAGGCGATTCGTCAGATCAAGCCGGACGTCATTATAAACGCGGTGGGGGTGATCAAACAATTACCGTCTGCCAACGACGTCGTCCGAACCCTTACACTCAATTCATTGTTCCCGCAGCGGCTCGCGATGTTAAGAGCGGACCTTGATTTCCGCTTGATCACCATAAGCACGGACTGTGTTTTTGATGGTCAAGAGGGAAATTATTCGGAGGACGACATCCCGAATGCAAACGACCTTTACGGCCAGAGTAAGCGCTGGGGTGAGGTTTCGAGTGAAGGTTGTCTAACGATTCGGACATCGATAATTGGACGGGAACTGGCAACTCGCCATAGCCTTTTTGAATGGTTTCTGGCGAATAAGGGTGGGAATGTTAAGGGCTTTAGTAAGGCGATCTACTCTGGCTTTCCAACGATCGTATTTGCAGATATAATTAGGGATTTGATCTTCGAGCAACCAGATCTCTATGGCTTATTTCATGTCTCAAGTGAGCCGATCAACAAGTTCGAACTTCTCGGATTGGTTCGATCTGCTTACGATGTAGAGATCGAGATAGAGAAGTTTGCCGACTTTGCGATAGATCGCAGTCTTGATTCATCGAGGTTTCGGCGCCTGACGGGTTTTGCTCCGAGATCTTGGCCTGAAATGGTCGAGATGATGGCGAACGATCCGACTGAATACGATAAATGGCGAATGTAAATTCTTTAGACGGTAAGCGTGTTCTTGTCACCGGCGGAACGGGGTCACTTGGGCAGACACTCGTTCGGCGACTACTTTCCGGCGAAGCAGGGCTGCCTGCGTCAATTACCGTCTTCTCTCGCGATGAAGCCAAGCAGCATTACATGCGACTGGATTTCATGGCACGTAAGACCGCTACTGACGATGTCATATACAAAGCAGCTGGCGAAATTCTTGATTTCCATATCGGCGACGTGAGGGATTATCCTGCGATTCTCTCGGCAATGCGCAATGCCGATGTAGTATTCCATGCAGCCGCTCTAAAGCAGGTGCCGTCATGTGAGTATTATCCGTACGAAGCGGTATTGACGAATATAGTTGGTGCGCAAAATGTCGTTCGGGCGATCAAGGAACACGATCTTCTGATCGAAACAGTTGTAGGTGTATCAACAGACAAGGCTTGCAAGCCTATCAACGTTATGGGAATGACGAAGGCATTGCAGGAACGGGTTCTGATAGAGGCGAACCGACACTGTCGTCAAACGAGGATCATGTGCGTTCGATACGGGAATGTGATCGCTTCTCGTGGCTCCATCGTTCCGCTGTTTGTCGAACAGATACGAAACGGGAAAACGTTGACTGTGACTTTGCCTGAGATGACCCGGTTCTTATTAAGTCTGGATCGGGCTGTAGACACGGTATTTGCGGCGGTATCCGAAGGTAGAGCTGGCGAAACTTATGTTCCGAAGGTCGCATCGGCAAACATCACCGATGTGGCAAAAGCCCTGATGGGTGAGCGTGAGTTACCGATCGAGTATACTGGAATCCGGCCGGGCGAAAAGATCCATGAAATAATGGTTTCAGAAGAAGAGTGTTTTCGGACGATCGAGCGATCTGATCACTACGTAATACTTCCGGTGCTTCCTGAACTTCGTGGCACCGATGAAACTAGCAGGGCTTTAGAGGCAGAATATTCTTCCAAGAACGACAATGTCAATTTAAACGAACTCAAAAGTCTTCTAGCCTCGGCAGGCGGAGAGATCCAACGGTTTATCGAGACGGGATAGATCTCCCATTTTAGTTATGAAAATAATGACGATCTTCGGAACGCGGCCCGAAATAATTCGGCTTAGCTTGATCCTGAAGATCCTAGACCAGCATTGTGAACACGTAACTGTTCATACGGGCCAGAATTACGACGAAAGCCTGAGTGATATCTTTATACGGGATCTCGAAGTTCGAACACCTGATGTTCACTTAGGAATCCGCTCGGACTCATTTGGTGATCAGATAGGCCAGATCCTTTCAAAGATAGATTCGGCTCTTGATGAACAGAAGCCGGACAAGATCCTAATTCTTGGTGATACAAATAGCGCTCTGTCTGCAATCCCCGCTGCCCGCCGTGGGATTCCCGTCTTTCATATGGAAGCGGGGAACCGTTGTTATGACGACAGGGTTCCGGAAGAGATAAATCGCCGGATCGTTGATCATTCGAGCCAGGTATTGCTTCCCTATACACAGCGAAGTAAGGAAAATCTTGTACGTGAGGGGATCGATCGCGAACGCATTTTCGTGACGGGAAACCCGATCAAAGAAGTACTTGATGGTTACCGTGACCAGATCGATTCCAGCACGATCTTGGAGAAACACCAGCTACGCGAATTTGAGTACTTCCTTTCGACCCTACATAGAGCCGAGAATGTGGACCTTCCGGAACGTTTGGAGAGCATACTTAATGGCTTCTCACAAGTGTCGGAGCAGTTCGGGAAAAAGGTTCTGATAAGCGTTCACCCGCGGACCGCTTCGAAACTTCGCGAATTTGAGATCGAGGTGGATCCGAACAAGCTCGTACTTTTGGATGCGATGGGTTTTTTCGATTTCGTTAAACTTGAAAAGAAATCACTCGCCGTTCTTACTGACAGCGGAACGGTTCAGGAAGAATGTTGCATTTTTGGAATTCCAAATATCACAGTTAGGGATGTAACCGAACGACCGGAAACCGTTGAGTGCGGCAGCAATATTCTGAGCGGAGCATCAACCGAATCTATCCTTCGTTCGGTTGAACTTGCGATCTCACAGCCTGCTGACTGGACGCCGCCGCCAGAATACCTTGCGACCAATGTCGCTCAAACCGTAAGCAAGATTCTGCTAGGTTTCACCAATCAACGTCGATACGGATCCTATCAATAACTCCCACCCATGAGAAAGAAGATCCTGGTTTTCTGTGATTTCTACCTGCCCGGTTTTCGGACCGGCGGCGGAATGTGGACGGTGGTAAATCTCGTGGAGAGGTTTTCAGATAGGTATGATTTTTTTGTTGTTACCCGAAACTACGACGGGAGAAATCATAGAACGCCATACTCAGACGTGCAAACATACCAGTGGAATCGAATAGGGTCAGCAATGGTATATTATCTCCCAGATAAAGGCGTGAACCGCAACAAGTTCATTCATCTTCTCAATGAGATCAAGCCTGATGCGGTCTTCCTTAACAGCTTCTTCTGCACACTTGCCATCAAATATCTTTCACTTAGAAAAACGAGCGGTTTCTCGCGGATACCGACGATATTGGCACCATGTGGTGAACTTATTCCCGAAACGATTAACTTAAAACCCATCAAAAAAAAGGCCTTTATCGCAGCATCCAAAGCTACAGGTTTACATAAGGACATTCTTTGGAAAGCCTCGTTTGAGGATGAAAAACAACAGATCGCGCGAATTTTTGGCAGAAAAGCTCAGATCATGAAGGCACCTGATCTGCCGCCGGCCTCGGTCCTGCCCGACTTCACGTTCGCCTCGAAGCCGAAAAAAGAGAAAGGAAAAGTCCGATTCTCTTTTGTTTCGCGTATCTCCAGAAAGAAAAATCTTTCATTTTTGCTTGAAGCTTT
>JBBQTV010000140.1:0-10286 GCA_038212935.1 Pyrinomonadales bacterium | reverse complement strand
ATTTTACGAAAATCTGGGTTTCGCGGCTTCGCATGAAGGGATGAAGCTGAGGCTCTAAATGGGCGAATAGAACGAACGATTCTATTTATTTAAAAAGTGTGGTGGCCAGAGACGGGGTCGAACCGCCGACACGCGGATTTTCAGTCCGCTGCTCTACCAACTGAGCTATCTGGCCACTTCGCGGTTATCCAACAGCGAAACCATTAGTTTACGGATGAGCCCGCAGGGTGTCAAATGCCAAATAGAAGCCGAACGCCGTTGGTGCAAGACGCGTAAAACACGGTTGAATATCAATTGACAGAAACGAAAAAATAAATATAATCCACATTTACCGGTTGTTCTCTTATGGACGACTGATCCACCTTCTGATAGAAATCAAAACCTACCCGTGCCGGTTTGAAAGCCGTCGCTGCCCTCCGGGGACGCAACATTCAAGCCGGCACTGTAAATTTAAACGCCAGAGGTTATATTAGGATTAATGAAGAAATTATTGATACCGTCGCTCATCGCGATAAGTTTCGGAATCGGCTGCGGTTCGGCAGTCGATCTTAACACGGCGAATTCCAATGCGAACGTGAACGCTAACGTCATGGCCAACGTGGATCCGAACTCTCTGCCGCCCGAATTTTCGGCAATGCCGCTCGAGCCGTCGGCTAATTCGACACCCGGCATTCCGCCGCCCGGGCAGGCAAACGTTCAACGCGGACCGACTCCTATTCCTGGAATTCCCGATCCGGGCGAGGCCGGCAAACCGCTAAAACCCGGTGCAACCCCAACACCCGGAATTCCGAGCGCCGAAGAACTGAGACGCCAAATGCGTCAGCCTACCGGCAATGTGAATGCACCGCCGCCGAACGCCAGTTCTGTCCCTAACGAACGTAAGCAGCCTCGGCCCGTAGGAAACAGCAACTAACCAAAATAAAAAAGGGAAGCCGCTAAATGGCCTCCCTTTTTGGTTTAACGCCCTGCCAAACGCCTACGCAGGTGCCGCTTCGGCCTTTTCAAAACCTAAAAATATTTTCACGTCCTTCTCGATCCGATCACGAAGCTCGGTATTCTCCTTCAGAAGGTTCTTCACGTTCTCGCGGCCCTGTCCCAGGCGTTCGCCCTTATACGAGAACCACGCTCCGCTTTTTTCGACAACGCCGTTGTTCGATGCCAGATCAATGAGGTCGCCCTCACGCGAAATTCCTTCGCCGTACATTATGTCGAATTCCGTCTCCCGAAAAGGCGGTGCACATTTGTTCTTCACCACCTTCACACGCGTGCGGTTACCAACCACTTTGTCGCCATCTTTGATCGCGCCTATTCGCCTTATGTCGAGCCGAACACTGGCATAGAACTTCAACGCCTTTCCGCCGGTTGTCGTCTCGGGCGAACCGAAGAAAACACCGATCTTCTCGCGGAGCTGATTGATAAAGATGAACGTCGTATGCGAATTCGCAACGATCGCCGTGATCTTGCGAAGTGCTTGCGACATCAACCGAGCCTGCAGGCCGGGCAGCGAATCGCCCATTTCGCCATCAAGCTCCGCCCGCGGAACGAGTGCCGCGACCGAGTCGATCACGATGACATCAACGCTGTTTGACCGAACGAGCGTTTCGGCAATTTCCAATGCCTGCTCGCCTGAATCCGGCTGCGAGATGAGCATATCCTCGATATTCACTCCGAGCTTACTGGCGTAGTCCGGGTCCATCGCATGCTCGGCATCGATATACGCCGCAACGCCGCCGGCCTTTTGTGCTGAGGCTACGACCTGAAGTGCGAGGGTCGTTTTACCGGAACTTTCCGGCCCGTAGATCTCCACGATCCGTCCGCGGGGAACACCGCCGACGCCGATAGCAGCATCGAGGCTCAGACAATTCGTCGAGATTGCGCCGACCTCTTCGCGCGGACGTTCGCCCAGACGCATTATCGAGCCCTTGCCGAATTTTTTCTCGATCTGCAGCAGGGCAGATTCGATCGCTTTGCTTTTGTCAATGCTCATTAAAGTTGATTCTCCATTAGGTGTTTCGGGATCTAGTCAAATCGAAGTGTATCACGCGTGCAACAAAATGAAAAGCCGTTGCATGAATAATACAAACATTATTTTTTCGTTTATGGGAGTAAACGAGTTGGCACAAAAATATTGTGAAACTGTAGAATATCAAGGGTTCGGATCCCACTCGGTATTCGGAATTCTGCCTATCAAATTCAGTGTTCGCCCATCGCCCTCGTGAAATGACCGGATTAGCCAGCCTAAGCCATCGGCCGTCTTGGGCGCCCATTGAATGTCATAAAAATGGTATTCGTCGTCCGGCTTTCTCACATCGCCTTTATTTCCGTATGTCTTGATTACGTGTGAACGCAGGTCAAAATCCGGCCTGTAGGTAACGACGATCTGATAAAGAACGCCTTTATCAATTGCCTTCGCAGGATCTAGCCGCCTGAGCGTTCGGTCAAATTCAAGCGTTTCGCCGTTTACTACCTCCGTGGCCTTCACCGTTTCTTCGTAAGACATCGCGGCGATCTCCTTTTCACTAAGGTCATGTATCTTGAAATGCACATCAGTAACATTACCTTTGTTCAGTGGGATCATTACACTCAAATGGCCGAACCGCATATCGCCGATGTTTGAATGCTTAAAATCAAAAAGCTTTACAAATTCCTTGAACGGCATACCGAGGTAGATCTTGCCTAGCTCTGCCGGGATCAATTTCTTTTGCGCGTCATACGAGTATTTCTCGGTGGTTTGGCCCGCGGCCCCGATGACAAACGCCAGCAATAGAACGGCTGCGAGTAACGAACGCGTCGAGTAGGTCTTGATCATTGGTTTACTTAAAGATCCATTGCGACCGGTCCAGGCGGACGCCGAACGATTTTAGGATGTGTGGAATCGGGACAAACAATTTCTGCTAGAAATATATCTCAGCCATTATAATCAAAAATCCAAAATTTTCCAGTCAATAGCGTTCTCGCGGCCGCACGTTTGAGCAAGACTTACGATGGACTATAATGCTGATGCTGCTATCATTTTTTTGATCAGAGTTCAGGAATCTGAACCAGAACGCTCAGACAGCGTATAACCTAGGCGAACAACTTTTGTAGGCCCGATAAACTAGATGAATTACGAAAGCGTGATCGGACAAACGCTCGACAGTAAATACAAGATCGAACGCGAACTCGGCCGCGGCGGTATGGGTACGGTGTATCTGGCGACTCATCTCGGCACGGAGCGGCCCGTTGCCGTTAAGGTGATCGCGCCGCAATTCATGCGTCGGCCTGAGTTCGTCGAACGCTTCCGCCGGGAGGCTCGAGCTGCCGGGCGGCTTCGCCATCCCAATGTTGTTGACGTAACAGATTTTGGCTTTGCGGAGACCGATGAAGGCCGCGTCGCGTATCTTGTGATGGAATATCTCGACGGCTGCACGCTGGGCGAGATCTTAGACGAAGAGCGAAATCTGCCGGTCGGCTGGACCCTCGACATCCTTGACCAGGTTTGCTCGGCCGTGCATGAGGCTCATGAGCAGGGCATAATCCACCGCGACCTTAAACCGGACAACATCTGGCTGGAACCAAATCAGCGTGGCGGCTATACAGTCAAGGTGCTCGATTTTGGTATCGCTAAACTCGAAGACACACATGCAGGCGAGGTCGCAACAGTGGATGCCGCAGCCTACATCGCGACGCCGACGCGAGCCGGCATGGGCAGTTTGACTGTTGCCGACGCCGACGGCGACAGCACGATCCATGACAGCATCACTCCGACGCTCGTCCAAGAGAACGCAACGATTGCGCTCGATCCGGTATCGCCGCTCGAATCAGAAACCGTAATTCAGTCCCCGGACTCGATATCGCCACTTCCGGGGAACGGTTCCTCCGCCCTCGCCTCACATGCCGATCCGCGAGAAAGCGATCAGAATTCGATGCCGCAAGGTACGGCCGGCCGTAGGGCAACGGGAACGCTGGCGACAAAAGATCTGACGCGTGTCGGCGCCGTACTTGGTACGCCGCTTTACATGTCGCCGGAACAATGTCGTGGTGAAAAGCTCGACCCGCGTTCGGACATCTACAGCCTCGGCGTCATCGCATATCAGATGCTATCAGGCACAACGCCTTTCACGGGTGAATTTACGGGCGTGATGGAGTGTCATAAGAACTCGCCGCCGCCGCCGCTGAAGGTCAAAAAGGTTCGCCGCAAGCTAAAGGGCGTCATACTTTCTTCGTTAGAAAAAGACCCCGCCGATCGACCGCAAACAGCCGAGGCTTTTGCGACGAAGCTGCGTTCGCGATCGGAGGGCATATTTGGCCTGCTCCGGCGAGCGGGAATGATATATACGGAGCACGTCGGAAAATTCGTCCTGCTATCGGCGATCTTCCATATCCCGATGTTCCTTTTGACCATGACGCTTGTTGCGATCAGCTTTCTGGGCATCAACGGCATGATCTCAGAATTGACCGGCAAGGTTTTAGGCGGAATCACTGTAGTTGCGCTAACCATTGCGACGGCTCTTTTCACGTATATAATTACGGGAACGATCACCTGGATAGTTGTACAATCTCTCGCCGTACCGCTGCGGCCGATCAAGGTCCGAAACGCGCTCAAAGAAGCACGCGGTAAATGGAAGTCGTTCGGACTCACTGGTTTACTCAGCACGCTAATGGCGATCTTTACCGGGATCGCGGCGTTCATCGTCACCTCGGTAGCTTTGTTCCTGCCGCTCTGGGCGATCTTTGGGTTCGGCGGCGTTTCGGTCGGGGTTTCGGTCGGCCTCGGCATCTTGGCGAGCCTACTCGGTTTCCTTATTGTGAGCATCCTTTTGATGCTTTCGGTGCCGGTCGTGATGTTGGAGGGCTCAAAGGGGTTCCCGGCACTAGGCCGTTCGCGTGAACTGGTCCGCCGCTCTTTCGTTACGGCAGCGGCAGGATTCCTGACAATGTTTCTAATACCGGCGATTGCGGCAGGACTTCTTTCGGCGGCGATCAATCTATCGGCACGTGCGCTCGATCCCGAAACGTTCAAGCCGCCAGTAAAGGTTGAGAAAACAGCTGCAACCGACAGCGAGAGAGCCACGTCCAACGATTCGGAAGATAAGCAAATCGGTATTTCGATCGGCGGTCAAAAGGTCGCCGTCACGGGCGACGTCGAGCGCGATATGCGTACGAAAGTTCGCACGACCATTCTGGAAACGCTGGTCCAGTTGCTCATTCTTCCGTTGCAGATATTTATGACGTCGCTAACGGCGATCATCATTGCCCTGCTTTATCTGAAGACACGGCAGGCAGGCGGCGAACCATTGAGTGACCTTTTGGCAAAATTTGAGCAGACCGAGCAGCCACGAAAGAAATGGCAGGAACGCGTTCGCCAACGCCTGATCCAATCGGGCCGTGTCTCCGCCGCCAGCAAGTCTTGATAATGCAGCATCTCCGCATTTTCATCCCGACGATCCTATTGTTTTTCGCGGCCTCGACTGTGGCCAGCGGCCAGGGTCTTGTGCGCCCACTTAATGTAGCGGCCGGGCAGACAGTTGAAGTAACGAACCGCTTCGGGCGGATCGATGTGATCGCCGGGCCAGCCGACCCTTCCGTCACGATTCGAACCGCATCGCCGATAGCTGAAAATGAAGTGAAGGTCGAAGGCTCAGGCGGCACAATTCGCATTTCGGTTGAACCCGCGAGTGCCTCCAACCGAGTCGATCTCGCTCTGAGTTTGCCCGAGCGGACCAAGGTTCGGCTGACCACACGCGACGGCGAGATCAAGGCGGAGGGAAATTTTGCATCAGTGACCGCTGAATCCAACACGGGCACTATCGCTGTCGACGTGCCCGAAGACGCTATTAAATACAACCTTTTATGGACGGCGTCGCGGCCCCGCTTCGTAGCAGATTTCGAACTCGAACGGGTCCGCGAAGGTTCCGGCGGCCGCTTTACCGTCAAAGGTAAACATTCCGACAAGACCGCATCGGCTAGCGAAACCGCTCGTGATGTGTCGCTAAAGCTGACGACGCAACGCGGGATCGTTCTGATAAACGTTCCGCCAAACGAGGTGACCGGCGACCTGCGCGAACGCGAGTTGACCAACGCGGCGAAGGCTATTATTCGCAGCGGAGACACGGTCATGATGGATGCAATCCGCCGTGCGGCACCGAAATATTTTGGCGATTACATGAGCACGCTGCCGCCGGTTCGCCGTTCGCCCGAGCTTACAGTTGCCGAGTCCTCGCCCGGGACCACAGCCGGCGGGCTCAAGCGTGCGACCGTCACTGTCACAGACGTGCAGAATCGAGCTATTTCGGGCCTGAACGCCATTGACTTCGAAGTTCTCGAAGACAGCCGGCCGCGTGATATCGTCTCAGTCCGTCCGGTCCAGGCGCCGGTCAATCTTGTCTTGCTTCTCGACGTTTCCGGCAGTATCGATAATTACGTCAATTTTATCCGAAAGGCTGCCCGCGAATTCGTTGAAACAGTCGATGAACGCGACCGCGTTTCGATCATTCTATTCAACGAGGACGTAAAGGTTCTAGCTGATTTTTCGACTGACAAGCGGATGCTTTCGGAAAGCCTCGACACTTTTGACGCCGGTGGAGCGACGGCTTATTACGACGCACTCGGATACACGATCTCAGAAAGCCTTCGGCCGCTGAAAGGCGAGCGGACGGCGATAGTCGTACTAACTGACGGCGACGATAACCGCTCGTTCTTAGCGTTCGATTCGCTTATCGGTGCGATCGAAGAGAGCGGTGCTCTTCTTTATCCCCTTTACGTACCGTCATCCCTGATCGCTGCTTCGGCGCCGTCGGGCTTCGGCGACATCGACCCGCTCCGTAACCGTCACCTTACGCTGACGTCCAAAGCGAATGACGAAGGAGCCCGGCTGGCAAAGGTCTCCGGCGGCGTCTATTATCCGATCTCGCAGCTTTCGCAGATCAATACGGCTTACCAGGATATCGTGCTTCAATTGCGTACGGCTTACGATGTGACGTATCGTTCCGAACTACCTGACGGCGGTTCGGCACGCGGTACGTCGCCGCGATTGCGGGTACGGGTCGCAAGGCCGAATACGTTCGTTCAAATGGGCCCCGTTGTTCGTGTCGGCGACCGATAAGAGACTGACTGATGCAGAAAAGTGTTCGCGACATCGCAGATAGCTTCGGCCTGACGATTGACGTATCCCCGATCCCGGGCCACGATGCCGCACTTCGCGTTTATCGCGGTGCAAGACAAATATTTATCGGGACGGACGAAGCCGTACGGAATTTCCTCGACAATTACGACCCGGCGGCGCCGGCCGGTCCAATGAAGAACGCTTGCAAAAACGACGACTGATCGGCAGGCTATTGGTTCCTATTGAATATCATCTAACCCGCGGAAACCTCGGATCAACCCGCGACCTAAAAAATAACAAGTTTTGCCGACAGAAACGGTTTTCTTGCAGAAGTGTGTGAAGACGCACTTAATAATTATCCGTTCGAATCACATGCCTCGAGAGTCGTACGACCCTGCTAAGACATACAAACCTAGTAGAATCAACAGTTACCCCTCGCTTTGGCTTGCTCGCTGATTCTCAAGATATTTCTTTAGCTGTGTGTGTCGGCGCACTGCATCGATGTTTTTCGAAGCGTAGAATAGCCTTAGTTCGAGACATTGTCAGACGATGTGAGCAGACGATCACGAAGCATGTATGATGATGGGAACGCTCGGGCTTTTAACACAAGGGGCAACTGTGACTGAGATACTCCTAACTCAGGAACTGGCGGCGAAAGCCGCAATACAAGGATGGCTGACACGATGTGAAGGCCATCCTTTCTTACAATAACCAATGGTAAACAGAAATATAAAGGTTGTGAAGCATACGACGGCTTCCGCAGCACTCGTCACTGATTCACCGCAATTGGCAATTGAGCCGACCGAACGCCAACAACGTCGGGAACTCGAAGCGGTTGTCAGCAAATGGATCGATGAACGCCGCGAGGTAAAGCGAAGTCAAGCTATGTTTCTACACGGCAAGGTGATCGCATGGAGTGCGATGCCGTAATTGGCAGCGATCTTTCTCAAACGTGCTACCAGACGGGTTCGCTGTCCTGGTTTTTCCTAGCCAAAACTCCACATCCATCCGATACCAATTTGTTTTCAATTTTAAGTTCGACATAGTCGACGTGCTACAATCTTGTCCAAATGGACCACCCGTTATTGGCAGCATTGTTCGACGAAGAGGTCGCGAAACCGGTCTCGGTTTCCGAGCTAAATGCTGATATAAAGAAGCTTTTGGAGCGGTCTTTCGGTTCGGTCTATGTCGAGGGCGAGATCTCTAATTTCCACGCCGCTGCCTCAGGCCACTGGTATTTTACCTTGACCGATGGCGATTCGATGCTGAAAGCGGCCTGCTTCAAGGGGCAGAACTTCCGCATCCGCTTCAAACCATTTGACGGCCTCCAGGTTCGCGTTCGCGGCCGCATTACTACATACGAAAAGCGAGGCGAATATCAGCTTTTGGTCGAATCGCTCGAGCCGGTCGGCGAAGGCGCGCTTACCGTCGCGTTTGAGCAGATCAAAGCAAAACTCGCGAAGGAAGGCCTTTTTGCCCAAGAACTTAAACGGTCGTTGCCGCCCTTTCCGAGGCGTGTCGGCATCGTAACCTCTCCGACCGGAGCCGCCGTCCACGACATAATGACCGTGCTCGAACGCCGTGCGAGGACCGTCAGCGTCGTCATCGTCCCGACGCTCGTTCAGGGCGACCGAGCCGGCGAACAGATCGCCAAAGCGATCGGACTGGCGAATGATTTCAACGCGAAGGCATCAGAAGCACAGCAGATCGATGTGCTGATCGTTGGCCGCGGTGGCGGTTCTGCGGAAGATCTGTGGGCTTTCAACGAAGAAACGGTCGCGCGGGCGATCCGCGGTTCGGTGATCCCGGTGATCTCCGCTGTCGGGCACGAGGTGGATTTCACCATCGCCGACATGGTCGCCGACGTTCGCGCCGCGACGCCGTCCGCCGCCGCCGAGATCGTTGCGGCCAGTGAGGCGGAGGTCCTGCGGATAGTCGAACAGCGTTCCGGCCAGCTCATCCGCTCGATGCATATGATCGTTTTGTCGGCTCGTGCCGATCTGCAGTCGATGGCAATGGCCCCGGTCTTTGCCGAATTTCCGTCGCAGCTCCGCGAACGTCGGCATCATCTGGATTCGCTTGTGATGCGTGCAGAAGACGGGGTAGAAGGCACGATGAGAACACTCGATGCACGCCTGCGCAATTCACAGCTACGCCTTTCGCCGATCGCTCTTGCAAGAAAGGTGAGCGCGAATTCGCGTCGGCTTGCGCTTCTCGACCATCGCCGCTCGTCGATCGCCAGCGTCCTGACGCAGACGCGCCATCGAAGGCTTGAAATGACGATGGCCAAGCTCGGGGCCCTTTCGCCGCTGAATGTACTCGACCGCGGTTTCGCTCTGGCTCAAACGCGGGACGGCAGAATTGTCCGCACGCCTGGTGATGTTTCGGCCGGTGACGAAATCAGCGTTCGCGTTGCAAAAGGAAGCATTTCGGCGACGGTAACGAGCATCAAAACAAGTTAGATCGGGAACGGACAAAGGGTGAAGAAGTTTTTATTGATAGCCGGCGCCGTGTCGGTAGTGGTCGCAACGCTCGCGGGCATCGGCGGATATCTGTACTGGCGAAGCTTTCGGGATACGCCGCAGTACTCGCTGGCATTGATGATCGATGCCGCCAAACGCGGTGACGATGCCGCCGTAGAAGGTCTCGTTGATACTGATGCTGTTGTTGATGACTTCGTCCCGCAGGTGACCGACAAGGCAGGAGAGCTCTATGGCCGCGGGCTGCCGCCAGCCGTCGTTGCCCGCCTCACGGATGTTGCAATGCCGTTCATGCCGGCAATCAAAGATCAGGCCAGGACGCAGTTGCCGGATTTCATTCGCCGCGAGACGGCTCGGTTCAACGATGTTCCGTTTGCGGCAATGGTCCTCGGGGCTGACCGCTATCTCGACATCACCATCGATGGCGAGATGGCACGCGTCCGGTCAAAGCTGCCGGAACATGGCTTCGAAGCAACGATGCGGCGCAGCGGCGAACGCTGGCAGATAGTCGGCGTTCGTGACGAAAAACTCGCGACCGACATCGCCCGCGTCATCGGCCAGCAATTGATAGCCGCCGCGAAAGATGGTGATATAAAACAAGCGGCACGCGAACTGGGCGTTGATAATATCGACGAACTGTTGAGACAGGTCGAAGAATTGATCAGGTAAAAGAGAATGGCAAAAACATTTGAATCATCGCTCGACGAATTAGAAAAGATCGT
>JBBQTV010000139.1:0-10343 GCA_038212935.1 Pyrinomonadales bacterium | reverse complement strand
CCCGTTCACTGAACCTTTCACAATGATCACCTCCGAATAAAGGAAACCAGTCCGAAACAAGGAATGGGAAAGCACTCTGATCTGAGCCTCGGCCAACCATGTTCACGGCGTCTGGACACAACGAGTTTATATATCAAACTTCAGTATTGAAACTGCCCTATAGTAAACCCATTTTGCTTACAAAGGCAAGCATCCTCCGTCTCTGATGTAATTCATACCAAAGAAGTTTAATCCGATCCAGCCCTCGATCTAGCCATTACGACACGGGGAATTCCGGCCAGATCAGGCACTATCGTGATCGGCTGCCAGACCGCCGGATCGAACATTTGACGTACCTCATCGGAACGACCGTTCCCTATTTCCATCATCAGCCATCCACCTTTGGATAAATATTGTGGTGACTGCTCCACTAGCTTGGCGATGATCTCCAGGCCGCTTGCTCCGTCGGTAAGCGCGGTATGCGGCTCAAAATCCCGCACCTCCGGTTGGAGGCCCGCGATCTCATTCGCCGGAACATAAGGCGGATTTGAGACGATGAGTTCAAAACGCTCATCCGCAAGGGCGGAAAACAGGTCAGACTCGCGAAGCTCAAGCCTTTCTTCCACCCCATGCCGCCGTGCATTCGCCCGAGCTACTTCGATCGCCTTGCTTGAAATCTCGAGTCCTACTGCCCCGTCACTCGGCAGAGCTTTAAGTATCGCGACCGAAATACAGCCGGAACCGACGCCGACTTCGCATATGTTCTTAGGGTCACGGCTTATCGCCGCTTCAACGAGCATTTCTGTTTCCGGTCGCGGTATCAGAACAGATGGCCCGACAATAAAGCTCAAACCGTAAAATTCCTTCTCACCGACGATGTAATGAAACGGTTCACGGGCCGCACGACGAGCGATGTGGGACGCAAACGTTTCTGACTCTTCTAGGTTTGGCTTGTATTCCGGATGAGCTATCAAAAACACAGCATCCCGGCCAATGGCAGTCGCCATAAGCGACGCCGCCTCACGACGCGGCTCCTCGACGCCCGCATCGGCCAGCTTTTTCGCTGCCTCGGCCAGTAGCTCGTCGATCCGTTTCATTGCGGCTTTAGGGCTCGGGTCGCTATGAATGTCGGCATGTATTTATTCAAGACGCGGGTGGGCCCGTCCCAATTGTCTTCAAAAAATCCAACTATGTGAAAACCCGCGTCGATCTGCCCGCCGATCTGGGTCTCAAGCGTGTGGCTAAATTCCAGCGGCTCGCCCTTCTCGATCAGCTCGGCAAGCTCTTCTTCGGTCAACGACGTCTCATCCGAATACGGAAGCGAATGCCGGACACGAAGAATCCCTTCGTTTTCCTCGGATGCCCGATCGAAAATGAAAACTTCCGGCTTGATGATTCCCACAAGTAATTGGCCGCCGGGCCGAAGGACACGATAGCATTCGGACCAGACCGGTGTAAGGTCAGGCATGAAAAGATTCGAACACGGGTTGAAAATAAGGTCGAACGAATTATCGTCAAACCGCGAAAGGTCGGCCGCATCGCCTTGTTCGAGCCGAATCGAAAGCCCGTCGCGCTCGGCGACGAACCTATCCTGTTGCAGTTGCTTGGCGGAATTATCAAACGAGGTAACCCTCGCTCCGGCCGCGGCAAGTATCGGTGCCTGCTGGCCCCCGCCTGACGCAAGACACAGTATATCTTTGCCTTTCACATCGCCGAACCACGATCTGGGCACTGCCTTCGCCGGCGTTAGCACGATCGACCAATCACCTGCCCGAGCTCTGACGATCGTTTCCTCGCTAACCGGAACGGTCCAGTTGTCGTCCTCATCAACTGCCTTATCCCACGCTGCACTGTTGTGTTTAACGATGTCCATTTGTACCTACCTCGCTCCGTCGCCTCTGAAGATCGCGGGCAGCGTTAATAGAATGATCTTCAGATCGAACCACAGCGACCAATTTTCAATGTAATAAATATCGATGCGGACCATCTCATCGAACGTTAGCCGATTGCGGCCGGACACCTGCCAGAGCCCGGTGATACCGGGTTTCATGTCCAGCCGTTTGCGATGCCACGGGCGATATTCGACCACCTCATACGGTATCGGCGGCCTCGGGCCTACAATGCTCATATCACCTTTCAGGACATTTAAAAGCTGCGGCAATTCATCCAGGCTCGACCGCCGAAGCCATCGCCCGGCCGACGTGACACGAGGGTCGTCCTTCACCTTCCCAAACACAGGCTCGTCATCGTCGCCTGCATTCGCATCCGCCTCGCCCGAGATATTCTTTTTATACGATTCGAGATGTATCGCCTCATCCGCGTCAGCGGCCATTGTGCGAAATTTAAGACAGAGAAAGATCCGGCCATCCATCCCGACGCGTTCCTGCCGAAACAGTATCGGCCCCTTAGAACCTGTTCGAATGATGAGCGCGATCACAAAGAACACCGGTGCAAGCAAAATGATCGACACGGTCGCAAGCACTATATCGGACGCTCGCTTGATGAATCGCTCGATGTCGGACAGCGGTTCGCGAAAAAGCCGTACCATCGGCAAGATCCCGATCTGTTCAACGCTTGTCTTTTGCGGAAGCAGATCAAATAGGCTGGGAGCAAATCGGAATTCGACCCGCTGCTTGCGGCCGATGCCCATCATTGCCTCAAAAAGCCTGTTTCCCTTCAAGCTGGAATCGGTAATGATCACTTCCTGAATTCCCAGATCGCGAACCAGTGACGGCAATTGATCAAACGTTCCGACGTTTGCGGTACCCGCGAAGGTTTCCATCTCGTCTGGGACGCTTGTCACAACGCCGACCACACGGTATCCGAGGTCCGGCCGGCGGCGAAGTTCTTCGATCGTTTGTTCAGCTTCGGGCCCCGTTCCGACGATCAGCGTCGGCAGCAGATTAATATCGCGCCGCCGAAATCCCGCCTGCGTCCAACGGATCAAAAGGTGAAACGAAGTAAACAGAACGAAGGCCAGCCCAAAATCGATAACAAAAACGGCCCGCGAGTATGAGAATTCGCGAAACGCAAACCCGCCGCGAAACAGAAATGCCCAAGCAACGATCAGCAGCGAGCCGACGGCCACCGCCTTAAAAACACGGATCGCTTCCTGTGAATACGAGAATGCTCCCTGGAACCGATAGAGCCGCTGATAGGCGGTCATCAGGACGCGAATAATGATCGCGAAATAAAGTATCCCCGCATACGGAACAAATTCCGGCGACCATGCCCAAGCCGTCGCCGAAAGCACGGCACCGTCGGCTCGAATAAGAAAGGCTCCAATAAACGCCGTCGCGGATAAGATGGCATCGATTCCTGCGGCCGCTCCGATGATCAGCGGCAAAACGTAGCTCGGCACCCGCCGCGGTTCAGCAGCTGCCGTCGCGGTGTTTCGAGCCTCGATAGTTCCCGTCGCTTCACTCATCGCGGTTATGCCAAATTGATCACGTATTGCTGCCGTCGACTCTCGGCGTTCGCTTCGATCTCGGAGAATACGCCAGCGAAAGGTCTCCTAGTTCATTCGTCAGATTAGGATTGTAATATCTATCCTGCGCAAATTCCGCCGGCCATCGGGTCCTTAGTTTCTCCAGTTCCGTTGCGTCCTTCGTCTCACCTCTGTCTACCTGAGTTGCCCTCGCCCACGGCGTCCATACCGTGCGATATCCTGCCGCTGCCAACCTAAGGCAAAGATCGACGTCTGCATAATGATTCGGAAACGATTCGGAATCAAACCCATCCATCTGTTCGAACAGATCCCGCCGGATGGCAAAACAACCTGCCGATACCGCCGAAACATTGATATCCACAGAAAGGCGCTCGAACCGACCGCGAGCGTTCATCGATTGGCGGCTGTACGCTATTCCGATGCCGCCCTTTATGCCGAGGATATAGCCGGCGTGAATGATAAGTCCGTGAACTCCCACGATCTTTCCGCCAACCGCACCGACTCCGTCCCGCATTGCCCTGCCCGCGAGTTCGCTAATGAACCCGTCAGAGATCTTGATCGAGGTAGCATCTAGAAATATCAGAAGTTCGCCGCTCGCCCGTAAAGCACATCGGTTCATCGCCGCATATCGCCCGCTGCCTGCGTCACGATCGGGAACGATCGATTCTACCGAAACGTTCCCGCTGTCGCCGTTAAGAAGATCAGAGTTACCGCGACTCGTTTGATCTCCGCAAAAGATCACCGACACGCTCAGGTCTTGCACGTGCTCGAAAACCGGCCGATGCGTTTCGGCAATGCCGCGAACCGTCGTTGCCTGTATGCCGACGCGTTCATAATGATCGTCGATCGCCTTACGGGCACGCTCATGAGCATACGTCTTTTCGTCCGCATCGAGAGCAACCGAACCCGGGATCGCGCGCCAATGATAGAGAACGTGCGGAATGTGCCTTATGCGGTCTGGCACCGTCTTCTCGATAAAACGCAGCGATAGGTCGTAATCCTGGCTTCCTTCAAAACCTTTGCGAAACCCGCCGATCTCACGCAGGATCGAAGTCCGAAAAACGCAGAGATGCGTCAACATATTGAGCGAATAAAAAAGCTCCGGGCTCCAGTCCGGCTTGAACATCGGATGAAAACGCTTGCCCAACGCATCGATCTTGTCTTCATCCGAATAGATCAGATCCGTCGCAGGGAATTTATCAAGCACCGCCGCCACTTGGTAAAGAGCATCCTCGGCCAGCAGATCATCATGATCCATCAACGCCGAAAATTCCCCCGAGACCAGCTCGAGCGCCGAATTCGACGCCGCTGAAATATGCCCGTTCTCTTCGCGAAAGACCACATTGATCCGCTGGTCCCTGGCTGCGTATTCTTCGAGTACCCCTCGGACATGCGGTTCGGTGGAATGATCGTCAGCGATACACAGTTCCCAGTTTTCATAAAGCTGGCTGCAGACGGAATCCAGGGCCTCGCGAAGGAATCGCTCCTCAACGTTGTATACCGGCATTATCACCGATATCGGCGGACTGTAGGACAACCGCCTCACGTCATTGCGGATCGCGTCACGGCCGGCGTCCGTCAGCGCGTCATATTTTGCGATCCATTCGCGATACTCTTTGTCGTCTCGGCCTTTTTCGAACTGTCGCAACGCGGCCGCAGCGGTAGCCGTGAGCCCCTCGGCGCGGAAGATCCGAATGGCCTTTTTTAAGTATCTGCTCATCCGTTCAACAGTTTTTCGAACAACGCCTCATATTGGTCGGTTATTTTTTCCCAGCTGTATTCTTGCTCGATCCGCTTTTGTGCCGCCGTGCGAAACTGCTCGACGACTCTCGGAGAAGCGGCCACCTTCGCCATCGCTGCTGTCAGTTCGTCAGACCCGTTGAATAGGATCGCAGCGTCACCGACAACCTCGACATTTTCGACGGTCGAGTATGCGAGAACACAGTTGCCGTAACCCATCGCCTCGATGAGCGCCGGATGTGTTCCGCCGACCTCGGTCGCGTGAATGTAAGCGTAAGCATTTTGTTGCAGAGCCTTATAGCCGTCGCCAAAGACAAAGCCCGTGAATATTACCCTCTGATCATCTCCGGCGAGGTCGCGAAGGTGGCGTTTGTATTCCTCAGCATAAGGAGCATCGCCCACGATGACCAGTTTCAGATCCGTATCGAGCTTTCGAAACGCCTCGATCACCATGGCGGCATTATTCTCCGGCTCCAGTCGCGATACATATAAGAAATAACGCTCCGGCAAAACTCCGAATTCTGCGATCGCCGCGGGGTCGGTATTTCGCACAACATCGGCTCCGTACGCGATCATTGTCGAATCTTGATCATATTCTGCCTTGTAGTAGTCGTAGATCGCTTTGGCGTCCGTGACTACCTCGGTCGCAAACCAAACCGATGCCCGCTCGCCGACCGAATAATACATTTGCCCGAGCTTGTTCCATTTCTTACGCTTGCGTTCGAGCCCGTCAACGTTTATCGCGACCGGCGTTCCGGTCCATGTCATCATCGGGATAAAGATCGCATTTGCCGCGTTACACAAAAGCACGGCATCAAATCGCCGAAAGACGGCATTGAAAGCCGAGAGATACGTATGGACGACCGTATCCAGATACTTATGTTTTATCGTCGGCAAGACCTTGAGCTTCACGCCGCGAAATTCACCGAGGTCTTTTGGAACGTGGTGCGAACGGCAATAGACGGTCACCTCGTGCCCGCGTTCCACCAGCCGTACGCTGAGCTGTTCGGCAAACGTCTCAAATCCGCCGTAATTCGCCGGAATTCCCCTCGTCCCCATTATCGCAATTCGCATATCCGGTCGTTACTAAACCTCAATTCGAAATCAAATCCTAACGCGAAAGTTTGAGATTCTAAAACGCTTTGGCATACTTGGCTCCGAGATGATCGACATTTTGATGTCAACATATAACGGTTCGCGTTTCGTGGCCGAGCAGATCCGGTCGATAATGGGCCAGACCTATTCGGCGTTTCGCCTGTTGATCCGCGATGATGGCTCGAGCGATAAGACCGTGGAGATCGTCCGCGACCTTGCCGTCGCTGAGCCCCGCATATCGTTGATAGAGGACAATGGAACCAACCTTGGGGCTCCCGGCTCGTTCATGAGATTGGTAGAGTCAACCACATCCCCGTACTTCATGTTTGCCGACCAGGACGACGTCTGGCTCCCGCAAAAGATAGAACTTTCGTATGCGAAGATCCGAGAGATGTCATCGGAATTTGGCGATGATAAACCCCTGCTCGTGTTCACCGACCTGAAAGTGGTCGATCAGCACCTGGCAGAGATCAGTCCCTCGCTCTGGAGTCTTCAGAAGCTTGATCCGCATCTCTGCCGAGATTGGAAGCGGCTGCTGGCCCAGAACGTCGTGACCGGCTGCACGATCATCGCAAATCGCGCCGCCGCCCGAGCGTCGCTTCCTTTCGCACTTCAGGAAATGATGCATGACCATTGGCTGGCGGTTAACGCGGCAAAAGCCGGACAACTCGACTTTTTGACGGACCCAACCGTTCTTTACCGCCAGCATTCGGCCAATGTCGAAGGCGGAAAAACATTTGGCGGTTCGTATGCTCTTTCTCGGCTTCCGGCAATACCGAAAAAGCTGAACCACTTTCGCCGGGCTGCCGCTCATTTTGGGGATACGACTGCCGCAGAACTTATGAAATACAAGCTTTCTGCAAACGCTGCCCGCTTACGAAGGACGTGATATTCATTCTGCGATTGGCTGTAATTGCCCTTTGACGGTAAAACGGCGATAATATCGCTTTACCGCTAGCAGTCGTACCAAATGAAATTCTTGTCGGATATAAGACTCTTGCTTACCGCGATCTGGCTGGGCGCCGCCGTCTTTTTCATCGCTGTTGCTCAGAGCGCATTTGGCGTTCTACCGGAACGCGAACTTGCCGGGGCAGTCGTTAGCCGTACGCTAGCGATCCTTAATTACGCCGGCCTCGCGATCGCGTTGATCCTGCTCGCCACCTCGCTGATCGGCTCGCAAACGATCAGTAAATTCTGGCTATGGACGGAACGCTTTATTCTGCTGGTCATGGCCGCGGGATGCGCCGTCGGCCAGTTCGTCATCGCTTGGTGGCTGTTGCTTGTTCGCCAGCAGATGGGTCGGCCGATCGACCAGGTTGCGGTCGACGATCCGCTAAGGCTGCAGTTCAATTCATTGCACGAATATTCGGTTTGGGTGCTCATGGCAGCAATGGCTGCGGCGCTCATCGTGTTTTTTATAATAGCGAACCGGAAGTTCACCGCTCCGAAAAAAGACAACGTTGTCGATTTTGATTTTGCGAACGATTTCAAGATGTAGCTGATATGGAACTCATTGAAAACAAAGGCCAATTTACCTCAGGTTTCTCTCGTTGGAATGGCGACGAAAAACTTTCCGGCTATCCGTTTGTATCTAACATTCATTCGCCTTTCACACCCGTTCGGCGAGCCCTGCCGATGATGAATCTCGCGCTCATCACCTCGGCCGGAGCGTACATCAACGGTACGGAACCTTTTAATCTGGATTCGCGCGACGGTGACTTTGAGTTTCGCGAGTTCCCCGTTGAGATCGACGCCTCCGATTTTCAGTACGCGGCAAAAGGCTTTGACCCGGCAGCCGTGATCGATGACCGCAATGCGCAGATACCGATCGAACGCCTGTCGGAATATGAGGCGAACGCGGTCATTGGCCGTCTGAACAATGTCTGGTGGAGTTTAAGTCCGTGGATGCCAAATGCTGCTCGCGTTGCTGACGAGCTGGCACCGAAGATCGCCGAACGCCTTCATCGCTATGAGGTGCAGGCGGCGATGCTGATACCCGCATCACGCCTTTGTCACCAGACGCTCGGATTGATCGCTCGCGGGATCGAATCGACCGGTATTCCGACCATCGTTCTATCGATCGACCGCGGCCTCACCGATAGGGTTCGCCCACCCCGGACCGCTTATTACACCGGTGAATTTGGCGCCGTCGCGGGCCGGCCGAATTGGCGTGAACATCAACTTCGCATCCTCGACGAGTCGCTCCGCACAATGGAAACATTCGACCAGCCGGGCTCGCGTAAACTTGCTGTCGAGCTCGAAACGCAGGTTGAGGCAGCACGCGGCGAACGTTAAAAAGGGAAAATGTTCAGGCCGACATTTGCCATGACTTCACGCCGTCAATCGGAACGAGGAGCATGATAATGTTCAGCAGCAAGCTGTCGCGGATCCATATCAGCAGCATTAACTCCGTCAACACAAAAAAGATCAACGACCGCCACCAGCCGACCTTATAGGCGATCCAGAATCCTAGAGAACACGCGATCACATCACCGATCGAATTCGCGATCGAATCTCCAAAATAATCCAGTGAGGCCGTATTTTCGCGGTACTTCTCTATAATGAACGGCGAGTTCTCCAGAATTTCCCACGCCCCTTCAACGAAGACAGAGATCGCAAACCGCCACTCGATTGCGAGCCTCTTAAAGAACAAGCCCGACAGCCAAAAAAAGAGCACGCCGTGCAGAACGTGCGTGAATGAATACGGATCAAAAAGATGCTGCGACGTATGGCTGCTGCCCCACGCCTGATGAATATAGATCGACCAATCGCCGAGCCTACACCACCAAACACGGCCCATCATCCACAATACGGCCACCATCATCACCGTCGCGGCAATGCTTACGCCGAAGGGCAACAGGGTGATGTCGCGGCGTTCAGTCGGTTCGATCATTAAAGAAAGGTAGTCGTTTATTTTCTTTGAAGTAACTGATAACGAATAGGTGATATCTGATAATAAAAGCAGACCCGGCTTTACACCTCAATCATTAGTTATCACCAATCAGTTATCACTTATCCCGAAAAGGTCAGCAGCTATTCGGTAGAAACTTCTTCTTCGCCTTGCAAGGCGGCATGGAGCGTGTGCCAGCTCAGCGAAGCACATTTTACGCGTGCGGGAAATTCTAGCACACCAGCGAATATCTTCAACTTGCCGAGCTGATTTTCTTCGGTTTCGACATCGAGCCCGCCGGTCACCATCTTGTGAAATTCGTCGAATATCTGTTCGACCTCTTCCTTGGATCTTCCCTTTGCAACCTGCGTCATCATCGACGCCGAGGCTTTCGAGATCGCACAACCGGAGCCTTTGAAAGCTACATCCGCAACCTTGTCGCCGTCCATCTTTACATAGACCTCAAGCGCATCGCCGCAAAGCGGATTGTTCCCGAGGGCAGTCTTGTCCGCGTCATCGATCGCCCGAAAATTCCGCGGATTCTTATTGTGTTCCAAGATCGTCTCTTGATATAGCTCGTTTAATTCTGACATTAGAATAATCCTACAATATTCCCGTCCTCATCGATATCAACACGCTCGGCCGCGGGGTGTTCGGGGAGTGCCGGCATGGTACGCATATCGCCGCAGATGGGATAGATGAATCCGGCTCCAACACTCGCCCGGACTTCGCGGATCGGCAGTGTAAACCCGGTCGGCGCGCCTTTGAGCGTCGGGTCATGGCTCAGGCTAAGATGCGTCTTTGCCATGCAGATCGGCAAATTACCAAAGCCGCTGGCCTCATAATCGCGAATTTGCTGGTCCGCTACCGGTGTGTAATCCACGTCTTTGGCTCCGTAGATCTTGGTCGCTATTGCCGCGATCTTATCCTTGATCGGAAGCTCCAGGCCGTAAAGAAACTTGAATTCGCTTGGCTCATCGGCCGCGGCTATCACCAATTCGGCAAGTTCGATAGCACCCTTGCCGCCTTCGGCAAAGTGCCGCGTCGCAGCCGCCCCGAGTGCGCCGGATTCGATCGCGATCCGTTTGACCGCCTCGATCTCTTCAGGATGGTCGGTGGCAAATTCATTTATGGCTACCACCGGCGTGACTCCATGCAGCCTGATATTCTCGATCTGTTTACGCAGATTTG
>JBBQTV010000138.1:0-10372 GCA_038212935.1 Pyrinomonadales bacterium | reverse complement strand
CATTGGCGAGGTCTCGGGGATTGAGACGGCGGCAAGAATACCAAGCCCGATCAGGATAGACGCCACAGCGGCGATCAGGCCACGCTTTTCGAGTGCCCCGAGCGTCTCCATCTTCGGCATGTCGGCCGGGTCGCCGTCGATCTCGACACTTTTTAGACGCGGCTCGACGATCTTGTCAGTAATGAACCATCCGACAGCAACGATCAAAAAGCACGATGCCGCCATGAAGTACCAGTTGCTGAGCGGATTGACGGTGCGTGACGCGTCGAGGATCTGTACGGCAGACTGCGTTAGACCGGAGAGCAAAGGGTCGAGCGACGACGGGATCAGATTTGCACTAAACCCGCCCGATACGCCAGCGAATGTCGCAGCAATGCCGGCCAACGGATGGCGGCCGGCCGAATAGAAGATCACCGCTCCTAGCGGGATCACCAAAACATAGCCCGCATCTGCCGCCGTGCTGCTGAGGACACCGATGAAGACCAACATCGGTGTCAGAAGCTTTGGCGAAGTGAAGTTTAGCAACCCCTTGAGCGACGCATTGATAAATCCGGTATGCTCCGCAACCCCGACACCCAGTAGGGCTACCAGAACTACGCCCAATGGATGAAAGCTCGTAAACGTAGTCACCATCGTGGACAGAAACGACGCGATGGCCGTACCGGTCAGCTGATTGTTAACGATCAGCGGCTTGCCGTTGCGCGGATCGATCTCGGCAAAGCTTACTGATGAGAGCAGTGCTGAAAGTATCCATACCGCAAAAAGAAGCAAGAGGAACAATGCCGCAGGATCGGGCAGCTTGTTACCGACCCGCTCGATGATGTCCAGAGCTTTATCGACAAAGCCGGTTGGTTTCAGATCGTTCTGAGAATTGGTTTCGTTTGCCATAGATTTTCTGATGCGCCGACGAATTTTAGATTTTGGAGAGCTTTGAAAGCGAGTTTACTGTTTAGAGGCCATTCCCGCAAATTCGACCCGTTCGCCAAACAGATAAAAGTGAATACCCGAAGCGGCCTTCTTGCCCATCTGAGCGGCATCCACCGCCTCGGCACCGCCGTTTACACAGTCGCCGCCGGCGAATAGCTGCGGGTCCGATGTCTGCATCAACTCGTTGACAACAACTCGGCCTTTTTCGTCGATCGCTATGCCGCAAATATCGGTGAAAAAGCTTTCCATCTTCGTTTGTCCGATCGCTTTGATAAGCAGGTCGCACGGCAATTCGGATTCGTTGCCTACCGAATCTTTGATACGAAGCGATGTCACCCGACCGTAACCGACGATTTCAACAGGAACAGTTCGCCAGAGAAACTCGATCCCGTCCTTCCTGGCAAGTTCCATCTCATAGGCGTATGCGGATGCTTCTACCTCGGTTCGCCTATAGACCAGAAGCACGCGTTTCGCTCCGAGGCGTTTCGCCTGCGTTACAGCGTCGATCGCCGTGTTGCCCGCACCGATCACGATGACGTTTTCGCCGAGGGGAACCGACTTCCAATCGCGAGTCTTTACCAATCGAATAAACTCGAGCGCGTCCATTACGCCACTTAGTTCCTCACCGGGAATGTTCAGTCGGTTCGTTTCCCCCAACCCGGTCGCCAGGAAAAGTGAGTCGTGCGATTCTCGCAGGCTGCGTAATGAAACGGGCACACTTCTACGAACGTCTGATTGCTGTTCCCTCATTTCACCGTCAGAAGACGGATCGGGTTGATGAATCTCATTAACGACGACGGTATTTGTCCGGAATTGAACGCCAAGTGCTTCGATCTGGGCAACCTCGGCAAGCGATTCGGCCTGCGTCATCTTGTATTCCGCCATGCCGTATGTGTTGAGCCCGCCGGGTTTTTCGTTTTTATCGTAGATGGTAACTGCGTAGCCAAGCCGGGTGAGGTACATCGCACATGACAACCCCGCGGGCCCGGAACCGATGATACCAACCGACTTCCCATTCGCTTCTGCGACAGTGAAAAGCTGTTTCCCGTTCCTGATCGCTCCGTCCGTGGCGTACCGCTGCAATCGGCCGATCTCGATCGGTTTCTGAAGCAGGGTTTTCTCGACGCATGCTCCTTCGCACAAAACCTCCACCGGACAGACACGAGCGCAGGTCGCTCCGATCGGATTCGCGTCAAAGATGGTGCGGGCCGAACCGGTCAGATTCCCGGTTGCTATTTTTTTAATGAAGGTTGGAACGTCAATGTGAGTCGGACAGGCATGGATGCAAGGTGCGTCATAGCAATATAGGCATCGGTTTGCCTCGACCGCGGCCTCTGCCGCCGTCATCGCGGGATCGATAGCAGCAAAATTCTTTTCGATCTGTTCTAGATCAAGCGGTGTGCAGAAGTCGGACATAATTAGGCGTTGGTAGGAGCGTCGGAACTCGTTGCGTTAATTCGAGCCTCGGGGCTACAACTCAGCGTCAGCCTCTATCTCGATGAGCATTTCCGGATCGATAAGGCGCGAAACCTCGACCATCGTAGTTGCCGGCATGATCTCTCGGAAAAACTCGCCGTGAGCGCGGCCGACCTCTTCCCAGCGGGATATGTCAGTGACGAACATGCGCGTACGGACCACATTCTCGAGACTGGCGTCGAAATGTTTCAATGCCCGTTCGATGTTCAGAATGCACTGAACGGTTTGTTTGTAGGCGTCGCCTTTGCCGACGATATTGCTGTCCGCGTCGGTGGCGGTCGTTCCTGTCACGTATATCCGGTCGCCGACACGAACCGCACGCGAATAGCCGACGATCGATTCCCATTTGGCTCCTGACGAGTAGTGTTCGCGATGCTGCATCTAATTTACCTTAACGAAATGCCGTCCGTTGAATCTGTAAGTGATCCACCTATTCGTCACCCGCCCCAGTTGCGTCTCCTCATCCTCAATAACGACCGGAAACCGGAACTCTTTCTTGCGTTCGTCAAATTCGAACAATTTGATCGGACGTTCCGGCCGGTCGACGACCGAGAAAAAGTCGTAGCCGAAACTAATTGAGTCGGTCAGCCCTTTGGAAGTGCGGATCAGCTTTGCGTTAGGGTCGAGGCCGTCGCCGTTGAGCCGGATGGCGTTGATCGACTGGCCGTGCATCGATGTCGACCCGATAAAGGTCGAGGTCGCAAGATAGATCGGGCCTCGCCTCGTGTCTAGTTGGAAGATCTCTGAATAAAATGACCCGGCCGATTCGTCATCCTCGCTGTCAGTCCACGTAGCGATCTTTCCGCTCTTTCCCTTAAACTGAAAGACCGATTCATGATCGTGCATCGTACCGCCGGTTTGCATGTCCCAGGAATAAATACGAAGGCGGCCGTCCTTTGACGTCGCGATGCTCATCGCTTCTCTTAATCTCGGAAAACTATATTCCAGAATATCGGCACGGGTTCCGTAACTGGTCAGCCGTTTTAATAGAACGTCATTTGCCGAGTACAGTTTCGCATCGTCGTACTCACCACCATAGTTTCCATATTTGGAAATAGTGGAAAGAAGGGTCAATATTTCGTTTTCGGCCTCGGACGGCGTTTGAGCTTCCGATCGGACAGAAAAGACGACCAGGATGGAGAGAATTATTGCGAGCTTAAAGTACATAGACGTTGATGTGCCGTACGTGTAAAAATCAGTCTTCAACGATCGGGCCGTAAAGATCCGGCCGGCGGTCGCGGAAGAATTGCCAGGTGTTGCGCACCTCGCGGATCTTGTCCATGTCGAGGTCCGCGACGATCAGTTCGTCCTGGTCGCGTGAGCCTTCGGCAATTATTTGGCCACGCGGGTCGCAGAAATAACTTTGGCCGTAAAACTCGCCGATGTTCCACGGCGCTTCCGTCCCGACGCGGTTGATCGCTCCGACAAAATAGCCATTAGCGACAGCATGTGCCGGCTGCTCGAGTTTCCACAGATACTCGCTAAGGCCTGCTACGGTTGCTGATGGATTAAATACTATCTCGGCACCGTTCAACCCGAGACATCTTGCTCCTTCCGGAAAATGCCGGTCATAGCAAATGTAAACGCCAATCCGCCCGAATGCCGTGTCGAAACACGGATAACCGAGGTTGCCCGGCCGAAAATAAAATTTCTCCCAAAAGCCGGGAGCAACATGCGGGATATGCGTCTTGCGATATTTGCCGAGATACTTGCCGTCGGCATCGATCACCGCAGCTGTATTGTAATAGACGCCAGCCTGCTCTTCTTCATATATCGGGACGATCAGAACCATGCCGTGCTGTTTCGCGACATCTTGCATCAGCTTGACCGTCGGCCCGTCACGCACGCGCTCAACCGCATCGTACCAACGTGTCTCTTGCTCGGCACAAAAATATGGCGTGGTAAATATCTCTTGAAAGCACAGCACCTGCACGCCTTGGCGAGCCGCGGCCTCGACCAGCTTCATCTGATTGTCGATGTTCGCCTTTTTGATCTCGTCGATCGGCGCGTTAATATCGCCGACGTTGTGTGCCTGTATCAGGCCTGCTTTCACTATTCTGGACATATTATTTTATAGCAATGGCAGCACTTGCCGGTCCTGTCAACGGCATGATTCGCGTTTCCCTAAAGCCTGCCTCTTTGGCTAAAGCGTCAAAATCCGCTCCCGAAAAATCATAACCTTCTTCGGTTTCGAGCAGCATGTTAAGGGACATGATCAGGCCGAACGCGTTTTGGTTTCGATCGTCGTCAATGATGTTTTCAATTACGACAAACGAACCGCCGTCCGGCAGGGCATCAAATGCCTTACTGATAAGCATCATTTTGTCCTCAGTTCCCCAGTCATGGAGGATATTGCCCATGGTAATGACATCAGCCTTTGGCAGGGACTCCTTGAAAAAATCACCTTCAACGATTGCGACACTTTCGGCCAGCCCAAACTTATCAATTACCTCTCGGGCTATCGGAGTGACCATAGGAAGATCGAAGGTCGTGCATTGCATGTGTGGGTTATTCATGGCGATCTGGGTAGAAAGGTGTGCGCCTGATCCGCCAACATCACAATGCGTCCTATATCCGGAAAAATCGAAGACCTTAGAGAACATTGCAAAGTTCCCCATTTGAATTCCGCCCATCGCCATGACGAATTCACGCATCTTGTCCGGGTTCTCATACAGCATCTCGAAGATAGGTTTTTCTCCGGTCTTAACTTCGTTCTGTTGCTTTCCGGTCTTCAGCCCTTCCTCGAGGTCCGCCCAGAACCGAAAATGCCGGTTGTTGCACATGACCAAAATTCCACCGATGTAGCTAGGTTTCCTTTCATCGAGGAAAAGGTCGGCGTCCGCCGAATTGTGGTACACGGACGTTTCCTTGATTCCATCGCGCGTCAAAAAGCCCAACGCGACGAGCGTATCCAGAAAGTCGTAAAGACTTCGCTCATGCAAGCCAAGCTTTGATCCAATTGCCTTTCCGGACAAGCCCTCGTCGGCCAGGAGGGTAAACAGCCCCATATTCACAGCGGTCAAAAGGGTCTTTGACGCCATGAATCCCATCCCGATCTCCATAATTTTCGATGGATTTAGTTCAGTTTGTTGTGATGTTTCCATAGAAAATAATACCTCTCCTTGAGCAACGTGTGCGATCCTCGCGCTCGACAACCCTAGTAATTTATCTTTTCGTTTGGCTAGCAGCAAAAAGATAATACACCAGAAACGCGATCCCGAAAGTAACGAACCAGGCGTAAGTATAAAGCGTGTCAAAGAAGTTCGGATCGGTGATCTGACCTCCAGGTGTTGTCGCCGCACGCAGGAAACCGGGTACGACCGGTGCGATCGCCAGAACAAGTGCCGCGATCGCGCGCCAATTGAAACCGTTCGAATATGAATAAATGCCGTCTACTTTATAGAGTTCTGCAAGCTCAATGCGGCGTTTTCTGATGAGCCAATAATCGCAGATAAGAATTCCGCCGATCGCTCCCATCAGGCCTGAGTATCCGATGAGCCACGTAAAGATATAAGCTCCCATCGACGACATCAGCTGCCACGGCATCATCACGATCCCAATAACTGCCGTGATCAATCCGCCGGTGACGTATGAGATACGCTTCGGATTTAGATTTGAGAAATCGTTCGACGGCGAGACGACGTTAGCGGCCATGTTGGTCGAAAGCTGAGCGATAAAGATCACGATCATCGCGAACAGTATGACCAAAGTATTATCGAACCTCTTTATCAACTCGACGGGATCGGCGATCGCCTCACCATAAATGATCACCGTCGCGCTCGTCACCGCCACGCCAATAAAGGCAAATGCCGTCATCGTTAGCGGCAGTCCCAGCGCTTGGCCGAGCATCTGCGAACGCTGACTTTTTGCGTAGCGCGTAAAGTCCGGAATATTCAGACTGAGCGTCGCCCAATATCCGACCGAGGCCGTCAATGCCGCGGGGAATATCGCCCAAAAATTTGCCTGTGTTGCCTGCAATGCCGATGTGCCCGCCAAGACATTTCCCAACCCGCCCGCAGCCGAAGATGCCCAGATCAACAGCACTAAGCCGCCAATCAACAACAACGGAGCGGCCCACGACTCAAGATGCTTTATGCCCTCAATGCCTCGAAGAATTATGACGACCTGAATACCCCAAAACAAAAAGAACGAGATCCAGGTATGCAGCGGATTTCCGGCGATCATGGCGTCGATACCAGACCAGCCGCTCCAGACCGCCGTCAGCAAAGCGTCTATTGCCGTACCGCCGATCCATGTTTGGATGCCGAACCATCCGCACGCAACGATCGCACGAAGCATCGCCGGAATGTTCGCGCCTTTCGTCCCAAACGACGCCCTCAGTAGCACCGGAAATGAAATGCCGTATTTCGTTCCGGCATGAGCGTTGAGCACCATCGGGATCAGAACGATGCAGTTACCGAGCAGGATCGTCAGCATTGCCTGCCACCACGTCATGCCCTGCGCAATAAACCCGCCGCCGAGCATATACGTTGTGATCACCACGCTCATCCCGATCCACAAGGCCGCAATGTTCCACGTCGACCAGGTCCGCTGCTCGATCGTCGTCGGAGCCAAATCCGCATTCCACAAAGGCGACGCCGAGACATCGCCCTCCAACTCAACAAATTGTTTACTTTGGTCGCTCATTCCGGCAAATTCATGCATTTCAGCAGATCCTTGTATCGAGTGTCGTCGCGGAGCGAGTCTAGCAGCGGTTCCAATGTTTCCAGGTGAATCTCGAATGTCCTTTCTTCACACGTTCGATCTAGTACGGCAAATTCCGGGTTTGGAGAATTACTTTTAGTGCTGCATTCCAGCCCTCTTTCGCGAATGAGCTTCGCACATCGTCAGCCGTAGCCTTCTCACCCCTCATCTCGGCCCAGGTCGCATAGATCGCCCTATCCTCGGTTTACAATCTACTATTCCATCCCGGTTCTTTCGCATTCCTTTAGCCGATGTCATTTTCAATGATCGATCGGCGATTGAACCACTTTGAACCTGATCGTATAAGTAGCGTTTCCGCGGCCTGACCCGACTATTATCCTGTAATTTCCCGTGCGGGGAAGTTCTTCCGTCCAGTTGGTATCATCCAAAACCAGATCTTCACCATTCGGGGCAACGATCTGAAAACTGGCATTATTTTCCACTGACGTTATCGAAACAGTCATAAACTGGCCCGCACCAGCACTGAGATTATATGTATCCCGGTCGCCTCGGATTACTGAATTACTGTAAGATGCTGATGTCGCCCCCCTACTAAATCTGACGGTCTTATTTGCACCGCCGTCGGCTTCAGCCGCTGTTAGATCTTTGGACTTCGCGGAGACGCCGAAAGTAATACTGTATGCGACACTTCGGCCGGATGACACTACGATCTTGTGTCTTCCAGAGTCAGCTAATACGTCGCTGAAGTCCCTTACTTCAGTCGTTTCCTCCGCACCCGAAAGTTCATTTCCGGCGGGATCATAGACGGTAAACCCAGCGTTCTCCTGCGGAGAATCTATTTCGATATCCATAGTCTGCCCGGACGAAGCCGTCAAGTAGTAGACATGGGATTCTCCGCTCGCGATGGTCTTTTTGTATGTCTCGGAGGTCGCCCCTTTGCTAAAACTTACTGTTGTTGGGCCATTTGCGGTGTTTTCACCAGAATCATCCTCAGGCAGAACCTCTTCGTCTGGGATCGTTTCGGTACTCGCATCGGTTTTGGAAACTTCTTCTTTGTTAGTCACACCGGCACCGGATTCCCCATCCGAACTACAAGCGATGGTGATTAGCAAAATAATAAATACCACTAGAATCAAATTCGTCTTGTTTTGCATCAACATTAAATAGGTCTCCTTTTATTTCATCAGCAAACCCTATTGATCATTATGTCCCGGCTCGAAGTGCTCCAGCCGATTCGATCCTCTCTCAGTTTTGCAGACAAGAACTTGATTGCCGTCTTGCGGACGAGGTCCTTATCTTTCGTCGGATACATTTCTAGCATCCCGCCCTCGCCGATCTTCCAAATTAGGGTCTGATGAGATTTCAGAGTGTCAGGCCTAGCTTCATAATTGGTACTCAGTTCTGACTACTGAGCATTTCAGGAATCTCAGAATTCCTTCTCAATTCTATACAAACAAATCTCGATACTCGCGTTATTCATTCGGCAAGCCGTCCCTATCAGCAAATACCTTCAATCGCGGATTGTCGATAATGCATTGCCGTCGGCGAGACAATTCGCGAAGTGTCGTCATAGGGGTTCCGTCTGCATCCAGGGCAGCATTCCATAGAATCTAAGCTCGATCGTCTTCTTTGGGTGGAAGGAAGCCTTGTCAAGAAGTTGGCACGGCAAAAGCATTTGTGGACTGAGTATACGCGAAGTTGACCGTAGAACTAAAATGAAAACAAAACGCGAGCTAATGCAGCGTCAATTCTCGGGCTTCTCAGCAACTTTGCTGTTGACCGAGGCACGGACAATCGTCGCGTTCAGCTTTGGCGGCGTTGGATCCGACGTCGCAAACTAGTTCAAGCCGAGCCGCACGAGCAAATCTTGATAGTGTGGATCGTCCATAAGGAGATCGTACGCTTCCGACTTCCGGATCGTCATCAAATTCGGATCGCGTTCGTTGTATGCCTTTTCGAGGAATTCCAATGCCTTCTCTCGATTTCCCGTCGCGGCGTACGCAAAGGCCATGTGTTCGTTCGCAAAATAAGCGCCCGCGTCATCCTCAATGATCGCTTTTCGCAAAGTGATCAATCCCGCTAGGTACTCCATCCAAAATCCTTTCCAGCCCTTTAATTTAAAAGCGTATTCTAATCGCCGAAGCTCGTAATTCTTCTTACCTTCCATTTTGAGGCCGACGAGAAATTGCTCGACCGCTTCCTTATACATCCCCTTTGCGGCAAACGCCTCGCCGAGGTTTATTCGGACCAGAGAATTTTCGGGATAGAGTTCGATCGTTCGCCGATGCTGCTCGATAGCCTCGTCGTGGCGTCCGGCAAAGCCGAGCACATTTCCTTTCATCCGGTTGATGACAAACGAAAGAGGGTCGATCTCGAGTGCCTTTGCGATCTGCTCGAGCGCTTCGTCGTCCCGTCCCTTCAAGGCAAGGTGCTCCGCGTACCATTGCCGTGCGGTCGCATAGTTCGGATTAAGCTCGATCGCGGTCCTGTACTCGCGTTCAGCTCCTTCCCAATCAAAATCATAGGAATTGAGAATGTAGCCGAGAGAATTGTGCGCCTCGGCGAGGTTCGGATTCAGCTCAAGGGCACGAAGCGCCGCACCCTTGGCCTTCGGCTTATACTCGTTGGGCCGAAAGCTGCCATAGAGTGGCATCACCGCGTATGCATCTGCAAGGCCCGCATAAGCCAGTGCAAATTCCGGATCGAGGTCGATCGCCGATTGAAAATAGCTTGCCGCTTTCTTAAGCTCTTTCGCATTCCTCTTATTCCAATGGAACCGGCCTTTTAGGTAGAGCTGCTGTGCGTCCGAATTGCTCGTTTCCGTTTTTGTGAACTGTTTTTCTTCATTGGCAGAAAACTCTGGCCGAAGTTTGCGGGCAACATCGCGTGCGATCCCGCTCTGGAGAGGAACGAGATTAGCCAGCCGGCTGTTGTATCGTTGCGACCAGACGACATCCAGCGTCGCAGCGTTGACAAGCTCAAGGTCGATCAGAATTCGATCATCAACTTTCGATAGCCGCCCGTATAGCACCGCATCGACGTTCAGCTCACCGCCGATCTGCTTCGCGGACACATCTCTTCCCTTGAATGTAAAGACGGAACTTCGCGCCTTGATCGCAAGCTCCGGAATGCCGGAAAGATCACGGATCAGGTTGTCGGTCATTCCATCGGAAAGGTAATCGATCTCATCGTCACCGGTTTCGTTGACAAATGGCATGACCGCTATCGAGTCAATCTGCTTATCAGCCGATACGTATTGATACCAATAACCTACAGCCGCCGCGAACATTAGAAAGGCAAACGC
>JBBQTV010000137.1:0-10382 GCA_038212935.1 Pyrinomonadales bacterium | reverse complement strand
ACAAACAATCCGGCGACGCTAACAATTCTTGACGTGCCGCCGCCGTTTACGGGGACGATCAGTGTCGGTACGGGAGAAATCTTTACGTCGCTGACGAATCCGGGCGGTGTGTTTGAAGCGATCAACGAAGCGGGCTTAGCCGACAACTTAATCGTGAATATCACATCGGACCTGACGGCGGAAACCGGAGCGGTTGCGCTTAATCAATTTACCGAAACGGGTGCCGGCGGTTATACGCTGACATTCAAACCGAGCGGCGCACCGCGGACGATTTCCGGTACGGCTGCGGTAAATATCGGTTTAATCACTCTTAACGGAGCAGACCGCGTTACTTTTGACGGTTCGCTGTCAGGCGGAACCGACCGTAGTTTGACCATTTCCAACGGTCAAACCGGAACTTCGACGGTCATCTGGATTCGCAGTGCAAGTGCGGCAAATGGAGCAAATGACAATACGATCAAGAACACCATTATCAACGGCGCGACTGTGGGAACCGCACAGACGACAGCCGGTATTCTTGCTGGAAGCGGCACCACGATCGGCGGTGCGGCTGAGGCACAGAATAACAACAATACGGTGACGAATAACCACATCTACCGTGTTCAGAACTCGATCTATAATCAGGGTAATATCGGTTTCGATCAAAACTGGACGGTTACCGGTAACGAGTTCGGTTCAACCGTAGAAGCGGACAAGAATCGCTTCCGTGGTATGTTGATGGGCAACGCCCAGAACTTCGTGATTAGCAACAATACGGTGAACGGTGTTTCATCATCGGGGACGACAACTGCCGCGATGAGCGGAATACAGTTGGCGTTTACGCTTAATGGCGGATCGATTGTCAACAATACGATCACCGATATTAAGAACACGAGTACATCCGGCACGGGCGCATTTGGTATGCAGCTTTCGTCAGCGACTTCCGCCGCTAACGTGCTTATCGCCAACAACTTCATTTCAGATGTTGCGGCATCGGGTTCGGCGACGCTGGTCAGTAATGGACATGGTATAAACGTTAACGGTGTCGGTGCCGGCGGGTATAGGATTTATCATAACTCGATAAATATGAATACCAATCAAGGCAGCGGAACGACATCCGCGATTCTGGTGGGAACGGGCGTAACGGCCGCGGGGGCACTTGACGTTCGCAATAACGTATTTGCCAACACGCAAACGGCAGGCGCGACTCGCTTTGCCATCCATAGCTCGGCTCCGGCGAGTGTGTTCTCTACGATCAACTACAACGACTATTTTTCAACTGAGAATGTCGGCTTCCTTGGCGGAATAAGGGCGACGCTTGCAGAATGGCAGACCGCCACCGGACAAGACGCTAACTCGGTGGCAGTCGATCCGTTGTTCGTCTCGGCAACCGACCTGCATCTGCAGGCAGGAAGCCCTATAATCAACGCCGGCACACCGATCGCTGAGGTTACCACCGATATCGATGGCGACCCGCGTTCCGCAACTACACCGGACATCGGTGCCGACGAATTCAACGCGGCCGGCCAACCGGGTACGCTGCAGTTTAGCTCCGCGACCTATTCAGTCGGCGAAGGCGATGCAACTGTCGCTTTGACGGTGAATCGAACGGGCGGAACCTCAGGAGCCGTAACTGTCGACTACACGTTAGCCGGTGGTACAGCAACCGGTGGTGCAAGCTGCGGCGGTTCGGTTGACTACGTGAATACCGGCGGTACGCTGTCCTTCGCAGACGGCGAGACTAGCAAGGTGTTCAACGTAACGATCTGTGACGACGCAACGGTCGAAGGCGACGAAACGTTTGACGCTACGTTGTCCAATGCGACAGGCGGAGCGACGATCGGCGTGCCGAATCCGGCGACAGTGACGATCACTGACAATGATGTTCCAGCCGGAACATTCTCGGTCAATGACGTTCGCGTGTTCGAAGGAGATGCAGGTACGAGCAACGCCGTCTTTACGGTAACCTACACGGGTACCGGGGCCGGTTCGGTGAACTTCGCAACTTCTAACGGAACGGCTACAGCCGGTGTCGATTATTTCCCCTCGAACGGAGGACTTAACTTTGCTTCAGCCGGAACCCAGACGGTGAGCGTGGTCGTA
Organism: Pyrinomonadales bacterium; assembly: GCA_038212935.1. Taxonomy (GTDB): domain Bacteria; phylum Acidobacteriota; class Blastocatellia; order Pyrinomonadales; family Pyrinomonadaceae; genus OLB17. The sequence continues at coordinate 8,300 of JBBQTV010000137.1, read as the reverse complement.
ATCGGAGACACCGTGATCGAGGCGAACGAAACGTTCTTCCTCAATCTCAGTGGTGCCCTAAACGGCACGATTACCGACGGAACCGGAGCCGGTATAATCATCGATGAAGACCGTTCGTACGTCAGTGATTTTGACAATGACAAGGTCAGTGACTATTCGGTCTATCGTCCTTCGACGGGAGACTGGTATGCACTTCGGTCGAGTAATGGAGTGCCGTATATCGTCAATCTGGGAATATCCGGCGACATCGCCGTACCGGGAGATTATGACGGCGACGGATACGCGGACCGTGCAATATTCCGTCCGTCAGAGGGAACATGGTATGTCGTTCTGGCGACTACCGAAGTCTTGGTCGTCCAACAGTGGGGAGCCAACGGCGACATTCCCGTCCAGGGTGACTACGACGGCGACGGCAAAACTGATTTTGGCGTGTTCCGTCCGTCAGAAGGTCGCTGGTACATCCTAGGAAGCGTTAGCGGCCCGATCATTAACCAGTTCGGACTCGCAGGCGACATCCCGGTGGCCGGAGATTTCGATGGCGACGCGAAGAATGACTTGGCCATCTATCGTGCCGGTTTCTGGTACGTCCTTCGCAGCTCAGACCAGACGGTGTCTATTACCAAGTGGGGTAATGCGACGGACGTCCCTGTCTCGGGTGACTTCGACGGCGACGGCAGCTTTGACCTAGCGATCTATCGCGACGGTCAATGGTGGATACTTGATAGCCTGACCGGGCAACCACGCGTGATCTTCCTGGGAGTCGCCACCGATATTCCGGCTCCTGCGGATTATGACGGCGACGGAACGACGGACACTACGGTGTTCAGGCCTTCGACCGGCGAGTGGTTTACCTATAGAAGCTCCGACAACGTACTAAGCGGACCGAAATGGGGAACAGACGGTGACGTCCCCGTCGCCACCGCCTATACTCCTTAACCTGCTCGGCGAACGCTTTTGATCGAAAGCGTTCGCCTTAACTCAATCTTCGGCTAAAACCGGAGACACAAAAACGGCCTGGCTCCTATGGAGTCAGGCCATTTTTTCTAGAAACGAAACCTCTAAACCGATTCGGCAATCGCCTGGTCGAAGATCTCTAATGCGACATCAACGTTATCTTTGGTCAATATAAGCGGCGGCGACCAGCGAATGGTACTAGTACCGCAACCAAGGATTATCAGGCCTTTGTTAAAGCACGCCATTTCTATTCGATCACGGAGTTCGGCATCAGGCTTTTTCGATTCTCTGTCGACAACGAACTCTACGCCAAGCATCAATCCCAAACCACGTACATCGCCGATCTGTTCGTATTTATCTTTCAACCTATTAAGGCCGCTTTCAAGATAACCGCCGACCTCCGCCGAATTATCGACCAGACCGCCTTCCAGCAGTTCGATCGTCTTTAGCGCCGAGGCAATCGCGACGGGATTTCCGCCAAATGTCGATGCGTGTGCTCCCTTGTGCCAATCCATAATGTCAGCCCGAGCCGTGCAGACGCCGATCGGCATTCCGGAACCAATTCCTTTCGCCATACAAACGATGTCGGCTTTGACGCCGTCGTGATGGTCAAGAGCAAACATTTTGCCCGTTCGTCCCATTCCTGATTGGACCTCATCGACGATGAGCATTATGCCGTGTTTATCACAGATCTGGCGGATGGCTTTAACGACTTCCGTCGGTGCGGGAACGTATCCGCCTTCGCCCTGAACTACCTCAAGCACGATACCTGCCACTTCCTCAGGAGGCGTTGTCGTAGTAAAAAGCCTGTCCTCGATCCAGCTCACGGTTCCCATACAGCACGTTCCATCATCGCATTTACCGAGATTGAACGGACACTGAAAGCAGTGTGGGTATGGCACGTGGACCACGTCCAGTGCCTGTCTCGCAAAGCCGAGACGCTGGGCTTTCTTTGATGAAGTAAGCGAAAGTGCTCCCAGAGTTCGCCCATGAAATGAACCAAAGAACGAAATGAACTTCTGCCTTTTGGTATGATACATCGCGAGCTTGAGCGCGGTCTCGACTGCTTCCGCACCGCTATTCGCAAAGTGCGACTTGGTCGGCCCGTCGATCGGGACGATCTCATCAAGCTTCTTACCAAGCTGCGGCATATGCCGATAATAATAGTCTGTTCCGCACAGGTGAATAAGCTCAGCCGCCTGATCGCTAATGGCCTTTACGATCTCCGGGTGGCAATGTCCCGTTGAACAAACCGCAACGCCGGCATTACAATCAAGGAATACGTTTCCATCAGGGTCTTCTATCCAGACGCCGTAACCCCTTTCGGCAACAAGTTTATAGTCCGGCCGCGGATAGCTCGGGGTGACATATTGGGCATCCGCCTCAACGATCGCACGTGCCTTCGGTCCGGGTAAGTCGGTCTTTAAGATCGGTCTCTGCATGTCTGTTGTCGGTATCATTTGAGTCTCCTTTGTTGAGAGTCTGCGACCCAGATCGCATTTGGTTAATGGAAAACGAGCAAGGGCTCGCACTCTGAACGACTGGAGAGGACTAATCGCCGCCGAAGAGTTCAGCACGTTGGCTTGTGGGACGGAGTTTGGCGATACTTCGCGGAGTCATAGCATTTGAAATCGCGATTATATCAGAGGCTCTGAAAATCGGAAAGGATTTGGGCCTACACAAGAAAAGCTTAACGGACTTCAACACGCTTCAAGCGTGATCCGTTAAGCCTTTACAGCCTCAATTTCTACGATCGAGCTTGTCTAACCCCTATTTCTCAAATTGTTTGCGAAGGCTTTCGGTGTACGGTGCGCGGGCGACACCTTTTTCGGTGATGATCGCAGTAACGAGATCGTTTGGTGTAACGTCAAATGCAAAATTGCTCACGAGAGTATCATCCGGTGCGAGTTGAATATTCTGAACGTGGGTAACTTCCCTAATGTCACGTTCCTCGATCGGGATCTCTTCACCGGTCGGACAATTCATATCGACGGTTGAGAGCGGAGCAGCTACATAGAACGGAATGCCGTGACGCTGTGCCAGCACGGCGACCATATACGTGCCGATCTTATTGGCGACGTCACCGTTTGCGGCAATGCGGTCACTGCCGACCACTACGGCATGGACGCCGCCCTTCTTCATAATGTGGCCGCTCATATTGTCGGTAATAAGCGTAACGGGAATATCATCTTGCATTAGTTCCCATGCGGTAAGACGTGCTCCCTGAAGGTAAGGCCTAGTTTCATCGGCGATGACCGAAATGGTCTTTCCCTGGTCGACCGCACCGCGAATGACGCCCAGTGCTGTTCCCCAGACACCGCCCGTTGCAAGTGCTCCGGCGTTGCAGTGCGTGAGAACGTTCGAATTATCTTCCAGAAGCTCCCCGCCGAATTTGGCGATCAGCCGCTGTGACTCTATATCCTCGTCATGGATAGCTTTGGCATCCTCGACGAGTATCTGCTTCACTTCGCTGACCGGTTTCCCCTCAGCTTTCGCTTTTTGAAAGGTGCGTTTCATTCGGTCAATAGCCCAAAAAAGATTGACCGCGGTCGGCCGGGTAGCACCCAGAACTTCGCAGATGTATTCAAGATCTTCCTCCAGGTCATCTATGTTTGTTCCCACAAATTGCTTCGCCCCAAGTGCGATCCCGTAAGCTGCCGAGACACCGATCGCCGGTGCGCCGCGGACCACCATGTCCTTAATACCTGCCGCAACTTCGGTATAGCTTTTCAGCGTTAGCCACTTTTCTTCGGTCGGAAGCAGCCGCTGGTCCAACATCAACACGCCTTCCTCTGCCCATTTAACCGGAATAATATTTAAATTCATATGTCCTAGATCTTTTAACCGAAAGGAAACCGCAATTCTACCCCATCAGGCAATTTTCTTGAAACATATCGAACCGCTTTTTTCGTTTATATTGACTGAGCGAAACTCGAGGACACTATGAGCATTGAGAAAATACTGGACGGCCTACACGCTTCGGTCGTCAACCGCTGGTGGACACAGTTATTTACGGCATTCGTACGAGTTCTATTGGGGTTGGCATTCATACCTCCGAGTATTAAGAAGATCAGAAACATTCCCTTCACCGTCCTGCCGGACAGTAATCCGGTCGGGGCATATTTCAACGCCCTTTATCATACCGGCTTTTACTACGAGTTCATTGGCTGGTCGCAGCTTCTCGCGGCGGTGCTGTTGCTTATTCCGCGGACCTCACATCTAGGGGCACTCTTATTCCTTCCTATCATCGTAAATATCGCGGTCCTAACGAATTCCGTTGGGTTTGTGGGTACCTGGCTGCTGACAATCCTGATGTCTCTCGCGGCACTTCACCTAGTATGCTGGGAATACGACCGTCTCAAACCGGTCATCTTTCGCGATCGATCTGGTAGCCCCTTTAGGTTCAAGTATTGGTTCATAGCAATACCGCTTTTCTTTGCCGCAGGCGGGGTCGTCGTGAGCGGGATCTTTGCTCTGCTTCGGATCGGTAACTTTCCAAATTACCTTCTTACGGGATTGGTACTGGTCGGCCTTGGCTTGGGCTTTGGCGTGGCAGTCGCCATTCACTACCGGTTTATGTCGGTCGGCAAGCTGGCGAGTGAAGACCGTATAGAATGACAGCGGTTTTTCCTAACGGTTGATAGTCGGTTTGCGTTGCATTATAGTTCTAGTTTGATGATGCTCCTTTCCGAGCATGGGAAATATCGAACTATGGGTTCTTCCTACGCCCCCGATGACAGTATGGATCAAGCCGTTGGCCGCAAGGCCGAAACCCTCACGCGCCTCGAATTTAACTTGGACCGACATCTTCCGGAAACGCTGAATGCGTTGGAGAAGATTTCGTCGAACTTCTTTTGGTCATGGAACCCCACAGGGACCGAGCTATTTCGCGAGATCGACCCGGCACTCTGGATCGATCGCGAACAACACCCGCGGACATTGCTAAAGCGGGTTAGCGAACTCCGGCTTAGGCAAATCGCCGCAGATGATGGCTACGTGGCGAAATTGGATGCATTCGAGAAGGCCTTTGATGAGTACATGTCCGATGGCGTTACGGCTGATGAGACGAAGATCGCGTATTTTTGCGCAGAATATGGCGTCCATAATTCCCTGCCGAATTACTCTGGCGGACTTGGGATATTGGCCGGCGACCACTTAAAATCAGCCAGCGATCTGAACACACCGTTGGCCGCCGTTGGATTGCTTTACCGCTACGGATATTTTAGGCAGAACATTGCTCATGACGGTTGGCAGGAAGAACGCTATGCCGACATATTCGATTCCGATCTCGCGATTACCCCCGTCGTTGGCGAAGATGGCGAACGCATCATCGTAAGTGTTCCGATACGCGGCCGCGAGGTTCATGCACAAGCCTGGTTAGCCAAGGTCGGCCGCATTTCGCTCTACCTGCTGGATACAAATCTCGACAGCAATAGTGAAGTGGACCGCCTGATCACTGGCCACCTTTATGGCGGCGATACCGAAACCCGAATCGTTCAGGAGCAGATACTCGGGATAGGCGGTGTAAGGCTTCTGCGAAAACTACGCCTGGAGCCGCAGGTATTTCACTTGAATGAAGGCCACTCCGCGTTTCTGACGCTCGAGTTAGCGAGAGAATTTCTCGAATCAAATAAAGAAGCGAGTTTTGCCGAAGCCGCCGACGCCGTTCACCCACAATGCGTTTTCACCACACACACACCGGTAGCGGCGGGAAACGATGTTTTCTCTCCATCGGTACTTCGAGAGTGTTTTGATGATCAGTATCTAGCTTCTTTGAAGTTAAGCGAGGAGGACTTTTTCTCGTTGGGGCGGGTCAATGCCGACGATGATTCGGAAGCGTTTGGAATGACGCCGTTTGCTTTGCGGATGACTCGCTCGGCAAATGGAGTTAGCGAAAAGCATGGCGAGGTATCGCGTGAACTTTGGCAGGAGATGTTTCCCGGCAAAACAGCTCCTATCACGCATGTTACAAACGGCGTGCATCCGCCGACATGGATCGCTCCAGCTTTCCAAGCTCTTTTCGAAACGACGATTGGGCCGGAATGGAAGGAGTTGACGCATAATGAGAACGCTTGGGGCAAGGCGGTCGACGTGATATCAGACGAGGATATCTGGAACACGCACCGAAAACTTAAGAATCTGCTGATCGCTTTCATCCGTGAGCGGACGGAAAGGAGGGAAATAGGTCTGCGCGATACGATCAATGAACGAACTGATACCAGCACTCTCTGTTCGCCTGATGTGCTTACAATCGGTTTCGCCAGACGCGTTGCTCAATACAAGCGCTGGAACCTGCTTCTCAGTGATGTCGATCGTTTGCTGAAAATGGTTGATAATGCTGACCGCCCGGTTCAATTTGTTTTTGCTGGTAAAGCTCATCCACAAGATCGGACTGCAAAGGAAATTCTTCAAGAGCTGATGAGCATCAACCACGATTCCAACTGGCAGAATCGTGCTGTATTTATCGAAGACTATGATCAGGAGGTCGCCAGATATCTAGTGCACGGCGTCGATGTTTGGATGAACGTCCCGCGGCGTCCGCACGAGGCCAGCGGCACGAGCGGAATGAAGGCCGCAATGAATGGCGTGCTCAACCTTTCGATTCTGGACGGCTGGTGGATAGAAGGTTACAACGGCAAAAACGGCTTTTCGATCGGCGGTTTGGAACCTTTTGAGAGCGACGATGCGATAGATGCGGAAGAGGCCGAGGCTCTTTATTCGACGCTGGAGAATGAGGTGATCCCAACGTTCTATAACGTAGATGACAGTGGGCTTCCGTCCGAATGGATCGCCAGAATGCGGAATTCGATAGTTACACTGACCCCAACGTTCTCCAGCGATAGGATGATTCGCGATTATATCGACAGAATTTATGGCCTCTGAAATGGATCATATCGAATTTAGGACCGGGGTAATTCGACCGATCGAATGCTACAAAGAAGCCTGGGAGATAATCAAGGACCAGTACTGGTTGGTCTTTGCTATCGTGCTTGTCGGAATGATCATCGGGAGCCTTGTTCCCATCATCATTCTGGGCCCGATGATGTGCGGTATTTATCTTTGCCTCTTGGATAAAATCGAAGGACGTGAGATCAGCTTCGACAGGCTTTTTAAGGGTTTCGAACATTTCATACCGAGTCTGATATTAACGATTATTGTAACGACACCGGTTGTCGTGATGGTCGTTCTCATTTATGTTCCATTGATCGCGATGGCGATGGCCGGGCCGAGAATGAACGAAAGCGAGATGCTTAGTTTTTTTGCCGGCGTGATCATTTTTGAGGTGATAGTCGCGGTCATTATGGTCTGCATCCACACCTTGTTGCTTTTCTCGTATCCGTTGATAGCCGATAAGCGTGTTTCGGCATGGCAGTCGGTAAAGTTGAGCTCGAAGGCGGTATGGGCGAATCTTTCGGGTGTTGCAGGCCTGTTTGGTGTCGCGATGATACTTGTCATCATCGGTTACTTAATGTTGTGCCTCGGGATCTATCTCGTCATACCGATCATCTTTGCGGCGAATGCTGTCGCCTATCGAAAGATCTTCCCGCGAGGTTCGGACCCATCTGCGATGCCGCCTCCTCCTAACTTTTACCAGGGGCTTTGATCATGCCAGCAGAATTTAACAGAATAGATTCCTTCGATCGCCTTGATCAGATCTTCAATGAGTCGCATGAGCGCCCGGTTGTGATCTTTAAACACAGCAATAGCTGCGGCATAAGCGCTGATCTGCAATACCAACTTGCATCGGTCGATGGCATGATAAATATGGTTGTCGTACAGGAGTCTAGGCCCTTGTCTGATGCGATCGCTCAAAGGACCGGTTTTCGGCATCAATCACCGCAAGTCTTTGTTATCAAAGACGGTGAGGTCGTGTATCAGGCTTCGCACTACGCTATCGATCCGAAGACGATCGAGGAACACATCACTACCAAATGATAGAACCGCGGCAAATAATCGAAGAGAGCGACGCATCTGTAACCGTTAAATGGTCGGACGATTCGGAGCGGCTATACACCGCTCCTCAGCTAAGACGTGCTTGCCCGTGTGCCGGATGCATCAACGAATGGACTGGAGAGAAGATCCTTCGTGAGGATAAGGTCGCGGACGATGTGTCGTTTAAACACATTTCGATCGTTGGTCGCTATGCCCTTAATTTCCATTTCTCCGACGGTCACGACACCGGCATTTTCAGCTTCGATTTTCTTTACAAACTTCCAACCAATTAGTTTCCGCACCGTATCGTAAAATCCGTTACAATAGTAACGATGCAAGAACGCGATATTTTTGATGAGCGACAAGAGATCAAGACGGCTAGCTTTAGCTGCCCGTCTTGCCGCGAACGCAAC
>JBBQTV010000136.1:0-10414 GCA_038212935.1 Pyrinomonadales bacterium | reverse complement strand
GCCGGCATCCGCGAGAACGACGAAATGCAGCTATGGCTCGTCCCCACTGGAAGCCCCGAACCAACGCTGAGACCCGGAACTTTGCCGTAACTACTCAACCACTAAACCTGAGATGCCAATGCTTGCAGGAAACCTGGTACGAACGCCGTGATGGCGTCTTCGCATCGTTATCTTTCTTCGGGCTGAGCGTGATCCTCGCCTGGTCCTTTTTGGTGAAGTAGGGTTTGCCTTCCGGAATATAGCTCGATCATCGCGTCAGGAGGTCGGGATTATACTGGATTGTCGTTTGAAACTAGTCCTTATGGACGCGCCGCTCCTCGGCGAGGATCTTATCGAGGTCAGCGCGGCGAAAGAGACGGCCGTTAGCAACGACCGCTCGGATGTGCCGGGTGTTACGAATGTCTTTGAGCGGATCAGCGTCTAAGAGCACGAGGTCGGCTAAGTATCCCGCTTTGACGGCACCGAGCTCGTCGCCCCGACCGAGGAACCGCGCGGGATGGAGCGTCGCGGTCCTAAGGGCTTCATCCGGCGTGAGGCCGGCGCTGACTAGCTCCTCAAGTTCGTCGTGAATGCCAAAACCGTGGATAGGGAAGCCTCCCGTCGCATCTGTACCAGCGAGCAGTCCCACGCCCTCACGATGCAGATTCTTTACGATCCCGTATATAACGCGCCGGAAGTCTGCAACCTCGCGCTCGGTGAAGGAGGAGACGTAGATCTTCCGAAGTGATTCAAATCGTTGTCGTTGGGATTCAGGGAGATATGCGAGCCGGGGATCTCGGGGCATATTTGGGTCATGGATGCCAGAGTAGCCCATTCCCATCACGAGCGTTGGCGTGTGCCAGGTCTCAAACTTGCCCAAGGGGCGCAACGCGCTCCGACAAATTTTCTCATCGTAGGTGTCGATCGCGAGCTTCATCACACGTCGCCTGTGGGCGATGTGGGTTGGATCTCTAGGTGGAACTCTGAGGAGACGAAGTTCTTCGAGCGCTTGGCGCAGCTTATCCGGCTGAGACGAACACATGGGCAGCAGGCCTAGTGGGTGACCGACCGTGTAGTGCTCGATGCTCCGCTGCCCGGCCTTCGCCGCTTCTTCCAGGGTCACCTCCGGAGACAGGTGTCCCGCGATTGGAATACCTCGTTTCGCGGCTTGGTCCGCAATCGCGAAGTAGATATCTCTGGGCAGTTCGTATACCTTAATAAAATCCGCACCCGCGCTGCTGAGGGACTCTACCAGTCGGGCGGCCTGCTCGGGAGTCTTGATGCTCACGAGAGCTCCGTTATCTGAGGCCCTGCCGTCTACGGTCGGGCCTGCCGCGACGAATCGAGGGCCGACCTCCTTACCATCCAAAACCTTTCGCCGCAAGGCCCCGATCTCTGCCAGCGATATGGTGGACAATCCCATGTCCCGCACGCCGGTGACTCCGTTGGCGATATGAAGTCGGAAAAAGCTCCAACTGTGGTGTGTGTGCATATCCCAGAGGCCCGGGATAAGATACTTCTCGCTCGCGTCGATAACAATGGCGTCAGGAGGAACCTCCACCTTTTTGACCTTACCCACAGCGGCGATGCGGCCGCTTGAGACGACCACAGTCATACCGGACTCCGGCTTCCCGCGTGCTACATCGATGACGGTGACACCCACGAAGGCGATGGTTTGCGCTGGAAAAGCCTCCAGCGTTAAAGTTAGCAGAAGAATAGATCCAAGAAGTAATCTCCGAATCACTGTTGGCATGGCAACCCAGTTGCGGGGGGCAGCGTTATATCTATTGATTATACGTTCTAAGGCCGGATGTTATGCAAAATCTGGGAACCTGTCAAGAAAAGTAGTCCGGCTTGCTTTACAATGGGTTCAGGATAAGCTAGTTCCATTTGGAACGGGTACGGCCGCGGCCAGATGTGCAGATTCCATACAAACCGATTAAAAGTGGATTTGTCGCACGTACTAAATCGAGCAGATTGTTTTTTCTGAGGCCGAAGGGCCCGTATTTCGTGTGGGCTCCCGCATCCGAACGCACTGATGGCGTCTTCGCATCGTTATCTTTCTTCATTCTTGGGGTTGACCACCTCGTAGCCATTTAGATGAGAGCCGACGAGTATATCTCTGCCATTTCTCCAGCGGATCCATCCGTGACATTGCGAATGCCCTTTATTCACTTCGATCCAATCCTCTTCGAGACTGGAAAAAAGCAGCCTCTGATATTCAGTTTTCCCGCACGGAGGACTAATGGGCGTGCCATTCGGTTTGTCGAGGACAATTGTCGTGGTCGTATCAATCACGATGTGCGCGCCGTGGTTTATGCTGAAAACATCTTGCCATCCGATCTTTACCCACAACGGGTCGCGTTTCGATACATACTTCTTCAATCGCGTGTCGTCGTTTACTTCGACTTCGTACCAATTGGGGGACTCCGAGACGAGACGCAGAATGACGTGAGTCGGGAACTTGGCGACTCTACTCTTGTCCAGCCTTGTTGTCGGTAGCGTATAATCTGCGTAATACCAAATTCCAGGTCCGAGCGGCTTAAAGTCCTTCTTTACAAACTCGCGAGTTTCCAAATCGATAAAATAAGCGGGATCGTTGCGATAGACACTGAACCGATACCACAGCGAGCCGTCGCTATCCTGGATCTCGAGGATGTGCTGCTGATCGATCCGCCGACTATCAGGAGGGGGGCAATCCGGACGCTTCAGCACACTTGTCACCCCACACGTTAAAATAAGCGAACGCTCCGGAAAGATCAGGCCATCAGCAGGGACGAATCGCTCGTCCTTCGGTAGTAGAGGCTCCATTGATACCTCGGCATCTTGTCCCTTACCGGCCACCGCCGAAAAAATGACCCAGAGCCCCACGAAGACAATGGAGCAGTATCGCGACATCAAATTTCCATTCGTTTTTCTTCTGAACATACCGATCACCTCAGTAGTCTGCTAGAAAGCGCTTCGTCAAAGTCGGGCCACGAATCATATCTTACATCAACAATTCGCCTAGCCACCACAAAAAGGAAGATTGCAACGCTATCTTGCGCCGCGGGATATGTTTATTGTTTTGTCGAGGCGGAGGACCATTATGCCGTCGGTGCCAACCTGGGTGTCGTTAAAAACGACGGTCTTTTCGACGTCTATCCCGACGTGGTTACAGAAAGCTCCGGCCGTTATCAAGCGGTGATTCGAACCCTTTTTTATCTTGAGCGGGAAGGCATTTCGCTTTGCCGGGTCGGTTGGCTTTAAGCCGATCAGCTTTCGATTCTCGTCAAAAAGGAATTCGATCGCCTCGGGTGTGCCGAGCGCTTTGTAGGCCGCCTGATTTAGCAAAAATATTTTTCGCGGGCTGAGCGTGATCCTTGCCTCGTCCTTTTTGGTGCCATAGGGCTTGCCTTCGAATGTTGTCCAGAATTTGATCATATTAAGTCTCCTCGTTTCACATTCTGAAATGAGTGTTGCATCTTTGAGACATAATTGCAAGCATAAAATATGCCGTATTTTGCACACGCTGAATCTGCCCGCGGCAAGTCTGCATTCCTTAAAGACGACGCATCATCGCCGCCGATATTATTAACGACGAACGCAACGCTTTACGACACCGAAAACGACACCGCACCCAAGATCGAACCCGCATCCGATGGGCCGAGAAGGAACCAATCGACGACGCCGACAACGAATCAACCTCTCGGCCATCTCGACGGTTATCAACCGCGAAACAAATGCCGTTTTTAGCTCAAAACTGCATCACAATCAGCCCTGTTGTGGATATCCAGCCCCGCGGACGCAAAATCAGGCCTAAAACGCGCCTCGAAACACGCGTTTGTTGCGGATTTTTGATCTGTTTCGCCTTGCCCAGCCCCAGCCCCGCCGGACTACTGGTCAATATTCGTAAACTCGCGGGGCTCTTCCTTTACATTCACCGGACTTGCGACGACCACAGGGCCGCCCGGGGTACCCAGGGTCGAAAGGCAGAGGCCGGTCGACGTAACCGTAAGAACGGGGATACCCTTTATCATCATTGTGGCTGAGCCGTTTAGCCACTGGACCTGGTGACAGGGATACGTAAAACCGCATCCCGCCACAATATACGTATCCGTCAAAAGCAGAGGCGGATAGCCGTTTAGGCGGTAGGTTGTGAATGTGTTCGGCACATGCTGTATTGCTCCGCCGTGCGGACAGATCAGAACTGCTTGCGAGCTGAGTAGATAAGCCATTTTGGACCTCCTTCTGTTGTGGATCGGGAGTAGTTCGTCCCGACAAGTCTTGTTTTTCGCCTTACTTTGTAAAGACGAGAGAATACCGTTAGTTTGCTTATTTGCTCTGATGTGATATCACACCGGCCCGAAAGGGTCAATCATTTTTCCAGGTGAATGGCACGGAATGGTCGACAACACCTAAAATTGATATCATTCCAATTCGTATCAAACCTGGTTTTGATACGTTTCTGTTTTTAATGAAAGAAAAATTACTAGACCTTCTGGCATGCCCGACATGCGGCGGCGATATTTTGCTGGCGTATGCGAGTAAGTATGACGGCAAAGAGATCATCGACGGCGTGCTGACGTGTAAGAAATGCGACCGAGAATACAAGGTCGTCCGCGGTGTTCCGCGGTTTGCTGATCTCGGCAAGATCGAGGCCGACAAGGCCGAGACGGCCGAGAATTTCGGCTGGCAGTGGACGCATTTTACCCAAGAAGATCCGAAGTATAACGAGCAGTTTCTCGGATGGCTCCAGCCCGTGAAGCCCGACTTTTTCGAGGGCAAGGTCGTGCTCGAAGGCGGCTGCGGCAAAGGCCGGCACACCAAGCTTGCGGCCCAATGGGGAGCAAAAGAGGTCGTCGGCATCGATCTCGGCGACGGCGTCGAATCGGCTTTCGCCCTGACCCGCGATCTGCCGAATGCTCACATCGTCCAATGCGACATCTTCAAGTTGCCGTTAAAGAAAGCCTTCGACTACGCCTTCAGCGTCGGGGTGCTTCATCATACTCCTGACCCGAAAAAAGCGTTCCTATCGCTTGCCTCAAAAGTGCAGAAAGGTGGGCACATCTCCGCCTGGGTTTATGGCGCCGAAAACAACGAGTGGATAACGAAATACGTCAATCCGGTCCGCGAAAGCTTTACCTCAAAGATGAGTCAGCCCATGCTCTATCAGCTTTCAAAACTGCCGACCCTTTCGCTTTTTCTAACTACGAAACTCGTCTACCGCCCCGCGAACGCTGCCGCCAAAGGCATAGCGAGCAAGCTGTTCTATAACGATTATCTCAACCACCTCGGCACCTTCGGCTGGCGCGAACAGCACAACATTGTCTTCGATCACCTGGTCGCCCCGACTGCTTTTTACATCTCAAAAGAAGACTTCGAAAACTGGTGGAAAGACGCCAAGGCCGAAGACGTTGAGATCATCTGGCACAATAGCAACAGCTGGTGCGGATTTGGGCAGCTTTAATACGAGGTTTCTCCACAGATAAGATCGGATACAAACAGATTTTGGAACGGTGCTGATTTGTGTTTATCTGATCTTATCTGTGGACTTTTCCTTATGAAATTGGCAAACGCGATTGATGAGAGATATCGCCGGTCGGTCCAGGACGCTCTGGCGGCGATCGTAGAGCACGGGACCGATGAACAGAAGAGAATCATCGGTCACATTGTCGCGTCCGAGATGGAGATCCGCGTTCGGCCAGTCAGCGAATTAAATGCTTCAGGACTCACCGGGTTGATCGATCCGGGCGATACGAACGACCGGATCGCCGATGAACGCCTGAACGTTCGCGAAGCTCTCGGCGAGATCTACATCGCCATCGCCGAGGAGACGATAGACACCGGCGGCCAACGCGGCTGCGAGGGAACTTTGGTCCACGAAGGCCGCCACGCTTACGATTTTGCACGTACGATCGAGAGCTTTTCTCACGCCGAGACCAACCCGCTGAGCATCTTTGACCCCACGCTCTTCGAGCTCGAATGGGCCGCCCACCAGATCTCCGGCGAGTATATGCTCTGCATCGGCCGCGACGAATACCTTAACGAGGGCCTGCACCTGATGATCCTCGGCCGCGAGAACGATACCGCCCCGTGCTTTGTGTATGACGACGGCATCACCCGCCGCCTCCGCGAAAGCTACAACCTCGAACGCGGCCAAAACGAAGGCCCAACCGCCAGCCAACTCCTCGGATTACATCTGCCGTGATCGCATCGTTTGATAGTTTCCGGGTCGCCGTTATGACATAATTCTGTTATGAGCTCCGCCCTTCCGCAGGAAATGCAGCAACATACTTACGCGATAATGGATCGCGTCGAAGATTCGCACTGGTGGTTTGTAGGCCGCCGCGCGATCTTGGAATCTTTTCTTAAGTCGATCACCGAACGTCTAGGTGCGGGTACGCAGGCTGCGGAGAGGCCGGCTAAAGCCGTAACTCGAAACCTCCGCATTCTGGACGTCGGCTGCGGGACCGGTGCTAATCTTGAAATGCTCTCGCAATTTGGTTCGGCAGAGGGTGTTGATGTCTCAGATGACGCCCTGGAATTTTGCCGAAGGAAGGGTCTTACAGTTCAAAAAGGCTTGGCGGAAACGCTCCCGTATGAAGACGAGGCATTCAACATTACGACCGCTCTCGATGTCATCGAACATCTGGACGACGACATCGCTGGCCTACAAGAAATGTTTCGCGTTACGAAGAACGGCGGCTATTCGCTTATATTCGTGCCGGCGTTCATGTGGCTCTGGGGCGTTCAGGACGACATCTCGAACCACCGCATCCGTTACACCAAAAAGCAGATCGTCGAGCGGCTCGAAAAGGCGGGCTACACGGTCGAACGAGCGACCTATGCAAACTTCACATTTTTCGCTCCGATCCTCGGCGGCCGTACGCTGATGAAACTTACGGGCATCAAACCCGAATCAGAGAACAATATCACCATCTCCGGCCTAAATGGCGTGTTCGGAAAACTATTCTCGGCCGAACGCTTCATTCTCAACAGAATGAACTTCCCGTTCGGCGTCTCCATTGTGATAGTGGCGAGGAAGCCAAAACCGCCTGCGTAAGCGGACGACCGGTCTCATCGAGTCCATCATTATGTCCGAAGATTTCTACTGCGAAGAGGTTTTTTCCGGTAAAACGCCGGTCGAGAAGATATTTGAGACCGAGAACGTCCTAGCCTATCATCACACACGGCCGTTCTGGCCGGTGCATATTGTCGTAGTGCCAAAACGTCACGTCGAGTCGCTGCTTGAGGTCGATAGCGATCTATTAATCGAGCTATTCGACGTTATCAAACAGGTTTCGGCAAAGGTATTTGGCGACCACGGTGCCGCCCGCGTCCTGACAAATCTTGGCGAATACCAAGACTCGAAACACCTGCATTTTCACATCAACTCCGGCGATCCGAAGAGCTAGAAAAAGCCTTTTGCCGCAAAGACCTTCCCGTTCGGAGAGTCCACGTTCGTCACCGAGAAAGTAAACCCTTTTTGCACCGCAAATGCGCCGACCTCGCCGCGGCGCGAGATGGCGACAAACCCGACCTGAAACTCCTTCGCCTTTGCCGGGTCGCGTTTCACAATACGACGGATCGCTTCGCGGCAAGCCTGCTCGGGCGAGCGGCCCATCCGCATTTGTTCGATGACGGTGTGCGTCCCGCAGATGCGGATAACCTCTTCCCCAACGCCTGAGCTAGTCGCCGCACCGACCTCATCATCGACAAAAAGCCCTGCTCCGATGATCGGCGAATCGCCCACACGGCCGTGCATCTTAAAAGCCATTCCGCTCGTCGTCACCATTCCCGCAAGCTTGCCGTCCGCACCGACCGCGATGGTGCCCATCGTGTCATGGTTCGGCGAGCCGTCACTCAGAAAAAAGGGAGCGGCCTGATGGACTTTCTCGTTTTCAATGTTGATCACAGGCTTGTACTTCGAATCCTGGAGCCATTTCCGCCATTCTTTCTCTGCCTCGGGCGAGAGCTCGCCGCTCTCAAGCGGAAAGCCGTTCGCCACCGCGAATGCTTGCGCACCACGGCCCGCGAGCAGAACGTGAGGCGTCATCTCCATGACCTTTCGCGCAACCGACACCGGATGTTTTATTCGCTCCAGATACGAGACTCCGCCGCAATCTCCGTTGCCGTTCATTATGCACGCGTCGAGCGTTACAGTTCCGTCGCGGTCCGGATGGGCACCGAGCCCGACACAGCAGCTTTGCTCGATCTCAGCCGCACGCCCCGCCGCCTCTACCGCGTCAAGGGCCGATCTCTTGCCCGCCAAAAGCGGCCAAGCCGCCGCATTCGCCCGAATGCCGCTGTCCCACGTAGAAATAACGACAGGCGTCTTAACTTTCATCCGCGATGCAGCCTCGGGCTGCTGTCCAAAAACCGCTTCGGCAAGCACCAGCGGAGCAGCAGCCAGCGGAAGCGTTAGAAATTGTCGTCGTTTCATTGTTGAACCGTCCTATTCTTCGTCAAGTGTTTGCGCGATCTTGTCTAGGTTCAGGCTCCTTGCGGACGCATTGAAAATCTCAAAATACGTGCCTTTTCTATCGTAAAGCTCGTCGTGCGCCCCGATCTCGACGACGCGGCCTTCCTTCAAAACGTATATCAGGTCCGAATTGATTATCTGCGAAATGCTGTGTGATATAACGACCGTCGTCCGGTTCTCCTTTATCGCATCTAGGCTGTTCTTGATCTGCTCGGTCGCGACGGCGTCGAGGCTGGCGGTCGGCTCATCAAGAAAAATTATCGGCGGATCCTTCAGGAAAAGCCGTGCAATCGCTATCCGCTGCTGCTGGCCGCCGGAGAGCAATTGTGCATCCGACTCATATCCGTCGGGCAGCTTGCTCACCTGATCGTGCAGATAGGCCTTCCACGCCGCAGCCTTCACATCCTCGATCGTTGCGTCCATATCGCCGTATCGAATGTTCTCTTCGATCGAGCCGCGAAAGATGTGATTCTTTTGCAACACCAGCCCGATCTTTCGCCGAAGCAGGCGCGTATCATAGTCCAGAATGTCCTCGCCGTCCAAACAGATCTGTCCCTCGGTCGGCGCATAAAATTTGCATAGCAAATTGAGCAGCGTCGATTTGCCCGCTCCCGACAGCCCGACGAAAGCGACCGTCGCTCCCGCGGGGATCTTCATATTCACATCGAACAGAGCCTGGGTTCCGTTTGGATAGGTGAAGCTGACGTTCTTCAGCTCAAATTCGCCCTTGAGATGATCGGTAGTTATATCACCACTCTTTTCAACAGCGCCGTCTGCATCCAAAATTTCAAAGAATCCCTCGGCGTACGTCAGCGCCTCATTTATCTCGTCATAGATACGATGAAGCTGACGGATCGGCGCCGAGACGTTGTTGAAGAGCAACAGGTGAAACATTATCGCACCGATCGACATCTGCTGATCGAGCACAAGATACGCCGTCAAAATTATGATAAGCGTGACGCCGACCTGTTCCGAGAAGGTTTTCAGCGCATCGAAAAGGTAATTTGTCTTTCGCTGTTTTAGCTGGGCATCGATCAGGTCTTGCTGCAACCCGGCCTGTTTCTCGCGTTCGTACTCTTCGCGGACGAATGACTTGATAACAATGATCGATTCGATGATGTTAAAGAGTCCGTTGGTCCGCTGTTCTCTCAGGTTGCGCAACCCGCGTCGAACGCCGCGCAACAAGCTCGCCTGTCGCCAGCTGAGCAAAAAGTACAACGGCAAGATCGCCGCCGCGACCAGGCCGACTGTCGTATTTGCGTTGAACATAACCACGAGAGCGAGGCCCGCATTAGCAAACAGCGGTAGCAGGTCGATGAAGATCCGCTGAACGAAACGCGTAAGGCTCTCGGCGCCGCGGTCCATCCGTGTCTGCAGTTTGCCGGTAGCATTTTCATCATCGGTGAAAAATGCATAACGATAGGTCAGGACCCGCTCGACAGCGTATTGCGAAAGCCGGCTCGACAGATTGATGCGAATTCGTTCGCCGAGCATGCTTTGTCCATACTTTACGAAAATGTTGACTATCTCTTTGCCGAATAATATCGCCGTGATAAACAGCAGCAAGGACGTCGCACCTTCGGTGGTCTGCCCGAGGTCGAGCATCGCCTGGATCGAATCGACCGTATAGCGGATAACGACCGCATTCACCTGCGCCGCGACCGCACCGATCATCGTTAGAACGAAAGATGCTATCACCAGCCACTTATATGGCCGGACAAACGGCACCAACCGACCAATGATCTGCCAAATGTTCATTCCATTGACTTTATCATAGCGGAGATTAGCCACCGAGAACACCGAGATTTTCGGGTAGTCAAACCTTTAGATGCGCGATGTCGATTTTCCCCCAGGGAAGGCGTGGATGACGTGGTTCGTAAACCGAGCGTACCAGACTAAAGAATCTCTGTGTGCTCGGTGGCTATTCCTCCTGCCTCAATTGTATTTTTCCGCCCGAAAAGTCTACATTAT
>JBBQTV010000135.1:0-10569 GCA_038212935.1 Pyrinomonadales bacterium | reverse complement strand
CACACGGAGGGTTTCTATAAGAAACTCGGGTTTTCGACATTCGAACGCATTTCTAATGGCTTCGGCCCGGGAATAGACACGTGTAAAATGCTACGAAAAGTGAGCTAGGCTGCCAATGGGTAAATTGTTCCTTCAAGTTCTTTGGTTTAATTGATATTGTCATTGTTTTCTGATTATGGACGTTAAATATCAAACAGGTTTCGGCAACGAATTTGTGACCGAAGCTGTCGATGGTGCGTTGCCCGTAGGCCGTAATTCCCCCCAGAAGGCTCCGCTCGGGCTATATGCCGAGCAGTTTTCGGGTACGGCGTTTACGGTGCCGCGTGTTCACAATAAACGCACGTGGACCTATCGCATCCGCCCGAGCGTGATGCACAAACCGTTCGAGCGAATCGAGAATCGCGGCTGGAAAAGCCGTTTTGACGAGGTCGAGACAACGCCGAATCAACTCCGCTGGGATCCGCTTCCGATACCGGAAGAACCAACGGAATTTATAGACGGGATCACGACTATCGCAGGGAACGGCGATCCGTATTCGCAGATGGGGATCGCTATCCACATATATGCATGCAACAAGGGCATGGGAGGCCGTTACTTTTACAATGCCGACGGCGAAATGATCATCGTCCCTGAAATGGGACGGCTAGGTGTTTTGACGGAACTTGGTGCGATACAGGCCGGACCCGGTGAGATAGTCTGCATTCCGCGGGGCTTGAAATTCAAGGTCGAGCCTCATCCTGATGACAAACAGCTGCGCGGTTACATTTGCGAAAACTACGGGGCGCAGTTTCGCTTGCCGGACCTTGGGCCGATCGGCGCCAATGGACTGGCGAATCCGCGCGATTTCGAAACACCTGTCGCGTGGTACGAAGACCTCGAAGGCGAATTCGAACAAGTCGCTAAATTCGGCGGCAATTTGTGGGCGTGCGAGATCGATCATTCGCCGCTCGATGTCGTCGCGTGGCATGGCAATTACGCACCCTACAAGTACGACCTCCGCCGATTCAATACGATCGGTTCAATTTCGTTCGATCACCCCGATCCATCGATATTCACGGTGTTGACCTCGCCATCGGCGGAAACGGGAGTCGCGAATTGTGACTTTGTAATCTTTCCTGACCGATGGCTCGTGATGGAAGACACCTTCCGTCCGCCGTGGTACCACCGCAACTGTATGTCCGAGTATATGGGCCTCATCTACGGCGCCTATGACGCGAAAGAAGAAGGTTTCGTTCCGGGCGGCGGTTCACTTCACAATCAAATGTCAGCTCACGGGCCCGACCTCGACGCGTTCGAAAAAGCTTCAAATGCCGACCTGAAGCCACAAAAGTTGGAAGGTACCCTAGCTTTCATGTTCGAATCGCGTTACATCATCCGGCCGACACAATACGCCATGGCTACCTCAGAGCTTCAACATGAGTATTTTGAGGTCTGGCAAAAGCTGAAGAAGAACTTTACGGCGAACGAAAAATAAAAAAGGCGGGTCTCAGAGCCCGCCCCTTATTGGTTCTGTTGCTTAAGCCGCTCAACCAGCGGCCCTTGCCATGACTGTGTTGGATAACCATGATTGGATGTTCATGACGTGCTTTTCTTCGTTCTCCCATGCCTGTCTAAATTCATCGGCAAGATCTGAATGGCCAAGCTCATCTGCCAACTCGCATAGCATGTCCCACCCAGCAGTGTCCGTTAGTTCCGCTGTCAATATCACCTGAAGGGATTGAGCAATCGAAGTTCTCGGATCCATGATGACTTGCATTATTCCTTGAGACGCTACTGCCGCAACGTTAGCAGAGGGGCTCATGACCGTCGGATCGCCTCCTAATTTTGTGACCGCATCATTTAAGAGAAGGAAGTGCCGATGCTCTTCTTCTCGGATCTCACGCACTTCGTCAAGCGTTCCTCCCATGGGCGGTTCGCTCAAAGTCTCGCACTTGTTTATGAGTCCATCGTAAAGGCGCGTCCCCATCCTTTCGAAGGCGAGTCTTTCACTCAATTTGTCTAGAAAAAGTGCCATCGAAACCGCTTCACTTCCGGCGTCCTCTTCTTCCGCAACCGACACACCAGGCATGAACCCGATGGGAAAGCCTTCGCCAATATATTCGGCTCGCTCTGTGTCAGCGAGTTCCGTGCCTCCCTCCATGCTGGGCTCGGCCGTCGAAGCTCCTTCGATCAATTTCTCGGACCGCTCCGGCGCTGACTGCACGCCCGTTAGATTGCCGCCGCCATTCTTGTTCGTTCGTTGTGATTGAGTTGTCTGCATCTGCCCTCCTGTGTTCGCTAACCGACAGCTCCTTGTGCTTTTGCTAATTCGGTGCCGGGTGTCCATTTGTATCCAGCCGCGACTATTTCCGTAGGCGAGCCTTCAGAATTCATATATTCCCGATATTTGATCGACCGTTCTGGATCTTCTTCAAGTTCGACGAACTCGGTTCCCGATGCTCGAAGGTCTACCTCGTTTTCCAGGGTTTCGCGAACGAATTCGCGATGGCTGGTAAAGTCGATCGGCTCGGGGAAGCTCTCGGGTAGCACCTCGGCCGGGTCACGGTTCTCGACCTTCTTGAAGACTTCCATCGCATAGTGAAGCTGTCCCAGTTCGTAATCCATAAACTGCTCCCAGATCTTTTTGATCCGCGGATTCGTCTCACAAGCTGCACAGCCCATATAGTTGTAGGCTTCCATTGCTTCGTGCATCATCCATTTTTCCAGCCACGTTTCGTTGGCGTCAATTATCGACTCGTACTGCGTTGTATGCTGTTCTTCTATCGACGCGATCTCTGCATACAGCTGCCTTGCAACCGGATCGGCAAACATCGGACCGATGGTCATGTAGTAATCGTGGGTCTGATTCTCCGCCGCCATTATCGTTACCGCGTGAAGCTTCGTAAGCGGTTCTGCGGTTTTTTTGTCATAATGTTTCCGCAGGTCGTCCGCGGGGTCGCGGTGCTCGACGGATGTTGGCCGTCCAGGCATGATGTCGGTGTACCCTTGAGTTAGATTATTGGCGTCGCCGCCCTCCATACGATCGTAGAGGGCCGAAAACCGGTAAAGATGGTCAAAGTCCTCTAGTAGTCCGAATCTGTAGACCTGTGCCATATAGGGATCCGGTTCGCGCTCGGCAACGCTCGCCGTTACCTCGACCGCAACCTGCTCGAAACCCAGAGTTGTCTCCAGCGGCGAAAGGTCGGCCGGCAATAGCCAGTTAACCAGAGTTTGCTGGTGCTGGTCGACGCTCCTCACGCGAGCGAGCGGCTCCTGTAGGTCACGGTTCATTCGAGCGCACGCGTGCGAGAATCTAATGGACTCAGATTCCAAACCGTTCATCAAAATGATCCTGACTCGTGTGAACGCGTCATCATCGAGCGTGCTCGTCGGAGTCTGAACAAGCTCCCGCCACGTAAATCGCTGTTTATCAAGAGCTACGCCTTTTTCTTTGAAAATATCAAGACTCATGTTTTCTCCTCACCTCGCCACGGCTTCAATCATTGCTCACGAGTTTAGCGAGCATCCGCACGATTCTTTGTCAGCTGGAAAACCTATTCGTCACCATTGTCGATGAAGCCTCGATAAATTTTCGTGGCTCCCACTTGGGGAACGCTTTCGACCTATTTACCGTAAGACGAATCAAGAATCAACAGATTCGTTTTACACACCATCTCGAATCCTCAGTATTGTCTTGACGGGAGGCTCAGGTTTATGTTCGAATCGCGTTACATCATCCGACCATCGATTTACTACTAGATTTCTCACAGCTTTGATATGAGTATTTCGAGGGTTGCAGGAGTTGAAACAAATCATGTGCTCGACGACGCTCGGCTAGAACTAGGCGGAATCGATCGAGTGATCCGCCGATCATTTCATTGTGGCCCAAGGACCCGATACAAAACTTACATTCGTTTTCGCACTCGTTTTCATTTTTTTGGCAGCGAATGCGGTCATTTCTTTCAGAGCTTTAAACACGCTAAATCGGAACAATGAGCAAGTCGTTAGAACCCAAGAAATTCTCGTTGAACTCGACAGCTTGATGATAACTATCGTCCAGGCTGAAAGCAGCCAGCGCGGCTTTTTGATCTCAGGTGAAGATTCGTTTCTCGAGATATATGAGATGTCGCGCGAAACGCTATTTGAGAATCTCAGCCGTGTAAAGTCTGCATTGGCAGGGCGAAGTTTGCACGAATCCATGTTTCCGGAGATAGAGAGCCGAACCGGGCGACGTATGAAATTGTTGCAGACTGTCATAGATCTGCGTCGCGAGGAGGGATTGCAGACGGTAGTCAATTCGACCCTTTTCATAGAAGGCAAGCGTGAAATGGACGCTTTGCGACAAGCAGTCGAGAAGATCCAGGTTGACGAAAGAGATCATCTTGCCAGCCGCATCGAGGAATCCAGGAAAAGTGGCCAGAATGCTTTGGTCACGTTTCTCCTTGCGAATCTGCTGGTGATCGGCATTTCAACTTTGGCGTTCGTGTTGAACCGCCGACATCTAAACGAACGAGCTTCCGCTGGGGCGAATTTGCAGGCTGCGCATGACAAACTCGAAATGCGAGTTACCGAACGGACACAGGAACTTAGCGATGCTAACTTGGAGCTCGAACGCAGTAACCGCGAACTTCAGGATTTCGCCTATGTTGCATCACACGACCTTCAGGAGCCGTTGCGAAAGATCCAGGCGTTTGGCGACCGACTGCGTTCAACACAGGGTGGGAAATTTGACGAAAAGGGGCGGGATTACCTTCAGCGAATGCAGAACGCCGCAGGACGCATGCATACACTGATCAATGATCTCCTGACCTTTTCGCGTGTAACGACAAAGGCTCAGCCATTCAAGGTGACAAACCTGAACGAAATCGCAGAAGAGGTAGTTGGCGACCTTGAAGCCCGAATAAATGCAACTGGCGGCAGTGTTAAACTCGGCGATCTGCCTTCCCTTGAGGCCGATCCCCTGCAGATGCGCCAGCTGTTTCAGAATCTGATCGCAAATGCGTTAAAATTTCATCGAGAAGGAGTTCCGCCGCTCGTTCAGGTTTTCTCAGAGCGCATCTGGCGCGGCACTATCCATTCGGAGTACTGCCGCATTACGTTTAAGGACAACGGTATCGGATTTGACGAAAAGTACATTGATCGTATTTTCACGCCATTTCAACGCCTTCACGGGCGAAACGAATACGAAGGCACCGGCATCGGTTTAGCAGTTTGCCGCAAAATAGTGGAGCGGCACGGCGGCACCCTAGCCGTGACCAGTAAAATGGGAGAAGGGTCAGCCTTTTATGCTGATCTCCCTCTCAAACAACAGCAGGAGATGTTGAATGGATAAGATCGCGAAGCCCCTCATAATATTGATGGCGGATGATGATGCGGATGACCGAATGTTGACGAGAGACGCCTTGGAAGAAAGCCGGGTGTTGAACGAATTGCGATTTGTCGAAGACGGCGAAGAGTTGATGGACTATCTGCTTCACCGCGGCAAATACTCCAGTCTTGAAGACGCACCGAAACCGGGTTTGATACTTCTTGACCTGAACATGCCGAAGAAAGATGGCCGCGAAGCTCTCAAGGAGATCAAAGCACAACCGGAGCTTAGGCGAATCCCGATAGTTGTAATGACAACGTCGAAAGCTGAGGAAGATATATATCGGAGTTATGATCTTGGTGCAAACTCATTTATCACAAAGCCAGTAACATTTGACCGGCTTGTCGATCTAATGAAGGCTCTTGGCGATTATTGGGTCGAATTTGTCGAACTTCCAGATTAAATGATGGACTCCGGATACGAAATGAAGGCCAGCGAAATCGAGAAAATCCGAGTTCTTATCGTTGAAGACGACGAGGACGATTTCGAGCTGACAAAAGAGCTTTTCGCTGACATCGGCGGAGACCGATTCCAATTGGATTGGGTGCGCTCATTTGACGAAGCTGTTAAGCAGGGCACTCCGGGATGCCATGACATTTGTCTTCTTGATTACCGTCTTGGTGAATACAACGGACTGGAGGTTTTGGCAAAACTCCGCGAGAACGGATATACGTGCCCCATGATCCTGCTTACCGGACAAGGTGACCGCGAGATCGATGAGATGGCAATGTATGCCGGTGCATCGGATTATCTAGTGAAAGGACAACTGAATTCCGGAATGCTTGAACGCTCGATTCGATATTCGATCCAGCAGAAGCAACTCGAGGACGAAAAGATCCGACACATTCGCGAACAAGAAGCGCGGATTCAAGCGGAATCCGCAAATCGTGCAAAGGATGATTTTTTGGCGATGCTGTCGCATGAACTTAGGACACCTCTTAATGCAATGCTCGGATGGGCACGCCTGCTTCGGTCAAACCGCAACAATGATGACATTTTTGAACGTGCCGTAGATGCCATTGAACGAAGTGCCTTGGTACAAACGAAATTTGTAGACGACCTTTTAGACGTGACGCGGATAGTGAACGGCACGCTCAGCCTTTCTAAGAGCACTATCGATCTTTCTAATATTGTGATCGCCGCAATCGACAATATTCGGCCCATAGCAGCTTCGAAAACGTTAATGATTCGTTCGTCGATCGATACTTCGCTCGTTCCCGTTTACGGGGACGCGGATCGGTTATCGCAAGTGATGAACAATTTGCTTTCTAACGCGGTCAAATTTACGCCTCCGGATGGTATGATCTCGGTCACTTTGGAGCGCTCAGATGGCAACGCGATTGTTACCGTCGCAGATACGGGAGCGGGAATCCCGAACGAGTTTCTTCCACACGTATTTGACCGATATAAACAAGCGAGCAATTCGACAACCGATAGAAAAGGGGGACTTGGTCTAGGCCTTGCGATTGTTCGTCATCTGGTAGAGATGCACAACGGAACCGTAAAAGCTGACAGCGAAGGCGAGGGCAAGGGAGCGACGTTTACGTTGTCTATACCGATGACGCCAACGATTAACCCTGACGCGGGCTAAAGTCTTATGTGCCGAAATATAAGAACGCTATTTAATTTTGATCCGCCAGCGACGACAGACGAAGTAAACGCATCCGCCCTGCAGTTCGTTCGCAAGCTTTCAGGAATGAATAAGCCATCCAAGGCAAACGAAGAAGCTTTTGAGATCGCCGTGGAACGAGTAGCCGCCGCAACACAGGAACTGCTGAATTCGCTTGTGAGTAAAGCTCCAGCTAAAGACCGCGAGGCCGAAACCGCGCGAGCGAAGGCAAGGTCAGCAGTGCGTTTTGGGAACGTGTGACCTATGGACAAGGCGTCCCTTCTAGATAAGATCAGCCGAGGTCGAACGGACCTCGTATTCGAACTTCTAAAGCTTCCTAACTGGAGGTCCATACTCCGTAATGACGATATAAAGCTTCTTCAGTGGTTCGTTTATTTTAACGATGTAACAGCTATCAAGGCGGTCGTCGAAGCTGGCGGAGATCTTGACAGCATTGATTCTGGTCGCGAACTTGGCAATGCAGCGTTCTTTGGACATTGGAAGATTGCCGACTTCCTAATTGCCCACGGAGCCCACGTCAACTGGAAAGAGCCGAAAACGGGCGAAACGCCTCTTCACAACGCACTTTGCAAGGCTGGTCGTCCGCATTATCTATACGTTATTCGCGTACTGGTCGAAAATGGAGCGGACGTCAATGCGAAAACCACGCCGGGGGTTGAAACCGGAGGATTCATGCGAGATGTTCGCACCAAAGGCGAAACGCCGCTGCACCGCGCTGCCGCTTACGGCGACGAATCGACCGTCAAATACCTACTGGAGAACGGTGCCGATCCTCAAGCTCGCGATACTCACGGCAATTCACCGCTTACATGGGCAAGTGAACACCTCCGGCCCGGAGCCATTCTGAAGTTGCTCTCGTTCCCGCCGCACCATATTAGCGATTCCGGGGCAGCTCGGATCACTAGCGATCATGGCTGTTCATGGGGCATCGGCATGGAACGTAACCTTTTGGGTGACTTTTTGCTTGAGAGTGTTGACACAAACCGCCGGGATGCGAACACGATCGTAGTTACCGACTAGATTCAAAAGCTGTCAATTTTCGAATCTCGAAAGTAGAAGCTGACCCGTTCAACCTAGTCCATCTCGCTCTCGTCGATGTCAAAATTGGCATAGACCTTTTGCACGTCGTCGTTGTCGTCAAGCGCGTCGTAGAGCTTCATCATCGTTTTCGCATCAGCACCTTCTAGCTTGATGTAATTTTGCGGAACCATCGATACTTCGGCTGCTTGCGGTTCGATTCCGGCGGCTTTGATCGCTTCATTTACGGCATCGAAGCTTTCCGGGGCAGTAAAGATTTCGAAAAGATCCCCTTCGTCCTGCATGTCATCGGCGCCCGCCTCGATGACTATCTCGAAAAGCTCATCCTCCGTCTTCGCGGCCTTATCGACAACAATGTAGCCTTTCTTATCAAATATCCATGCAACCGAACCCGCTTCTCCTAGATTACCGCCATTCTTCGAAAAGATATGACGTAGTTCGGCGACGGTTCGGTTGCGGTTGTCGGTCATCGTCTCGACCATCACCGCAACCCCGTTGGGGCCGTAGCCTTCATAAGTGATCTCGTCGTAATTGACGCCCTCGAGCTCGCCGGTCCCACGCTTTACGGCGCGGTCGATCGTGTCGTTCGGCATGTTCTGCGCCTTTGCGTCAGTTACAGCTTTGCGAAGGCGAGCATTAAGATCGACATCGCCGCTTCCGCCGGTTCGGGCCGCGACGGTGATCTCTTTGATCAACTTCGTAAATACCTTACCGCGTTTGGCGTCTATCGCACCTTTCTTGTGCTTTATTGTGTGCCACTTCGAGTGTCCTGACATTAATTTTCCTCACCATGGGGCGGCATTTTTCCGGCCGCGAGATCTTATCGAATTTGTGAATATATCACGTCGTTCCGAGGCCTTCAAAACTCGGGAATATTCATATTTTGTTGATATTACGGACATAGCAAGTTCATTCCGCTGCTTTCTAATAAATGTCATATGAAAAGAAGCACGACGTTTCTACTCTTATGCGGAATGTTGATCCTTGCCGATCTTATCGCTGCCCAGCAAATCTTTCTCATGCGGGCCGACCTGGACGATGGTCTGGTTCGTGCAGCGATATTATTCGAGGTCATCGCGGCGATCGGAACCGCAGCATTGGCAGCTGCGGTCTTTCGCAAAAGCTACCGCCGTCAAAAAAAGCCGCTTAACCGAGAGCGTTTTGCAATTGTGCAGCCGTTACGCCGGTTAATCGTATCCGTTTGGACCTAGAGCTATGACCGGCGATGATCTCGATGTCTGACCTTGCGATATCAAATACTTTCGCGAGAAGCTTTATCAGCTCCGCATTTGCCGCTCCGTCAACCGGCGGTGAAGCAATTCTCACCTTCACCGCCCCGCCTATCTCTCCTGCCAGTTCTGTCCTCGACGCCCGCGGCACAACGCGAATGCGGAACGAAGTGTGGCCATCTCTCTCATCTATTTCGATCATCAACCGTTGACGAGAGTATTGATTATCACAGCCTGCAGGATCCAAATTACGATCAAAACAACGAGCAGCGAGAAGTCAAACATTCCGACTGTCGGAATGAGCTTCTGGACCGGGATCATGATCGGATCGGTGATCTTATTGACGAAGGCCAGGAAGGAATTGCGAGCAAAAACGAACCATTGGGAAACAAATCGGATGATCAGAAAAAGGACAAAAATGCTCAGAAGGCCATAAAGTACAAAACCGATCGTAGCTTTAACATTCCCGGACGTGACCGATGCCGACAGTCCATCAGCAACGAAGAATGCATTCCCGATTATCTGCATACTAAAGTATGTAACGACCAAAGCCAGAAAGATCACGATGAGCGGTGCGAGCCTGATATCAACGCGAAAATTAGCCAAGAACCGGGCAGCCGGATAAACAAACCGTTCAGTGATCTTCCGGATCTTAAAGCCAAATCGGCCGACCTTGCCGAAGGGATTGGGGTCAGCGTAATTGAAGATAAGCCTCAGCGTCATTAGCAAAAGAAACGCTAAAAATGCTCCCCAGACTATGGTTCTGACGATCGGGTAAACAGTTAGTGTGAGCATATTATGCGGAGAGGCTCTTCCTTTCGCCAAAGATAGCGGTCCCGACGCGGATCATTGTCGCACCTTCCTCGATGGCGACCTCAAAATCATGACTCATGCCCATCGAGAGTTCACCTGTAACTCCCGCAAAAGCTCCTTCGCGTGCTAATCGGTCGCGGATCTCCCGGAGACGCTGGAAATAAGGACGAGTCTGTTCAGGGTCGTCGGAATAGGGCGGAATGATCATCAGCCCCTCAAACCTTAGCCTATCTGAACGCTTTAACGCTTCGACCAGCATCGGCAGTTGAGTCTCGGCGATACCGGATTTCGAGGCCTCACCGGCAATGTCGACCTGTACCAATACCCGAAGCTGCTGACGCCTCTCTTCTTCACAGATCCGCGACAGGCGATGGGCAAGTTCCGGCGAGTCAAGCGTATGTATTACGTCAAACATCTGAACGGCCTTGCGAACTTTATTCTTCTGCAAGTGGCCGATGAGGTGCCATTCGAATCCATCCCGGCCTGTCTCAAGCACCTTGTCTTCAGCTTCC
>JBBQTV010000134.1:0-10676 GCA_038212935.1 Pyrinomonadales bacterium | reverse complement strand
CTTGAAACGTGTCTCAACACTTCCGAACCCCACATCGGAGCTTTTGTTTTGCCCGGTGGTCTGATGAAGTAATATGAACTGGCGAAATTTGATCAGGGATCTTCACATATTAACAGTACTTTTCCTCATGATGGGAGGCGGAGCCCTATCGCAAGCGAAAGCGAACGAGACCGAGGCTCGACCTGCTGACTGGCCGGAGTTTGTGCTTTCTTCGGAGGCGAAGGAGGCTGGAATCGATGGCAAGTTCCAGCTGGGTATGTCGGTGTCGGCCAAAGGGAAGGCGTCGAACATTCGCTTTTTCGGCGGCCCGATGTGGCCTTGCGGAGCCAAAGAACCTGGTGAAGTCGAGGATGTTCGCCGAGCTGTCAGGCAGTATTTCGAGACCGCAGTCTTTCATCCGGCGACCAAGAACGGAAAACCGCGATCATCTGAAGTTCAGATCACTTTCTCTCTCTCGAAGAGGTTCACGGATGCACGGGATTCAAAAGCAATAGAAGAGAACCTGAAGAAGGGACTTTTTCCTTCTCTTGTAGAGGTGATCGATATTCATCGGTTTGCCGAAGAAGTTCCGCAACAGTTGAGTCGCATTAGAGATTCACCCAGCTCTCGCATAACGCAGATCCAGGTTCTGGTGGACGAGAATGGGAAAGTATTAAGTGCTGGCGGATTTCGAGCTGCGCCAATTTTTATGCAGGCGGGGAGGAGTCTTGCATGTTCGGCAAAGTTCAAGCCCCTCACGTTTCGCAACACGCCGCTGAAGATGTCGGGCATTCTCACCTTCGAACTCTATTGATCCCAGAACATTTGAGACAGACGAATTCTGCAGAAGCAACATCAAAGTTCGGATGCCGAAAGCGAAACCAGTTTTTGACGCCGCCAAGGCGCGTGCGATGATCGCCAAAGGCCGCCGAGGAAAATGGTGGCAGCGAAAAGGTACGCCCAAGAGCGGGTTTCGTTATTTTGACTCGTCGGGCGATCCGATCAAGGATCCCGCGCAGATCGAACGCATAAGGTCGCTCGTCATTCCTCCGGCATGGAAACATGTCCGCATCTGCCCGGCAAAAGGCGGCCGTCAGCAGGCGGTGGGTATGGACACGACCGGCCGCATCCAGTACATTTACCACCCGAAATTTGCTGAGCGGCAGCAGCGAAAGAAATTTGCCAAGATAGAAAGGTTCGGCGAATATTTGCCACGCCTCCGAGATGTAACGAACGAACATATCTCGTTAAAAGGTTTTCCGCGTGAAAAGGTACTTGCGATAGCCTTACGGTTGATCAATTCGTTGTATATCCGTGTCGGAACGGACGCGAGCGCAAAGAAGTATCGTACCTTCGGCATCACTACGCTTCAGAACCGGCACCTCACTATTGGGCGGAAAGGGGAACTGAAATTCGATTTTGTCGGCAAAAGCCACGTTGCGCATAGGCTGGTAGTGGTGGACGAAGAGCTCGCCGGGCTGATGAAGAAGCTGAAGGATATTGGGCCTAAGCGAAAGTTGTTTCATTACATTAATGGCGATGGAAAGCCTAATGCGATCAAGCCGAGCGACATAAATCGCTACATAAAAGAAGCGACCTCAAAAGAATTTTCTTCAAAGGATTTCCGAACCTGGGGCGGAACGCTCATGGCAGCGGTAGAGCTTGCGGAGATGGGGGTTGCGTCCGACGAAGCAACTGCTAAAAAGAATGTCGTAAACGCCGTAAAACGCGTAGCAGATCAGCTCGGAAATACGCCAGCGGTATGTCGGGGTTCATACATCCATCCAAAAGTGTTGAGGGCATATGAATCAGGCGTTACGATCGACGAATTTCGTCCTCGCCGGTCGCGTGCTATCAAGAAATTTCAGGCTGATTACGAGCCAGAGGAAAAAGCCCTCATGAAACTTTTTGAAAATGGGACAAAGTAGCTGAGCTAATGGCATCACATCAGAAATTAGAACGACGTAGTGCTCGCGGGGAGGATCGATCGTTCAACTTTACGATCTATCGGCGTGGGCCGCGTTCGTTTCCAGGTAGGGGTAATCCCCTCGGCAGACCGTCTTACGACCGCCTTGTGAGTTAACACTAGGCGGTCGCTGTGAGGGACGATCTGCCGAAGAGATCTGCTTAAGCTCCACGGTTGAATTTAGGGTCAGATAATGCCGCCGGCCCGACGCCTCAACGGTCTGCGGTCGTGATTTTCTGCGTTACTTGCGGTGGTCGCCATCTGGCCAAAGCCCTTTGTCAAAAGTATCTTTTTGAGCTCAGGCCCGATCATTTCTAAATGTTCAGGTTTAACATAAAAGCCATTCGCACCCGCTTCCAAGGCATGTTGGCGGTCCACATCGCGGTCCAGCGCACTATAGATAAGTACGGCGGCCGTCGGATCCATCGCTTTGATCTTTTTGCAGAGATACACAGCAGTAACGTCCGGTAAGCAATAATCTAAAATGTAGGCGTCGTACTGATGATGGTCGATCATTGCAAGCGACCTTCCGCCATCTAATGCCGTCTCCACGTTATAACCATAGTAGTGGTTTAACTGAAAGGCCATTAGTTCACAACCGTCGGCATCATCATCGACGTACAAAATTCGTGGAACTTTATTCATTTTGCCCTCCCTATGAGCGACACAAGCATCAAGCAGCCTTATCCCGAGCCAAAAGCCGTCGATGTTCAAATTCGGCATGCGAAGGCCGCCCGAAGCAACTTCCGAGCGCACCTTTTGCCATCAATCAAATACTGCCATGTTCTATATGCCAATTATGGGGAAAGGACGGGCGGAAGACTGTGCGCTAACTCACACTTTGGAAAAAAACTTAAGCGGCTCAGGAGTGGTGTTCGTTGCGGTATTTATTGATTATTTGGTCTCTGATCGCGGTAACTACGTCGTAACATTCGCAAACGACGGAACGCAGTTCATTGAGGTTTGAGATCCTGACCTTTCCGCGGCTGGTTTCTATCACACCCAACCCGGAAAGATTCGAAAGACTAAGCGAGACACTTTCGCGGCGAACGCCAAGCAGATTGGCTATCTGCTCCTGCGTAAGAAAGAAGGTCTCAGTCTGTAGTTCGTCATTTAATTCGAGAAATAGCCGACATAGCTGCTGGTCGACGCGATGCAGCCGATAGCATATCGCGTTCTGAGCGATCTGGGTCAGGAGTCCGTGGGTGTATGTCATCAGCAGGTCTTGAAAATCGCCGCATTCAGCGAGCTCCTTTCGCACGACGCTCGAGCCCATTTGATATGCCGTTCCTGTATAACTGACGACGGCCCTATCCGGAGTTCTGACTCCCATCACGATGCTCGTCCCGGCAATTCCATGACGGCCGATAGTCGCCACAGAGATCGAACCTCCCTCACCCGTCTCATAAAGCAGGGAAACAAGCGTGCTGATAGGGAAATAAAGATATGGCCCCCTTTCCTCGGCCTCCCAAAGTACCTGGCCTTTCTCGAGCTCCACGATATTGCAGACATCTCTGATCTTCCGCCATTCCGCGTGAGGAAGCGCAGCCAGCAATACATTCTGTGACTGGGCATCATCGGACAATGGGGGTTTCCTCGTCGGCATGTTCTATCTAAGTTTCCCGGTTAGTTCCGCATAGTCGGCGATCGCCGTGTGGATCACATCAAAAGACGCCTCACGTCCATATGAATAGGCGATCTCGCAGACATTCGGTGCATCCGGTAATGATTTATAGGTTAGAAAGTAATGTTCAAATCGCTCCAGAATGCCAGTCGGCAGTTCCCGTATCTCACGATATTGCTCAAAGACCTTATCACCCTTTAAAACCGCGATTATCTTATCATCTGCTTCACTATCGTCAACCAAACAGAAGCCGCCGATCGGCCTTGCCTTAAGTATAATGTCGCCGCGGGGAATATGATGCTCCGAAAGAACGAGTATGTCCAATGGATCGCCGTCACCACCAATTATGTTTACATCGGTCTTCGAACGCGCCAACGCCGCGATCCCCTCTGCGCAATACGTTTGCGGAATGAAGCCGTAATTGGCCGGGACTACGTTAGAATATTGCTGCGGCCGGTCTATCTTCAGATATCCGGTTTCCTTATCGACCTCATATTTCACGGTATCCCGCGGTACGATCTCTACAAAAACCGTCACCTCTTCAGGCACTCCATCACCGATTGGAATGCCATGCCACGGATGAGCTTTGTCTGTTCGGAACATAAAGATAGTATTAAGTCTTTTACTTGCCAATGTCTAACGCTGTAAATGTCGAACGTTCCGGAGCCAACCTCATCGTCAGGTTTTGCCGGCCCCAGGTGCGGAGCCCGCTGTCCATGTCGGTGCTTGATGAGATCGACGCCGTTTTGGACGGTTTAGAACGGGCGACTGAGACGGTCATATTCACCGGCACGGAAAACGTCTTTGCATCCGGAGCCGATCTTCGAGAGATCGCAGGCATCGATGTAACGACCGCTCACGGATTTGCTGAACGCGGCCAGCGTTTGATGAATAAGATAGCGACAGAAACGCGGACGACCATTGCGGCCGTTAACGGATATTGTTTCGGCGGTGCTCTTGATCTTGCCTTAGCATGTGACCGCCGCATTGCATTGCCGTCCGCAACGTTCTGTCATCCCGGTGCGGGTCTCGGCATAATTACCGGTTGGGGCGGAACGCAGCGGCTTCCGCGATTAGTTGGCGAAGCGAATGCCCTGGAAATGTTTTTCACCGCCGCGCCGATAGATGCCGAACGAGCTTTAACAATCGGATTGATCGACAAGATCGTCGATTCGTTTGAATGGTAATGCCGAACTCGTAACAAGTCGCTAATGGTTTCAAAAGCGTTAAGGGCTGGGTTATTATCTATTAAAATATGAAAGTCCAATTGAAAGACATCGCTCACGCCCGCTCAGGCGACAAAGGGGACACCGCCAATGTCGGCCTTATCGCGCTAAAGGACGAGTATTATCCTCTGCTCGTCAAACACGTCACCGAGTCCGCCGTCAAAGATCATTTCGGCGACATGGTAAAAGGCAAGGTCGAACGCTTCGAGCTCCCGAACCTCGGAGCCCTCAACTTCCTCCTCCACGAATCCCTCGGCGGCGGAGGAACCCTAAGCCTAATGACCGACGCCCAAGGCAAAACCTTCTCAACCGCCCTCCTGCGGATGTATATTGACGTCGAAGATATTGACCTACCAATTAACAATTAACCAATTTACGATTTACAATGTCCCAATCGAACGATAATCCGATCGTTTCAAAATCTTTCGCTTTTGCGTTGCGGATCGTGAAACTTTGCCGATATCTTGCAGATGAGCATAAGGAATACACTCTAAGTAGAGAATTGCTTTCCGCCGGCACCAACATCGGTAAACACGTCAAAGAAGCGATCAGTGCAGAATCGTCCGAAGGTTTTCAAAAGTATATGGCCATGGCACTTCGGCGTGCTGATGAAACCGAATATTGGCTACAACTCATCCACTTTGCTGATCTATTAAAAGATAATGAATTCGCATCAGTCGATGCCGACCGAAAAGAACTCGCCAAGATATTGACCAAAATAGTCAAAACCTCAAAAGGCGAACGATTGTAAATTGTTAATTGGAAAATTGTTAATTGGTAAAAAGAACATCTGTAATGCCCGAACTACTTAAAGAAAAGATCGACTCAACGCTGATACTCACGATGAATCGCCCGGAGAAGCGGAATGCATTGAATGATGCTTTGATCACCGCTTTGAAGGCAGCGATCATGGAATCGGATGGCGATGATGAATTGCGGGCGATAGTTATTCGTGGTGCGGGGAAGGATTTTTGTTCGGGGGCGGATCTTTCGGCTTTGCAGAAGATCGCGGGGGCGTCGTATGAGGAAAATCTAGAGGACGCGAAGAACCTAGCCGAGCTTTTTACTCTAATTAGGAACGCGAAAGTTCCTGTAATTGCCGCCGTTCACGGCCGGGCACTTGCAGGCGGATGCGGGCTGGCGACGGGATGCGATATCGTGCTCGCGACCGAGACGGCGCGGTTTGGTTATCCGGAAGTGAAGATCGGTTTCGTTCCGGCGATCGTGATGGCGATCTTGCGGCGAAATCTGGGTGAGAAATTCTCTTTCGAATTGGTCACGCAAGGCTTCGAATTCACTGCTCAGGAAGCAAATTTCTTCGGGCTGGTCAACCGAATCTTTCCCGAAGAAGGCTTCGAAGCCGCCGTGCTCGAGTACGCCTCCGTTTACACAAAGATCTCGGCCTCGGCCGTCGCCTTGAGCAAACGCCTGCTCTACAAAATGGACGCCACGTCTTTCGAAGAAGCCCTCGAGGCCGGAGCCAAAACCAACGCCGAAGCCCGAATGACCGAAGACTGTCAAAAGGGAATTGCTAGCTTCTTGGACAAAGCCCGCTAATCTTTATCCAGAGAAGGTGTGGCCGAGTAATTTAGAGTCTTGACCTTGTCGTAGCAACTACCGCAGATGAGTGTTATATCCGCGAAAGCCTCGGATCGTTCGTTCCAATCGCCACCGGCTCCGCCGTACTTCAACCGTTCTTCCTCGCACTCCTGGCACCAAGCATCGCCGCGCGGTTCAGATGCAAAGTAAAAACCGACTCTCTCGCCGGTCTGTATCGACCCGGCTAGGTGGGTGCAAACGAAAGTTTCCTCTTGTTTGCCGTGGAGAACACATTCTGTAAGTTCCATAGGAACACCTATGCCTCGACGATCTCAACCTTCGTGTTGATGAGGTGTTTCGGGATGAGGGCGGGGAAGTATGCCATTATTTCTTCTACCTTTGGGCGGGCGCAAAACAATTCCGTTAGAGCTCAATTATCTCCATATCCTTACGGAGAAGCTTGTTGACGATCTTATTTCGATCGATTTTCTTTTCAACCGACAACTTCTGAATGAAGTCAGCTATTTTCGCGGTCAAGATAGATGGGAAGATTTAGCTCGCCGTCCGGGTTGTGAAACTTTCCTCTTACCCCTTTTGAGAAATCATATTCCTTCTTCATAGTTTTTTCTTCTCGTTCTTTGTAGCTTTTCTCGCTGAGATGATCCGAAGCCGTGCCGTGTTATTGACTACTTTTTCGAATGTATGAATCAAGACAAGTAGAATCCCGCCTTCGTCTAGACCTATTGTAATCCACCCTTCTTCGGTTTCGCTATGTTCATTATCCGGGATCGACAGAATATGAGGATCACGAAAGATCGAAGCCGCGCGCTCGAAACTAACATGATGCTTTCGATCGTTAGCTTTTGCTTTCTTTGGATCCCAATCAACGTCGTATCGCATCCTTCAAGCCTCTACGATCTCAACCTTCGTTTCTATCAAGTGTTTGGGAATCAAAGCAGGGAAGTACGCCATGATTTCTTCTACCTTTGGGCGGCCGCCGGCGAAGCCGGTAACTCCGGGCGGGCCGGTTAGGATGAGCGGTGCGATCTCTTTGGTAAAGCGTTCGACGTCGGCTTTGTTCTGCCCGCGGACACCGACACGCAGTTGGACTTCGGGAATGTCGTCCGTAGCCTCTCCCGCCAGATGCCCGTGAGTAGCATTTACGCCGACGTATTCGGTTAGGATCTCATCGAATTTCAACCCAAGCTTATCGAGCCTCTCGCGCAGGATCTTGTCCGCTGTCCAGGCTTTCCTGTAGGCGTCGGGCCATGAATAGACCAGCGTACCGACCGCTTTCCAGCCGCCGGAGTACGCTATCGAGACTTTAAGGAAATCCGTATTTACGTGTCCTTTGATCCCAAAAACGCGAACTCTGTCTTCGCCCGCCGCT
Source organism: Pyrinomonadales bacterium (assembly GCA_038212935.1). Classification (GTDB taxonomy): domain Bacteria; phylum Acidobacteriota; class Blastocatellia; order Pyrinomonadales; family Pyrinomonadaceae; genus OLB17. The sequence goes on along the minus strand of JBBQTV010000134.1, from coordinate 2,952 downwards.
TCCAATTGAATAGACGAAAAATCCGCGACCACATCCGGCGTGATGTAAGCCTTAGGGTCGCCCATTTCATATAGAAGCTGTTCCTTTACCGATTGAACGCTCACACGCCCGCCGGTGCCTTCGTGCTTCGTTATAATAAACGAACCATCCGGCGAGGCTTCTACGATAGGGAATCCGACGTTCGCCAGATTCGGTATCTTGTCCCATTCGAACTGGCAATTTCCGCCGGAAGCCTGAGCGCCGCACTCGATGATGTGCCCGGCGATCGTTCCCGCTGAGATCAGGTCCCATTGGTCAAACTTCCAGCCAAATTCATGCATCAGCGGGGCCAGCGTCAATCCCGTGTCCGTCAGACGTCCGCCGACGACGACCTGAGCGCCTTTGCCCAAAGCCTCGACCAATCCTTCGGCGCCTAGATAAACGTTCGCGGACTGCACCTTGTCGCGGATGTCGGCCAGCGGCTCGCCGGTCTCCATGTTGGTTATCTCAATGCCTTTTTCGGCGAATTCGTCAAGCCGCGGCAAAATGTCATCGCCCGTCACCACGCCGATCTTGAACTTGCCGCCGAGGCCCAACTCAACTGCCGTTTCCCGCAAGGCTTCCGCACATCCTTCAACGTTAACGCCGCCCGCGTTCGACAAAACTTTAATGTCTTTCTCGACGCAATCCGGCAATATCTCGCGCATCAGCGACACAAAATCGCGTGCGTAGCCAGCTTTTGGGTCCCGCTGCCGCTGTTTCTGAACTATCGACATCGTTACCTCAGCCAAATAATCCAGCATCAGATAATCGATCGGCCCGCCCCGCACCTGGTCCACCGGCGCCGTCAACATATCTCCCCAAAACCCCTGCCCGCTCGCAACTCTTATCTTCTCTTTCATAATTCCACGTCCACCAAGTATAAGCGGAAACAGTTCTTCGTGGAAATGAGAGGTCAAAGTAAGGTCCGCACAAATAGAAATGCCCGGAAGTTTTCACTACCCGACATGTCAGAGTATCGGCCGTCACTGAATCTCCGGCCCGGATCCTGAGAAAGCGTAATCCAAAAGCCATTCTAAGGATATTGGCCAGAGAACGCGGGTGCGCCGTTACCGAACTTTCGCTGATAGCCCGCCTCGACACCTCAAACATTAGCCGCCGCAACGACGCCGCCCGCCAAAAACTTCAAGGCGACCGCAAACTCATTTACCTCCGCGATCAAGCTGAGAAGATATACCCCGCCAATATCGCGGATTCGCAGACCTGACCCAGTTTTTTCAAACCTTTTCCCTAAGCCTTCGATAGCCTTTTTAAGGACAGCCACAAACGTATCGAGGAAAACGCATAAACAAGGCAGAATAGTCCCAGGACGAGAGAGGTCAATCCCTCCGTGCCCTCAAACCAATCTACGATCATCAGAAAAGACCCCACGCCGATCACCACTGCCAAGATCAGAATTACGTAAGGCCGTTTACGAATTGATGGTGAGACCTTTTCCGGATCAAACCAAAACAATTGTAGAATTCTCAGTCTCATCTCACCCAGCATGCATTCACTTAATATGCGACATCGGTCACCGCACGTTACAGTGATTCTCGAACAAACGCGGCCCGATTCATCCTGTGACAGTATAACCTCATTTTCCGTGATCAGCTGCTAAGTTTTGGCTTTGTGTTATAGTGATCTCACAAAAATTCTTTAAGTTCTCGGAATCATTTATAAAGCTCTCAATCATTTTGTAAGTTCTCGGAATGGATTATGAAGTTCTCGGATTGGTTCCCGAAGTTCTCAGACTGAGTCGGAGAATTCTCGGACTGAGTCTGAGTGGGGCAAAATGGGACAAGTGGCTGTTTTTTGTATGGAAATGATGCGGAATCGAGAAGAAAGAAGCCAGTAGCCGGAAGTTAGAAGACGGAAGTCAGAGATCAGAAGACAGAATTCGGATGGCGGAAGCCGGAGAAATACCTTGTGTTAACACGAAAAAGGCATTCCCGCGACCGGAAATGCCTCTATTGCTTGCTTGGTCGATCTAAATTACGGTCGTCGCGGTTCTTCGCCGACTACGAAATCTTTCGTGGCTGTCGCTGATTTCTTGGTGGCGTACCAAACTCTCTTTGAGACCCACTTTGTGCCGTCCCAAGTCGTTTCGGTTACATATCTGCCGCCTTCGACAGTTGCACCGGCTACACCCTCTGTAACTTCGACGGTCTTGTTTCCAAATTTCTTAGCTCCGCTTGCGGTCGCGCTCGCTGCGGACTTAGTTCCGTCAACGGTTGCGTCAACGACCGGTTCAGCGACGTCTTTGGTTGCTCCGGCGATATCGCCTGCAACATCTTTTGTCTTGCTGGCGGCCGCTTTCGTGCCGTCGCTAACGACCACGACCGTCTTTTTTGCCCCTTTAGCGGTCTTGTCGGCTACGTCTTCGGCCACATCTTTTGTTTTGCTTGCCGCATCTTTCACCGCATCAACTACCTGCGCATTTGCGGATGTGTACGAAAGCGCTACGACGCCGGCAATGACGAATGCATACGTTAATATCTGTTTTTTCATAATTTCCTCCGAACCTATGTACGGTTTCTATTCAATATTTAGACTCTATAAATAAGTAGTGCAGTATGCGTGCCAAAGAAAAAAGCGTCGCAGTGGACGCTTCCTTGTGATTTTACTTCTCCGATCCTATCTGAGTACTAATTTGCCCGAACGGTCTCGTTTATATAGCGGACGATGTCTTCGGTCGAGGTTCCCGGTAGGAAGACCTCGGAGATTCCGTTTGCTTTCAGGTCGGCGATGTCTTCGTTAGGAACGATCCCGCCAACCAGGACAAGCGTGTCGTCCATTCCGTTTTCGCGAAGGAGATTGACGATCCTCGGGCAGAGCGTTTTATGCGCTCCGCTCAAAATGGAAATGCCGACTGCGTCTACATCTTCCTGCAACGCGGCCGATGCGATCATCTCCGGAGTCTGCCGGAGGCCG
>JBBQTV010000133.1:0-10677 GCA_038212935.1 Pyrinomonadales bacterium | reverse complement strand
TTTGGCAGCTTTTCCGGAGACGAACCACATGACGACGACGGGCTTCCGCGTCCGTTCGCGGTCGCTGCCAGTTATCTCAAAGATAAACAGCGGCGGCTGCTTTTGGGAACGAAATTTGCCGACCTGAAACGCACCCGAAACCCGTACGAAAAGTTCTACAGACGCGGTAATGCCATCGTAAAGCTGATCGATCTGAAGCAGGTTCGAGCGATTCTCGTAACGCGAAGGGAAATAGTTGAGCAGGTCTTCGACCGTGGCGTTGTCCGCCTCGGGCTTGCCGGCGTAATTTGCAACAGCAGCGGCCAATTTACGCGACATGCCAGGCGAGAGGCCGCCGACCCGCTTTTGATGTAGGTCAATAAGGAGTGTTGAAAGTGCTAGCTTCATTGGGCCAGACTAGAATATCAGAAGCTTCGGTAGCGTTCAGAATCGCCGTATCCGGCTGACGTCAATGAATATTGAATCATTGCTGATCGCGCGAGTCGCAAGTGCCTGATTCTCCAACACTGAAGCCAACGTGATCGCATAAAAAAGGCCTGCTTTTGTCGAGCAGGCCGCTAAGAGGATGAGGAGAAAACGTCTGATGAAATCGATCAATTACTGTGCAAGTTCGGAAACGTGTTTGGTCAACCGCGACTTATGACGGGCTGCCGTGTTTCTGTGAAGAATGCCTTTGTTCACGGCCTTATCGATCAGCGAGACCGTCGGAGCCAGCAACTCAGCACTTGCGTTCTTATCGGTTGCAACCAACGCCGACCGAAGCTTCTTGATCTGCGTACGCAGTTTACTCCGATTGTTTCGGTTGATCACTTTTCGTTTTTCGTTTTGCCGAATTCGCTTCTCGGCGGATTTATGATTTGCCATCGATTTATTCCTACTTCGCCTATTAAGAGTAAGGCAAAAGTGTAAGTATAGGTTCGGCCGCAATATCTGTCAAGTGAAGCAGCTACCCGTCGGCACCTAGTGCAAGTGAATGAATAAGGTCGACGACGAACACGAAAATCGGCGGATAGAAAACGATCTCGGGGCTCAATGTTCTGGTAAACATTGTCGGCATCGTTATCGACTCGATACTCACATAGTTGCCGATCAACAGTCCAACCCCAAAGCTTAGTAGCAACCCACCAAACAGAAACAAACCAACAGATGCACGGCTATACGGCTTATGGGCCCGGTCACGGTCGTCGAGTATAGAGTCGTGCAGATCATCATCGCTGTAGGCAAACCTGTCGATTCCGTCCCGTAGCCTGCCATACATATGAATGGCTCCGACGATGAAAAGAGAGACGAGGATGATCTGCCCGATAACGGTTAGATTCGCAAATAACTGCGGCTTAACGATGGTTACCACAAGCGTCGAAAGGAAGAGCGCAACTATCGGAAAAATGACTTTCTGAAGAGCCATTGCCTCGCGGCGCTCTTCTGCGATCATCCGATCGATGATCTCGTTGTAACGATGCTCGTAAACCAACTGGCGCCATCGTTTCGCATGAGCATTCGACGATGCAAAGACGGAATCGCCGTTAGAACCGTTATTGTACTGGGCTTCTATCAATCGCCGATCATAGATAGCGCGTTCCTTCGGGTTGCCAAGAACCTCATACGCCTCGGCGATCGCGGCAAAGGAGCGTGCTGTTTCTTCGGAACCGTTATTCTTATCCGGATGGAGCTTGCGTGCGAGCCGGCGATACGCCGATTTGACCTCAGCGGACGAGGCTTTTGATGAAACTTTTAAGGTCGCGTAGTAATCAACCATCAAGGCGATATGATGCAGGGAGAGTGGGATATGTAACCAAAAGCGACGTCACCTTTGGTCAAAGCGATTGTAACATAATAGCCGACCGTGCTACCACACCCACCTCAAGGGCAAAGCCTTAATCTAGATGGTCGATCTGCAAGCTTATCGGCGACGCGCCGGACATTTTGACGGCATCAACAAGTTTGACGATCTCACCGTACGGAGTTTGCCGCGAAGCCTTAATGAACACGGTCCTTTCGATCGTCGGACTTCCGTCTTCTGATGATCCGGCGAAGGCGAGCTGTTCGGTGCGCTCCTCGAAGACGTTTTGAAGCCTCACGATCAAGGCCTGCGGGTCGGTGAGGGAACCGAGTTCGGTTTCTTTATTCAGCGAAAGCGATCGATCGTTGGCAAGCGACACTATCAGCGTGTGTGGATGATTGTCGATGTCCGTTCTCGCTTCGGGTTCGGCGGGAATTTTTGCCTCGAATGCCGACGGACGGATAGGTGTGATGATCATGAATATGATCAGAAGTACGAGAAGTACATCAATTAGCGGCGTTACGTTGATCTGGGGTGTTGACATTCTTGGCCTCCGATATGTTTAGACACCAAGGAGCCCAAAATGTTCCCGTTATTGGTCGCCATTATTTGAGACGCGGCTCATCGATTCCAAGTGCTGACAATAACGCCTTGGCCTTGAGAAGCGATTCGGCATATTCGGTCTCAGCGTCGCTATCGATTACGATGCCGCCGCCAACGTTAAACTTGGCGACGCGGTCGCGGATGACCATCGTCCGGATCGCAACGCTCATATCCAGTCCGGCATCGAGGCCGTCGAAACCTGTCTTGGGAATGTGGACACCGATCGCACCCATCGAAAGGCCGCGCGCGTCCGGTTCGATCTGATCGATGATCTCCATCGTTCTGATCTTTGGAGCTCCCGTGATAGATCCGCATGGGAAAGTAGCCCTGATGATGTCGCCAAAGCCGACGCCTTCTCGCACGGTTCCACGGATCGTCGAAACAAGATGAAAAAGCGTCGCGTGCTCTTCGAGTTCGCAGAGCTTTTCGACGACTACGCTTCCAAATTCGCAAACCCGGCCGACGTCGTTACGAAGCAGATCGACGATCATCGTATTCTCGGCTTGGTCCTTCTCGCTCTGCAGCAATGCATTTCGAAGCCGAAGGTCCTCCTCGGGTGAATTGCCGCGGCGGCGCGTCCCTTTGATAGGCGAGGCCGATAGCTCATTTCCTCGAATCCTAAGAAATCTCTCGGGTGATGCCGAAACGACGGTCGAATCGCCGCGTCTGATAAATGCTGAGAAGGGAGCCGGATGGTCTCGGCGTAGGCGGGAAAATATGATCTCGGGCGTTAGTTCCGGGCCTAGGTCGATAGTCAACTGCTGTGTGAGATTTGCCTGATACGTGTCGCCGGAGCGGATCGCTTCCCGGATCTTTTCCACCGCGGCGAGATATTCGAGCCTTGTAAAATTGGAGGTTACCCTTTCGGCCCGGGCGTCGGTGGCGACCGGCAATGAGCCTTTTTTAAGACGCATTTCTATGCCGTCGGAATGTTCGCCAGTGACAAAGGTCTGGTCCGATCTGTATTCGTGGACGACAAGCGTTCGGAATAATACCAAAAAAGCCAGTGGCTCGCCGTCGAGGCGGCGGAGTTCGCGGTCATGCCGATTTGCTGTTAGTTCCGCACCAAGTTCATAAGAAAGCGTGAAAATACCGGCAAGGCCAGTCCGTTTCAGCATTGTTTCGATATCGGTGAGGGAACTTTCAGCCTCGCCGCGGATTTCGATCGTTTCGACCGGATCAAAGCCGGCGATCAGAAGGTGCGAGCCCAGATTTGAGACGCCGCAGCTGTCAAGAATACAGACAGACTCGTTCCCAGCCGCCGTTAGTGCGGAACTGATGATCTCATTTGGGCCGAAGGGAATCGTATGCACCAGAGGATATTATCACGACATCTTGGTGGGTTTTAGGCGGGGAAGATCGGCGCTTTTTTGCGGGCCCAACGCAAACTAAAAAGATGCAGGTTAGTCATTTCACTTAACCGGAGTTTTCGCGTAAGATACTGCAAATCCTTATCTCTCCTCTTTTTCAATAATTTATGAGCCTCGACACAAGCGAAAAGTATACTCTGATCCGTGGACTCGGCCTGGTCGCCGCGGCATCGATCATTATCGGAAACGTCATTGGAACCGGCGTCTTTTTTAAGGCACAGATAATGACATGTAACGTCGGTACCGGCGGATGGGTGGTTGCGGCCTGGATCGCCGCGGGTCTCCTGGCGTTGGCTGGTGCGTTGACATATGCCGAACTGACGGCAATGAAGCCCCATGCCGGTGCTGAATACGTTCTTCTTCGCGATTCGTACGGACGGGCATCAAGCTTTTTGTATGGCTGGATGCAGATGCTGATCGCCAAGACCGGATCAATGGCGGCTCTCGCCATTGCGTTTGCGATGGTATTGAACACGTATCTAAATGAATCGTTGAGCCAAAGCGTTGTGTCATTTCCGCTTTTTGGTGCTGATGTGTCGATAACGGCTCTTCAACTCGTCGGAATAATGGTCATCATCATCTTTACGACGCTGAACTCGGCTTCGGTCGCGATAAGCGGACAGATCGCGGCGGCTTTGACGTTTGTTAAGATCGCACTCGTCGTTTTGGTCGGTTTCGGAGCATTCGCCTTTGTTAGCGGCGGCAGTTTTGGCCATTTCGGCATGGATGCAGCAGGCGCCGCATGCGAAGGTGTCAACGAGGCTCAGCGTTACGGTTCGGCTCAATACTCCTTCTTCGCCGGCTTTGCTGCGGCGATGCTCGGCGCACTTTGGGGTTACGACGGATGGAATCAGCTGACGTTTGTCGCCGGTGAGGTCAAGGATCCGAACAGAAACATCCCGCTCGCGATCATCGGCAGCACGATATTGATCATCTTCCTCTACGCTTTTGTTCACGTAGGATATTTTTATGTGCTCGACCCGGCGGCTATTGCTAACATCCCCGGCGACAAAGCTGTGGCACAGGTCGTAGCGGAACGTTTCTTCGCCGCCGATGGGGTGAATATGATGGCCGGCATCGCCGTTGCGATCTTCACGGTCGGCCTGATGATCTCATCGCTCGGTTCGCTGCATACTTCAACCTTGGCGGGGGCCCGTGTGTCATATGCAATGGCAAAGGACAGGCTCTTTTTCCAGAGGTTCGAGCGTCTCTCCGTCACTGGTATCCCGATAGCTTCGCTGATCCTTCAGGGCGTCTGGGCGATCCTGCTCATTCTTTCGGATTCCGTGTGGCGGGCGTTATCAGATTCGCCGACGCGGCTATTCGATGCTTTGACGAACTACGTTGTATTTGGTTCGTTCATCTTCTATGCATTGATAACATCAACGGTCTATCTCTTCCGCCGACGATATCCTGACGCAGAGCGACCTTACAAAACCTGGGGATATCCGGTTGTTCCGGCGATCTTCCTGCTTGTCACAGCCTGGCTTCTGCTGCAGACGCTTTACGATGACACGCTGAATTCTTTGATCGGTATCGGGCTGATCCTTTTGGGGCTGCCGTTCTACTATTATTTCGTGGTAACCGGCCGTAACAATGGCGAAGGGCCGGGCGTGGACGGAGAGATCATCGATGACGGACAGGCGTAGCGGGAGCGAAAGAAGACACGCCCAAAGGCACAAGGTCACTGTCGATCTTGAATGGGAGAATCACGCTGGGAAACACCAGGGAACGCTGAGCGATATCAGCGAACGCGGGTGCTTTGTTCTTACCTCAGGTGACTTCGCCGATGGCGAACGCGTGTTCATTCACCTTCCGTTCTTAGGCGATGAGACGGTCAAGGTCGCAGGCGAGATCACCAATCACGTTTTCGAGATAGGCTTCGCAGCAGCCTTTATTGACATGTCTGATGAGCTCGGCGAGATCATCCGGCGTTTTATTGATGCGAATAGCGGCACGGAAGATTGAACTGGCTAGCAGTTATGACTCGTCGAGTTTCGCGATCGCGTCGAGGGCGGCTTCGCGGTCGTCGAAGTGAAATTTCTCGGTGCCGATGATTTGATAGTTCTCGTGGCCCTTCCCGGCGATGATCACAACATCGCCTTCGTCGGCCATCGTGACAGCTTTCTCGATCGCTTCTCGGCGGTCTGAGTTTGGGGCGTATGCGATACCGGTTTCTTTCAGTCCGATCTCGATCTCCGAAATTATCTTCAGCGGATCTTCTGTACGCGGATTGTCCGAGGTGATGATCGCAAAATCACTGTTCTCGCCAGCGACCTTTCCCATCGGTATGCGTTTCGTCTTATCCCGGTCGCCGCCGCACCCGAAGACGGTAATGATCTTGCCGGTTGTAAGCTGCCTCGCGGTCTGCAGCGTATTGAGAAGCGCGTCATCGGTGTGGGCGTAATCGACTACGACTGCGAACTTACCATCGTGCGGAACTCGCTCAAAGCGGCCCGGTGCACCAACGCAGGCCGAAAGTCCGTTGACGATGCTCTCAAGCGAATAACCCAACTCGAGTGCCGCTCCAGAGGCTGAAAGCATGTTGTAAACATGCGGCCGCCCAACGAGTGGCGAATTAACCTCCACATCGCCTTTCGGCGTCTTCAGCAAAAAGGAGGTTCCCGTCAGCAGCGAGACCTCAACATTCTCGGCAGTCAGATCCGCACCCAAGGCTGCTTTTTGTGAGAACGTTACAAGTGGTTGACCTTCTGCGCGCAGTTCTTTCGCTAATTGTACGCCCCATTCATCATCGATATTTATAATAGAAGAGCCCGGCCTTTCGCCCAGCCTGCCATCAAACAGCTTTTTTTTCGCGTCAAAATAATTCTCCATCGTGTGATGGTAATCAAGATGGTCGCGAGTAAGGTTGGTAAAGATCGCAACGCGAAAGCGGAGCCAGTCGCATCGATGGAGATCGATAGCCTGCGAAGAAGCTTCCATTGCCGCAAACCCGCAGCCTTCGTTCACGGCTTCCCGAAGAAATTGGTTAGTGTCGCTTGCCTCGGGCGTTGTCCGGACGGCCTCTTCGCTTTTGTTGCCGATGCGGTATTCGACCGTAGTCAGCATCGCCGGTTTGACACCCGCGGCTTCTGCCAGAGCGTAGCAAAGGTAAGTCGTCGTCGTTTTGCCGTTGGTTCCGGTTATCCCGACGAGGTCTAGCTGATGGGAAGGCTTTCCGTTGATGATCGACGCGGCTTTCGCGAGCGCAACGCGCGCATTGTCGACCTTCAACCACGCGGAAGGGAACTCTGCCGGCGGATCCTTTTCGGAGATCACGCCAACCGCACCCCGACGAAGCACGTCATCGATAAATCGATGGCCGTCGACTGTCGCTCCAGTTATAGCGGCGAAAACAGTCCCCTCGCGTACCTGACGCGAATCATGGGTAACGCCAGCAGCGAGCACGTTAGCATTGCCCGAAAGCTCAGCCCCGATCTCAGCGGCCAATAAGGGAATTTCAATTCTTGGTTTGGACAATGTCTTTTAATGGCCGAAAGGCGATCAGTAAATTAATTACAAGCCGATTCAGGATTATACGACAAGCCGAAAAGATTGCACGAACAACAAGGAGGAAATTTCGTATAGAATAGAGGTACGGAGGTTTCGCGATGAATATTATTAAAATAATTCTTTCGATCTTGGCACTCATATTTGGAGTGATGGCGGTCTTTTGGCTGCTCGGCATCGTTTGGTCGCTGCTAGGGTATGCATTTTGGCTCGGCCTTCTCGCAGCGGTCGGCTACGGCGGCTATAAATTGTTTAAGGCTGCCGAGAACAAGGCGATCGGTTCCGGTTCGGCATATGGCGAGATAGACGACCGCGATTTCGATATGTCATGGGAAGAATACGACCGCAAATATCTTAAGAAGTAAGCCGCTAGACATTTCGTCACGCATTAGCTAAATTCTTAATTTGCCGAAGCATTTGGTCGGCATGCCGAGGTGGCGGAATTGGTAGACGCACTAGTCTTAGGAACTAGCGTCGAAAGACGTGCGAGTTCGAGTCTCGCCCTCGGCACCAACTTTAGCAAGAAGGCAGCAGCCGTCGTTACAACGTCGCTGCTGCCTTTTGCCGTCTATTCGACATTTATTACTCACTTCGATATTCTTTTCGTTACTAAATAGAGATATTTATAACTGATTAATGAAAAGCGAAATAAAAGAAATTTCACCGACGCGGCGTGAACTACACGTTGAGGTCGATGCTGCGTCGATCAAGGACGCTTACGGCAAGATAGCTCAGCGATATGCTAAAGGGGCGAGCATTCCCGGTTTCCGCAAAGGCTATGCGCCGCTGGATGTAGTAAAGGTCCGATTCAAGGAAGAGATCAAACAGGAAGTGCTGCAGTTGCTGTTGCCCGAGAAAGTGACCGAGGCAATTCAGGAACACAAACTTCAGCCGCTTTCCGAACCGCAGCTTCATCTGGAAGATGTCGAAAACGTTAAAGTAAACGGGACGGAACCGATCAAGCTTCATGTCCATGTCGAAATAATGCCCGAGATCCCGCTGCCAAAGACGGAAGGCCTCGAATTGACGCGCCGGGTCAAACCTGTTGAGGACAGTGACATCGAAGACCTTATCGCTAACCGCCTGAATGAAGAAGCAGCTCTGCTACCGGTCGAAGGCCGGGCGTCGAAGATCGGAGACACCGTTGTTGCTGATCTCGAGGGTGTTTTTGACGACGAGCCCGAGGGCGAACCGATCAAAGCGGACGATCTCGAAATAAAGCTCGGTGACGAGGTAATCGAAGCCTCATTTACAGAAAACCTTGTCGGAGTGAAAGAGGACGACGAGAAGGAATTCACGGTAAGCTATCCGGCAGATTTCTCGTCAGAAGCTCTTGCGGGTAAGACCGTCCATTATAAAGCAAAGATCAAATCGGTCGGTGTAATGGAAACGCCGGAATTAAATGACGACTGGGCAACGAGCCTTGATGAAGGATTCGAATCGCTCTCCGATCTGCGTACGAAACTTCGAGCGGACCTTGAAACTGCCGCGGCCGGAGATGCTGACGCCCGGGTCCGCAATAACGCGATCGCGAAGTTGATCGAGGAAAATTCGTTCGAGGTACCCGATACGCTTATTGAAAATCAGGCCCGAAACCTTCTCAATAATTTTGCTCAAGATCTGCAGCAGCGCGGCGTTGATCTGAATAAGGTGGAGAGCGATTATGTCGAGATGGTGTTTTCGCAGATGCGAATGCAGGCCGAGAGGGACGTTCGCGGTGCAATGCTTCTTGAGAAGATAGCAGAAGCCGAAAAGGTTGAGGTCACGAAGCAAGACGTGGATGATGAGGTCGCGAAGATGGCCGAATACTACCGCGTGAAGCCGGAAGAGATACTTGCCTCGCTTGAAAAGCAGGGCGGCACGGGAACGATCGAGAATAATCTTCGCACCCGTAAGTCGATCAAGGCACTCGTCGCAAAGGCAAAGGTCACGGACGGCCCGTGGGTCGATGAAAAGGAGCAGGAGACTGATGCGGTTACCGACGATCAGAAGCCCAAGAAATCGGCAAAGCCGAAGGCAAAGTCATCAGGCAAAACAAAGGCCGCAGCGAAAGAGGCCGCAGAGAAATAAAGTGATGATGTAACGCTGGATCGCCGCTTGCATTTCGCAAGAAATCTTGTAGAATCTGCAATCGGTCATTTCCCAACGATTTATCGTTGCCTTGTTCATCCACTACTTAAAGAAAAAGACATCGAGAGAGAATTATATGGCATTAGTCCCAATGGTTGTCGAACAGACCTCGCGAGGTGAGCGGGCATTCGATATCTTTTCGCGTTTGCTGAAAGACAGCATTATTTTTATTGGAACGCCGATCGATGATCAGATCGCGAATCTACTTGTCGCTCAACTTCTATTTCTGGAAGCGGAGGACCCCGAACGCGATATCAATCTGTACATCAATTCCCCGGGCGGTTCGATCACGGCCGGAATGGCCATTTATGACACGATGCAGTTCATCAAAAATGATGTGACGACTATCTGCGTCGGCCAGTGCGCTTCGATGGGAGCGATGCTGCTGACGGCGGGAACGAAGGGGAAGCGTTTCGCTTTGCCCAATTCGCGTATTCTTATTCACCAACCATCGGGTGGGGCTACGGGCCAAGCGACAGATGTCCGCATCATGGCTGAAGAGATCCTCCGCATGCGCGAACTGACCTCGCGGCTTTTGGCCCATCACACGGGTCAGTCGTTTGACCAGGTCGAAAAGGACGTCGAGCGTGACCGAATTCTCTCCCCGATCCAGGCAAAGGAATACGGCCTTATCGACGAAGTTATCGAACATCGAGAAAAGTAACCGTTGATAGCAAGCGGTTGCGTCTGAAAAGACATCAATGTATTTATGGCAAATTTTCGCCGACCCGAAGAACTGTTATGCTGTTCGTTTTGCGGGAAATCGCAGAACGACGTCAAAAAGCTGATCGCCGGCCCGGGCGTTTACGTCTGCAATGAGTGCATTGATATTTGCAACGAGATCATCAATGACGACGAGCAGGCCGAAACAAGCGCGACGCGAACCCACCTTCCAAAGCCGCATGAGATAAAGGGCTTTCTTGATGAGTACGTTATCGGGCAGGACGATTCGAAGAAGCGGCTCGCGGTTGCGGTCTATCAGCATTACAAGCGCCTCGAGCTCGCGAAACGCCGCTCGGATATCGAACTTCAGAAATCGAATATTCTTCTGATCGGGCCGACCGGAACCGGCAAAACGCTTCTTGCTCAAACGCTTGCGCGTCAGTTGAGTGTTCCGTTCTGCATAGTTGACGCAACCAGCCTTACCGAGGCTGGATATGTCGGCGAAGATGTCGAGAATATTCTTTTGCGGCTGCTGCAGTCTGCGGGGAACGACGTTGAAAAAGCACAGCAGGGGATCATTTACATTGATGAGATCGACAAGATCTGCCGCAAGGACGACAA
>JBBQTV010000132.1:0-10895 GCA_038212935.1 Pyrinomonadales bacterium | reverse complement strand
CCCGCCGACGAGTCGATCGCACCATTTCTCAGGCATGACGCATCGGCATAGATCCTCACAAGTGGTGTATATTCATCCGCACGTCCGATACCGCTTTTATTTTCACCTAACCTAATAACACTCATTGTCCACCTCTTGTTTTTTTGAACTGAGAAATGGGGCAAAGCTCTGTGACCTTGCCCCTTCTTGGCGAAGAGAATCTATCTCAGAATTGATCGACGAACTCCTCTTCGACGGGCGTCTCAGCAGCAGTTGAGCCGGTGTATTCCGGGACATCAGGCTCGTCACCGCTGTCGTTCGGTGCGGATCCTTCCTGATCGTTACCACGGTTCGAACCGACGAACTCAAACGAGAACAATGTCAACTCGGCACCGGATCGAGGTTCTCCCTTATCAGTACTCCAGGGGCTGAACGAGAGCCTGCCGTGAACAAGCAGATAAGTGCCCTTCTTTACGTGCTCGGCTATCGTCTCAGCCGTCTTTCCGAAGGCGACCACGTTGAACCAGTGTGTGACTTGCACACGACCTTCGGGACTACTCTTGAAAGAGTTGGACGCGATTGGAAAGCTCGCCACCGGCGTGCCCTTTTCTGTATATCGCAGGCTCACATCGCGGCCTGTATTTCCTAGTATCGAGATATTTGCTGACATGGATTATTCTTGCTCCTTTATTGGTTTTATTTTTCTCCGAATGGAACGGCAGTTAGCCATTGAATGCAGAACTTTAAGGAAATCTGCTCACAGCTTAGCCACCGCTCCTTTCGGTATTTACTTCTCAACAACTTTCAGGCCGAAGGTACAACCTGGACATGTGATCTTTGAACTGCCGGCTTTGCAAAGAGGCTCCTCTGGACCATGCGACTGGTAAGTACGCTTTCGCTCAACTCCGCTTCCCTCGCTCTCACCGAATCCCAGAGTTTCTGTTTCTCCTGACGCATGAAGGCCTTTACAATAGGATCGTTGTAGAGTCCGAACTTCAGAAACCGTAGTTGTCCGTGGGTTGCTTTTTCTATCTTTCGCAGCCAATCTCTAGCCTCTCTCGAAAGCTGTCCCTTGAGCCTTACTTCTTGAGATTTTGCGACCGTGTTGAGAGCGGTGAACTCCTTGAGGGAAAGGCTTTTCTGGTCCTTGAAATCCGCGTAGGCTTTCTTCTTGAGTTCGGCTAGATCGGCAGTATCGGTAGTGCCACGAATAGCAAGATATGTTTCCTGATAGGCGTCGTGCCGTAAGCTTCGCAGATGAAAATCGGAGTATTGACGCCTCCACAGAAGACGCAAGACCGACGCCGCGTATTGCATCTCTTCGAAGTCAGGATTGATCTCTTGCTCTATAAGAATCTCAATGCTGCTTCCCTTGCCGAACGAGTAAATACGGCGTGCCGAACGGATCGCTTTCCCGTCATAGATCCGATCGAGTGAGAGTGACAACCATTCCTCGAATTCCTGATCCGAGAACGGATGTCTCGAAGGCATCGACCATCCAGCACAGTTGATCATCCGGCGTCCTTCCTGAACGGCATTACCGCCTAAAGAATGACCGACAAATAGCTTCGGAAGCTGTGTGGAAAGCCCTCTGGCTTCATACGGAAGACAATTCGCATCGATCTCGCAGTCGAGGTCAAAGACAACCACCGAACGCTGGCTCGAACTCATCGTTATACCGATCAACCCGTTCTCATCGAACTGCTCAAGCTGCTCGAAAGTAGTGAAATCGCGATCAAGTTCGTCGATCGATTTATTGCCGTCTTCGAGATAGAAATCCGCAAAGTCGTCGAATACCATGCGGCTGACCTTCTGACGGCCGACACGTCGCAGAACAGACTGCATTTCATCATCGAAGTTTGGGCATTTCGGCGGGAGCGGTTTACGGTTTTTCGAAGCTTCCTGAACTCGTCTTTGGTCGGCGACACAGAGCCTTTGCTCGGTCATTCGCGACTCTTCGAAGCTGATCTCGCGGTCGGGCAACGTAGCCGTAACGGCCTCTAACTGCATACCGAGTAGTGCCATTTCTTTCAGCACTTCGCTTACTTTTCTGCGCCGGATCTCGCCGTAGTAGTAAGAAGCGATCTGCTCATACTCAAACTGCCCGGCATCCGGGCTTGCAATGGCTTTAACGCATCGGACAAACTCTTTGGCATCCGTTTCGTCTGACAAAACCTTCATCGCATATTCGAGCGTGAGTATCCTCACGCGGTCTACAGCTTCGGGCTCGAGTTCGTCGGCTATTCTGAGAACCACATCACCCAAGATCGAGAACTCTTCAAGCTCCCGTCTGCGCAACGGATTCGATGAAAGATGAGCACACCAGTCCTGCATCGGCGAGCCGTTATTGACCGGCATAAATGCCAGCATCGGACTGTTCGGAGCGTGCTTTCTGAGCTGTTCAACATTGATTCTTTCTGCCATAACTTCCTCTCTTGAATCGGCTTTGCGGCCGAATCGAAAACGCGTGAGTTTAAGGGCCGCATTTTCAAAACCCTGAATAAAAAGCACTTTCATTCAGGCTTGAAAATCCCTCTCAAGTTGCGGGAGAAGTATGTTAAGGGGAACTAGACCGGCTGGTTATAAAGAAAGGTGTCTCAGTCGCTTTTGTAGATAAGCGAACGTAATCGGTGCGCGGCTTTCGAGTTGACCCCGGCCAGTTTCGATGCCGTCTGCGGGAATAACGATGACTTGATCCGATATCGAACTTTTAGCTGACAATAGCTCGAAAGCCTTATCGATCGCTGCTTTGTTTTGTTCGAATTCTGCATCCGTGAAAAAGGCTTCCTCCCTATTGCTTGGGAGTTTCTTAGTCGGTATCCCAACCACATTAGGCTCGCCTCTCATCGCCGCTGCCTGACCGCCAAATCCTCACCGGGCTAGGTTGTCACCGAAGAGAAAGATACGGTCCCGATGCTCCCTTACGCAGGATCTGGTGATCCACTTCATCGTCAAGACGCGGTATCCCATGGCAGACTCCTTGCGCAAAAGAACTGCCGCCTGAAGAGTGTCATCTCCACAGGCGGCAGGTTATTATTTGGCCGATCTGTGTATTAGTAAGCGGCGGCCTGCTGGAGTTCCACCGGTGCGGTCCGTGCTGCCTGCATTGCTGCTCCGTCCTCTTCCTCATCGCGACGGCCCGACAGGAACTGGAACTCCTGCAGCACGATCTCCGCACCAGCCTGCGGAGACTCGTTCTGATCTACCCACGGGTTGAAGGTCAGGCGTCCTTGGACATACAACCGACTGCCCTTTCGAACGTAGCGAGCGAGTGTCTCCGCCTGCTTGCCGAATGCCGTCACGCGGAACCAGTCCGTCTTCTCTACGCGACCCTCCGCTCCATTCCTGAACGAATTCGAGGCCATTGAAAAGCTCGCCACGAGGGTACCGTTATCTGTGATCTTTGTTTCCGGGGTCTTCCCTAGGTTGCCGATGATTGAAATATTTGCTGACATTTTCTTAATTCTCCTGTGTGATTAATTTTTCCGAGGATCACGTTAAGTGACACCGCCGAAACCTTCTCCGAAGGCACATCTTTTCAGCCGCTGTTTATTTTGTTTTGTTTATCGAGTAGTTATGGCGGAACGGCAGGATTTTGAGAATCGCGGTAGCGTCTTAAATGCCGAAAGGCGGTTGCGATGTAAAGGCTTCGTCCCATTTACGAGGGATCAATCGTGCTGTATGGGAATCAAAGTTTCGAGAATCTAAACCGGGACCCGCGCGGCTACGCGGTTAGGCTAGACAACATCACTGTTTCTCGTAGATTTGAACATCAATCGCCGAATCATCGCTACGAACCTCGTAGTATCGTTCCGGTTTGCGATAGACATTCACCATCTGATGGCCGGTCGAGAATGTGTTTTCTTCAAGGTAATTCGTATTGCCCCAAATCATTCCCTCAACTGTATGGGCCAAATGTTCGCTGAACGAGCCGCCCGTTTTAATCAGTTTTTCAATTTTGGCGATCCTGTGAAGATTTTCGACGCGTTCTGTTTCATCGTCCGGCATGACAATGAACAAGTAATCCCGCGCACGGCTGATTGCCACATTGAGAATATTCTGCTTGTTCAGGAACATCTGCGGGCTTCTTGAAATCGCGGGAGGCGGATTCAGAACGGCAATGATGATGTCGCACTCATCACCTTGAAAGCCGTGTATCGTGCCAACCTGAATATCTACAACATCTGGCTTAGTTGTCCACGAGTCATTCAGCCTGTTCAATAAATTCGCCTGGGCTCGATAGGGCGCGATTACTCCGATGCGGGTCTTGTCCGCATGATTTCCCTGTATCTGCCCTGCAAGCCATCGGACAAACTCGAAAGTGAACAGTGCCGAATACGTTTGGAAGTGCGATCCGCCCTCCAACTGCTTCGCCCGGTAAATGCTCTCGTATTTGCTAACAGGGAATTTGACAAGGTTTAGGGACTTCACGTCGAAGCCATCCAATTTCAACGGTCGTTGATCATCTGCTATGCGATGATGTTTCAGGATGCCGTCATAGGTGAAACGGCTGAAAACGTCGCCGATGGCGGGGATGCTTCTGTATTGCGTATCCAGATTCGTTACTGGATAGGTGTGCGGTTCGGTGACAGGGTTTCCGAAAGATCCCGGTTTGTCGAGTCCGACCAAAGTATAAATGTTCTGGTCTTTCCATTGCTCAACAGCTACAATCGGCTCGATCTGGAAAGGGTCTCCGGCGATGATGAACTTCTGGGGTTTCTGCCGGTAAAGCGGATAGATGATGCCGGCAAGCGAAATCATTGAAGCCTCGTCAATGACGACCGCATCCCACTCCATTTCATACAACTTCTTGACACGTTCACCGGCGAATCCGTCGTAAGCGAAACGTGCAACGGTCGTGACCGTTACGGAGCGGCTCAATGCACCAATGTTGAAAGACCTATCGCGCCACACACCCGCCTTTTCAATGCGCTCGTCGGCGCAAGTTCCGAAGCGAACTAACCAGTTCCGATAAGAGGTGTCAGCGCCCATCTCCTCCATAATCCGGGTCGTCAGGACGTCCCCTGCCTTATTGGTCGGCGTCAGGACGAGCACCCTCGCCTGCTTCGTGCCCTGCATCATGGGTATCAGCACCTTTTCCGCAAGGTGCGTTGTCTTGCCTGTTCCCGGCGGACCGAATACGAATTCGATATTAGGCGTAAGGTTCGCCTTCATATCGAAACTTTCGTCAAGCTTCAGTTCACGGAATCGTTCCAGTAACTCTTGCAATAGGAAGGATGGGTTCTGGACTTCTATTCGGGCCTCTAGAACCTCGTCCAAATCCATGCCGTTCAACTCATCAGCAGACTCCAACTTGCCAAGCAGTGAAAACTCCTTAGCGGTAAACGATTCGACGTGCAACTTTCCCGTGCGGCCATTACCAAAATCAAGATCGACGCGCACGCCTGAAAACTCTTCAATGGACTGAGGTATAAAGCGACTCGGCTCTTTCAATACAATGGATCTTGATGAATTGGCATCCCTCTCGATCTTGCCAAAACGGATGGAAACGGTTTTACCGTCCGCGTTCTTCTCGCTGCTTGCGTTGCACTCCAATTCCAACAGAGCGAGAAACCAACCGTAGCAGTAACGCGGCAGTACATTGGCTTTCTCATGAAGCTCCTGATCGCGCTCTATTCGATCAAGCTCGCTGGCGTAACGGTCTTTGGCACGGTCAAGTTTTTTGCCGTAGTCTACAGCTTTTGGCGTGTAGTCATCCGCGTCTTCGCTCTCGTCACTTGGTTGGGCGGGGACATTTCTCGATCGGCTAGGCGAATCTGCCTCTCTGACGGACGGACGCCGGCTTTGAATCTCACGTATGAGGGGCGAGTCAAGCACAGGCTGCTCGCTCCCATTACGGCCCTCACTGGTCGCCCCGGTTGGTGGGGAGGTATGGACGCTAGAAACATCCTCATCCGGGATGTCCAAGTTTTCCTTGGGTATCTCACGGATACGCCCCTCGCGTTTGGCCTTTAGTAACTCAAGCGCTTCCTGGAGTTCCTGGGCTGACTCGAAACCAACTTTCTTTGCTTCGATATCAAGAGCCTGAAATTCTTCGCTGGCCTCTATGATTTTCTCACCGAACCCGATAGCGGTCAGTAGCCCCTTGCTATCATCGTATGGGAACTCATTAGGAAGCATATCCCGCGTCATATTTTGTGGAAAGTGAAAAGTGCCTTGCTTGTCCGGAATCCATGCGCAGGACTTCAGATGTTGAATTAGCTGAGATTCGGCAACCTGCATGTTGTGCTGCTGATTGGGGCGGAAGTTAGCAGTAGCAGCTCTCTTGTCCGATCGAAGTAGTCCCATCCAAATCAAGCGACTAGCGGCTTGACGCCTTACTGACAAATATTTTTCAATGTCTCGAATCGTCCAGTCCACATTGGATCCGGTGTTCGTTGATCGACCGGACCACCTATTAATTTTTTTGTTTTGCCAACATGGAGTCTTGGTCACGGCAAGCTCAAAAAGGACGCCGACTGACTTTAGGAAAGAGATAAAATCTCCCTTGCTTATGTTTTTGCCAAGATGCTCAAGATAGTCTGGCCACAATTTCCTTTTGCCATGAATGTCCGTTAACTGCTCAAGCCCTGTAGCTTCATACGGATCATCCAAGAATGCGTCTCCGGGTTTAGTCCAGTATAATCCGCTCGGTGTCGCGTCATCCATCGTGACTAAGAACCCAACCTCCTTAAACAATTCCCCGGCAGTTGGGTTGTTTTTCAGGAAAATAATAAAAGAGCGAATATCACGATAATGAGTTTCCGCGATCGTTTTCTGGCCAGGCTTGGAATACCATTCCAACCGTCGTTCAATCTCCGCCCGCTCGTCGTATTCTCGAACGCCAACTCGTTCAAGAAATTCACGCGCAGCTTTCTTCGTGTTCTCCCCTAGACGTCCTTTTTCATAAACATCGGGCTTCACGAGCCATATTTTTGCAGGCACGTCGATAGATTTGCTTTTGCCTTCATTCAAAGCTTTTGGCGGGAAAAAAGCATCGCTAGGTGTGGTATTGTCCACGGATTCTTTACCGTCAATTACCCGAATTCCCACTAACGACTTCCAGGCTGCGGACAATGGTGGGTAGCTTCTTGTTTTTTCATGACAAGATTCCATCAAGGCATAGAACCGCATCATCCAGTTATCCGTCTTTTCAGAAAGCCATTTTTCAACTTTCAACTTATGTTCTTCGTTTTGCTCGGTCTTTCGTATTGAATCTTTTAGTTCCTGCCACCCCCATTTCTCAATATTAAGGCTGTCGAGAAACTTGTCTTCGCGCTGACCCTTTTGCGATGCGTTTGCCGCCCACAATGGAGGTTCGTATTCTGTAAGAAAAGAAATGTCCTCATCGTCGATCACCGACGCAATCTCAGATGGGCCGTGGAACAACCCACTGGCTCTGAGGTGTGAACCGCTCTTTGTAGGAACCAAGTCCTGTTCTTGGAATGCGTTGACAATAGCTTCGCGGATTGGCTCATAGAACTTGGGCAGTCCGTCATCCTCATTGGGCAGAACGGCCAGAAACGACATAGTCAGTAAGCCTCGGATTTGAATGTCTTCCAAAGCTTCGGAAGTTAGTTGTGCCAACGCGTCACGCAATCTTTCGTTGGCGGCGCAATCGCGGACACTGTCACGAGCGACAGTTGAGGCGAACGGCGCATGAAGGTGGAATCGCAGGTTAGACGTTTCTTTCTCTGCTGGGAAGAAGATGGAAACCTGCCCTGGTTCGCACGAGACGACCCTCCATTCAGTTACCGGTTTCGCTGGTTTTCTTCTCCTTTTGCTCTCGTCATTTTGTTCCGAGGATAAGTTGTCGGTACGCAGTTCAATGCGAAAGGCCAGGGCAACCTGACACGTCTTCGTTTCGCCATCTTCATCAGTAATTGAAACTGCTTTGCGGTAACGCAGCCAATTAGACACCGTTTCGGGCTCTCCGGCTTGCGTGGCATGGATTTCGATACATCTTCCGATGCCTTCACCATCCACATCGACGCGCACAATTTTTCCCGATTGTCCGTTTGGCAAAAGATACTCAATCTCTCGGATGTGATTGAGAAAAAGCAACGTGTTGTCGGCTAGCTCTCGAAGTCCCCTTCCAACTTCTGCAACAGCTTTTGCAGGAGCTTTTTTGGGATTGTCGAACGGGAAATGAAAAGCGGTGAAGCCATCGTTTACGGTGTTCGATAATGACTCTGGAACCACGAGATTCTCAATTTTGAAATGGAAATCACCAGAATGAATTTCTGGCGTATTGGTGTATGCGAATACTGCCTTGAACCCGACCCCGAATTTTCCGATGTTGGTCGGATCATTGCGTTTGGTGCTGACACCGATACTTGTGATGGATTCGACATCCTTTAAATTGAAGAGTCTCGTTCCGTTGTGCTTAAATTGGATGCCCATATCCGACAACGTAAAGTGGACGGTGCTAGCCTGCGTATCCTCGGCGTTTTGAAGCAACTCATAGATAAAGTGGGCATTGTCGGGGTAAAGCTCAGTCAAGAGATTGGTGATGCCCTCATCGAACCCATTCTTCCGAGTCGTTTCGACCCAATCTTTACGATTTCTGGTTAAATCGGCAAATGTTGTCGCAAAATGATTCATGATAATCTGGGCATAATCTTCTCTTGTTCGGTCATGATTCCAACCTCGTAATCGCAAATCTTATAGAGAAAAATAACGTAGTTGCATCAGCAGATCATAGTGTCGCAGCGAAAAGTCGGATCTCTCATATCTGGGTGCGAGCGCGACGAGTTTGCTTGTCAGGTTCCGGAGCAGGGTTGCCGCTCCCTCATGACCGCCGAGGGAGCCTGGATCGTGCTCGCTCACCCGTAAGAGTATTTGTGTCGACCATCCAATATGGGGCAAAGATCTCACCGTGAAATGAGATACGTCGCGAGCTTTAACTCCTCCGTTTCCACAAATAATTCTCAGTACGTCTTAATCTCTTATATTAGCAAATTCATTGCATACGCTCGGCTCGAGGATGTCAGAAAAAGACCTCGCCCGCGACGAAGCCAAGGCGGCCCTGGTCGACGCTGGTGCTTTTCGGGGCGGTCTTGACTGGTTCACAATATCCGCCTGGTGCAAAAATAATCCAATGCTGGAATCTTTTTGCACCAATCGTTGCTCAATACGCTCCAATTTCCCTATCAAACCGGAACACTGATGTCTAACACTATTCCGCACCCGCTGATTGCAATTTATAGATTTGCGAGGCGGCACTCCTGAGCAGTCTGTGAGACTACACTCAATTCGCCCACAACGAAAGCGCTACTTTTCACGGTCACCATATCTGAAGAAGCTTTTCGGTACGCAGTTTGCTTGTCGTTTCTTCACGGAGTAGGCACAACAACAAAATCAAGATGTACGAAAAAATAAATATTTACATTTTCGGTTTTCAAGGTGTATAACATTTAAAATATAAGCAAAACAGGAGCTATTTTGCCGATTGAAGAGAAGGTGTCCTTTCAAATCTAAGAAGAGCCGTCTCGCCAAAAAGGTCCGCACTATAAGAAACCCTGAAAATAATGATTGGTTACATGCCAATCTACTTTCTTCGTGACGAACCTGGGCAATGAGATAACAATTTTGGCGAACCCGATCGTTTCCAAGTTGCAGATATCACCCGGTGGCCCACCCGCTAATGGGCCCGGTGATTCTCTCGTTCGCGAGGGCTTCCTAGCCGAATCATTAAAACTAATCCGAAAAGTTATCGCTGGTCGTCATCGATGCCATTTCCGTCGTCGATCAGAAGGATGAAATCAGGAATGTATTTGCGGATATCGGAACCATACCGGTATGGAACTTCGAAACCGAGGCTACGATTTTTTACATAAGAGATAACCCTCGGGTGATTTTCCGCGATGCGGCAAAACTCCGCTTCCCAGTCGCTGTCATAGATCACCCAATTGAGTTGGCACTTCGGCGGCGGACCGCTAGTATCCCATCGCGTTGTTTTCGATGTTGTGAAATTTACGTGCATCGTTGAACCGGTGGGGTTGTACGGATCAAGAACGGCTTTGACTGGATTGGTCCCAATATGTGCACGTGTAATTGCGTCTGTAATGCGGGAGCCAGCCATGTCGGCGAGGGTCTTGTACTTTAGCTGTGCCGGATAAGTTCCGCCCTTGCACACGAGATAGCTATTCAGCCATTCGGAGGCGATCCTCTTTAACTGTCCGAATAGATGCATCTGCGGCTCGCCATCTTCATCACGCCATTTGTTCAAGAGCAAATGCGATGTAAGTTCGTAAACAACCTGCGAATGCCGCACGTCTCCGGTGTGCGTGAGATTGAGATTTACCGGAGCTCCGATAATTCCTGCGTTCTCCGTTTCAGCGGCTCCAACCAGTTCCGGTGTCAGCTCCATTTTCGAATCGTCATTGAAATTAGCCGTGAGTCTCTCTTCAGGCAGTTCGACGCGAAATCCCTTTACGCGAGGAAACACTATCTCAAGATGATCTCGCTCGGGCCGCAGTGCTTTTACGTGTACCGTTTCGCGTGGCGGCTGTGGCAGAGCAACAACTGGTTTTGCAGTGAAATCGAAAGGAATCCCAAGCACATCAGCGTATTCAGTGTTGAATATCCCTTCCTCATTCAATTCATATGATTGTCTCCTGAGTGCACGCCCGATCACCTGTTCACATAGTAGCTGAGTACCGAAAGCACGCACGCCAAGTACGTGCGTGACTGTATTGGCGTCCCAGCCTTCTGTAAGCATCGACACGGAAACGACGCATCGAATGTCACCGCCTAGCCGCCCGTGCTTGCCAACCGTATTCATTACCTCGCGCAGCAACTGCTGATCCGTCAGATTCTTTGCCGCTTCCTGATCGCCCGTTCGTTCGACGATCTCACGGCGAAATTGATCGATCTCGACCGCGGCCATTTTTCGGAAGTTGTCATCAAGGGCT
>JBBQTV010000131.1:0-10898 GCA_038212935.1 Pyrinomonadales bacterium | reverse complement strand
TAGACGATCTGATCTGTATAACTTGTAGGTGTTGCTGCTGCCATTAATGAATTTCCCGTCCAAGATCCTCGACCGATCGTTCAACTGCCTCGATACGGGCCGTATGGCGTTTATCATTCTCCATTACCTGTATTGCGATACTGTCGATCTTCGAATCGAGTCGGTCCAGTTTGAGGTCATGCTTGTCTAACTTCACCGAATGCTCTGAAAGCTTCGCTTTGATATCCGTTAGATCTGAGTGGACCTCTGATAGATCCGACTGAACTGCGGATAGATCCGACTGAACCGCGGATAGACCCGACTGAACCACGGACATGCCGTTTACCAGCTTGCCGAGAATAAAAAAGAGTTCTTTTTCTTGGTTTTCGGTCATCCGATTATCTATCTATCTCTCCAAGCACAATGTCCAGACTTCCAATTATCGCCACGACGTCGGCGACCATCTCGCCTTCGCTCATTGTCGGAAGGGCCGAGAGGTTGACGAAACTCGGGCCGCGGAAATGGACGCGTTCGGGTTTTGGGCCGCCGTTTGATTTCATATATACGCCAAGTTCTCCCTTTGAGGCTTCGATGGCGTGATAGACCTCGCCTTCCGGAACGTTAAATCCTTCGGCAACGATCAGGAAGTGATGGATCAGCGAATCCATATGCTTTCGCATATCGTCGCGGTCCGGCAAAACTACCTTCGGTGCATCGGCTTTAACAGGTCCCGGTTTCAGGCGGTCCATGGCCTGGCGGACGATCTTGTGCGATTCGATAAGCTCGCGCATTCTGACCAAAAATCGCGACCAAACATCGCCATCTGGTTCGGTCGGGATATCGAAATCATATGTCTCATAACCTGTATAAGGGTTATGGCGACGCAAATCGAGTTCGACACCGCACGCGCGAAGGCACGGGCCGGTCAACCCCCAATCGATCGCATCTTCCCGAGATATGCCCCCGACGCCTTTTGTACGCATCTGCCAGATGGTGTTTCCGGTGATCAGCGTGTTAAACGTGTCCATTGCGTCCGGGAAGTCGCGAAGGAACTGATTGACGCGATTCTCGAACCCTGCCGGAAGGTCCATCATCAATCCGCCAATGCGGAAGTAGCTTGGCGTCATGCGTCCGCCCGAAGCCGATTCGATAATATTAAGGATCTTTTCGCGTTCCTTGAATGTGAACCAAAACGGCGTCATCGCTCCCATATCGAGGCACGACGTTCCAAACCATACCATGTGCGAAGCTATCCGCTGAAGTTCACACATCAAAACGCGAATGACCTGAGCCCGCTCGGGAATTTCGATACCCAAAAGCTTTTCAGCCGCCATCACATAGACAAGGTTATTTCCGAGTGGATTAAGGTAATCCATCCGGTCAGTGATAACGATGCCTTGCTGGTATTTCTTGTATTCAAAGAGCTTCTCCATTCCGGTGTGGAGATAGCCGATGTCCGGGATCGCCTTCACGACCATTTCGCCGTCGAGCCTTAGGTCGAGGCGAAGCACCCCATGGGTCGACGGATGCTGCGGCCCCATCGACAGAGTCATTTGCGACTCAAGCGCGCCATCGCTGGCGTTCACGCCTACCGGAAGATTTTCGACTGCTGTACTCATTTTCGATAACGCTGAATGGCTAACGATGATCGGCTCATGCGATTGACCGTTCCTTATTTACCATTCGCTAATTCATGCTGTACGGCTCATAGCCGCGAAGCGGGTAATCTTTTCTTAAAGCGTGTCCGTCAAAATCGGACGGCAATAGTATCCGACGCAGATCGGGATGGCCCTCGAAATTTATGCCGAGCAGGTCATAGGTCTCACGCTCATGCCAATCAGCAGTTTTCCAGACATCGGTCACCGTTTCGACGTTGGCGTCGTCTTCGGTAAGCAACACTTTTAGCCTCAACCGGCTGTAGTTCGTGGTCGAGAACAAATGATAGTTGACCTCGAAGCGAGGGTCGTCCTCGGGGCCGCGATCACAGCCGCATAGATCTGCAAGCATATCGTAACCGTGGCCGTCACGAAGGGCAGTGCAGACATGATGGATCGCATCGCGGTGCACGAATATCGTGACCTCGCCGAAAGCTTCCTTAATATCCACAACGCCTTTGGGGTTTTGTTCGCGAAGCTTTTCCGCGATGGCGTGAAGTTTTTCTGTCATTTCATTAAATAACGCCAGTTGACCTATGAAGATCGTCGTTTTTCGTGCCGCGACGGTATTGAGTAGGGCCGCGATACATTGTTTTGAGCAACCTCGATCTCGGTCTCACGTTCGAGTGCCGTGCCTTCAGTCACCGGGAGCGTTCCCGGGACGATCGATTCGCGTGCTTCGGTCTCAAAGGCGTCGTGGCGATCCTTGACCGATTCCTTCATTATCTTTTCCTGAAGCATCGTGATCGCGTGAACCAGCATTTCCGGCCGCGGCGGACAACCCGGAACATAAATGTCTACGGGAACTATCTTGTCAACGCCCTGTACGATGGCATAGTTATCGAATACGCCGCCCGAGGTGGCGCATGCCCCCATCGATATGACCCATTTCGGTTCCGGCATCTGGTCGTAAATTCGGCGGAGCACGGGTGCCATCTTTCTGGAGACGCGGCCCGAAACGATCATAACGTCCGCTTGCCGCGGCGATGCCCGAAACGTTTCAGCTCCGAATCGAGAAAGGTCGTTTCGTGCCGAAACAGTGTTCATCATCTCGATCGCGCAACAGGCAAGGCCAAACGTCGCCGGCCAAAGGCTCGATTTTCGTGCCCAATTTATCACCGCATCAAGCTTTACGGTCACTACATCAGGCAGCGATTCAAATACTGTATTTTCTAAACCCATACCTATTAAGACTGCCTTGATCGAACCTGCGTTGCCGAGTATTTGAACTACCTATGCCGCTTGCTTTAGGTCTACCGGTTCCATATGCTCGTGAACATTTCTTCGCATTGCGATCGCCTGATTCTTGGCTGACGCACGTGCCTGGGTGCTCCAGTCAAAGGCTCCCTTTCGCCAGTCGTAAATCAAGCCTATAACGACGGTCGCGAGGAAGATCATGATGCCAACGAAGGCGACGGTTCCGTAGAAAACGCCCGTTGCCGCTTCCTGGAAAAGCAACTGCTTGAAAGCCACTGCAAACGGGATCATGAAAAGGATCTCAAGATCGAAAAGCAGAAACGTAACGGCAACCATATAAAACTTTATAGAGAATCTGTTGCGGGCTGAACCCACGGGATCTTTTCCGCATTCGTACGGCATTAATTTGGTCGCAGTCCGTTTGCGGGGGCCGATCAGCTGAGTGACAAGCAACTGGCTCAGGCCAAATCCAAGGGCCACGACGAACATCAACACGATCGGCAGGTAGTCCGTTAAGCTAAAAGGTGACATTGAACTCCTTTAATAAGGAAAGAATCTGACCTGCGTCCGCATCTTTTCTAGATCGAACGACCGGGTCAGATTGAGAATTTCGGCACAAACTCAATCGTAAGTTAACGGTTAATTAGTGTCAAGGCACACTCGGCGGTGTTTTTGGGGTATTCAGGTGCCCTGTATAGGGCGAAGTATCCATGGACTCGTTCGCCGACGAAAACCATTAATTCATTGACCAAAATGCAGGGCCTGTGCTAACTTCCTTATAGGTTATTCTTTGCATCCAATCCCGCGAAAACACACTTCGACATTCATTCTTTTGTTGTGATCACAGGCTTTAATACAGATATAGAATTTCAGGGTGTGACGTACCATGTTCAGACCGAAGACAAAGGCCTGGCAAAGCCGGTGATCATGACGCTAATCTACGACGGCGGGACGATCCTCGCAAGCCGGCGTGTGAGTTACGAGGACCTGATCGAGGCAGGCTTCGACGAAAAGACCCTGGAAGAGAGGCTGAACCGGCAACACAGCCTCATCTGCGCTGCTATCAAAGCTGGTCGCATCGAAGACCTAAAGGCGATGTCCAAAGGTGAAGGCGTTGTCGCACAAAAAGCAGCGGTCAAAGTGACGGAATCCGTTGCTACGGTCGATTCGACGTCTACCGACACCTACGACGCAGTGCCGAAACCGGAATCAGGGGAACTTTCGACACCGATACCGCGGCCGTTATTTGAAGGTAATGACGATCTCGAAGCTTTGATGTCATTTTCCGAGCCGCTGGTTGACGTTATTAATATTATCGAAGAAGAAGAAGGGGTCATCGTCCTGCCCGATACAGCGGTCGAGATCGTCAGCGACATGGCAGGCAGAGCTCGGCCCGTTAATGACAAATTGAGCATCGAACTGCTGGGCGAAACGAACTTCAAAGGCGGTGACCGAAAATCGGTGGGATTTATGGTTTGCCGCGGCACAGAGCGAAAGGTCGTTCCGCACGCGCAGGTTATGGTCAAGATAATCGGTTCGACATTTCGGCCGCTGATATTTCATGCGGCAACCGACCAAAACGGGATCGCGAAGGTCAATCTTCAGCTTCCGGGCTTCAAATCCGGTCGTGCAGCCTTTCTGGTCAGAGCAATGAGCGAGGGTGAAGAGGTTGAACTCCGTCGCCCCATAACCCACGGCTAGATGGGCCACATTTTGATTTACCGCCGCAATAGGCGAAAATTATCGTAAAGATGGTTACGATAATTTTGAATGGCGAAACGAAAGAGATCGACAGCGAGGTCACGCTTGACCGGCTGCTCGATCTTTTTTCATTGCCCCGACAGCGGATAGCGATAGAATTAAACAAACAGGTGATACGCAGACAAGACTGGCCGGAAATGCAGGTTAAAGACGCGGACAAGATTGAGGTGATCCACTTCGTCGGCGGAGGTTAGGTTTGTTGCCACAGAGTTCACGGAATTTCATAACTTTTCCGATTCATCTGCATCTAACTCGGTGCTCTCTGTGGCAAGATTTCGGCTTTGCGTTCTTTGCGGCTTTGCGTGAAAATTCGATTAAATGGCAGATAGATTTGTTTTAGCAGGTAAGGAATTTGGTTCGCGACTCATCATCGGGACGGGGAAGTATCGTTCCTTCGACGAGATGAAGGCGGCGCATAAGGCCTCGGGTGCCGAAATGGTGACGGTGGCGGTCAATCGCGTTCCGCTTGACCGAAAGACCGAATCGTTTCTCGATCACCTCGATCCTTCGATGATGATCTTGCCGAACACGGCAGGCTGCTATGACGCCGAGCACGCTATTCGCACGTCACGGCTGGCACGCGAGGCGCTTGAAACTGATTGGATCAAGCTAGAGGTTATCGGCGATCCCGTAACGTTGCTGCCGGACAACGAGCAGACGCTTCAGGCGGCTAAGGTCTTGGTCAAGGAAGGTTTTATCGTACTGCCGTATTTCACCGATGACCTTATAATGGCGAAAAAGCTTCTCGACGCGGGTTGTCCTGCCGTAATGCCACTTGCGGCGCCGATCGGGTCGGGAATGGGCGTGCAGAATCCGTCGAACTTGCGGATCATGCGTGAGCAATTGCCCGACGCGACGATCATTGTCGATGCCGGAGTCGGTGTGCCTTCGGATGCCGCGATCGCAATGGAACTTGGGGCCGACGCGATACTGATGAACACCGCAATCGCAGAAGCCGGCGACGCCGCACAGATGGCGACGGCAATGAAACTCGCCGTCCAAGCCGGCCGCCTCGGCTACCTCTCAGGCCGAATGCCAAAGCGCCTCTACGCCTCAGCCTCAAGCCCTATCCAGGGCGCGATCAAATAGATGGGATGCACCGTACTTTTTTTCGGAGCCACGGCCGATGCGACCGAAAAGCGTCAGATCGATCTTGATCTCGAAGCCGGGTCGACGGTTGGGCAAGTGTTGGAGAATGTCAGACACTCTCATTCCGGCCTGAATGAACACAAACTCCTCGTCGCTCTTAACGAAGAATACGTTTCGCTCGACACGCCGGTACAAAACGGCGATACACTGGCTGTTTTCACGGCGGTTTCGGGCGGTTAAGCGATGGATTTCTACGAACTTTCAACTGAAGTTATCGATTTCGCGTCTGTTTCGCGGCGTTTTGTGCCGGCGGTGTGTGGGGCGACGGTTACGCTGGATGGTTACGCGAGGAAGTTCACCAAAGAGAAAGACGGGACAGTTCGTGAGACGGAATATCTGGTGTACGAAGCGTACGAGCCCATGGCTTTGAAGGAGATGGCGAAGCTGATCGAGCGGGCGAAGACGGAATTTGAGATATCGGCGGTCGGGATAATTCATCGGCTCGGCAGGCTTGAGATCGGCGAGTCGAGTGTGATCATATCGGTCGCCGCACCTCATCGAAAAGCGGCATTTGCCGCGTGCGAATGGCTAATAACGGAACTCAAACGCACCGTTCCGATCTGGAAGAAAGAAATTTACGCTGGCGGCGAATCATGGGTCGAAGGCGAAGCCCCTGCCCGACCTAATTCACTGCCGGAATAACTTATAGGTGATAACTGATAGGTGATAACGAAGAGTGATTACTTTTGAGTTATTGGTCATCACTCACTATCATTCTTCAAACTGCTTTCTTGCCCTGACGACGAGCGAGTCGAAGTGGCTTTCTAGTCCTTCGTTGATTCCTCGAAGTCCGGCCACGACCCGTTCGCCCCATTCGATATATTCAAGACGGCGTTCGTTGCTCCAGTCGGCGGGCGGGCTGTTTGTGATGTCGGTGATGTTGCTTATCTTGTCGGCAAGCTTGATGTGTTTTGCCTCAGGCGATAAGTGCGGGGCATGTTCGACCTGAAGCTGTTTTCTTTCAGCCTTCGGCAGGCCTTTATCGTCCGTAACCTCTAATACGAATCCTGTGACCCGTTCGCCGAACATTACTTCCAGGTCTTCTGGAATCGTGTCAGTATCTTCGACCGTGTCGTGAAGGATGGCGGCCATCAGGACTTCCAGGTCGTCGACCTTGCCGATATTGGCTAAAATGTTTGCGACTTCGAGAGGGTGGTTTATGTAGGGTTCGGCCTTCTCGCCTTTGCGGTTCTGACCTGTGTGTTGACGAGCCGCATAGCTCGCCGCTTCTATTAATTTATTTACGTGTTTCACATTTCAGTCTGCCCAAAAATGAAAAAAAGGTCAACGACATATCGTTGACCTTCTCTCTCTGAGCTTATATCGATCTTACTTGATGATCGTGATCTCAAGTTTTTGATCTCCGGTGATCAAAAACTCAGCTGCGGGAACCGCGACCTCGGTTACGACGGTCTGCGTCGCGGGCTTGATCCCTCCCGTGGTTCGATCCGTGTTGAGCGTCGCCAACATCGACGGCGGAAGGTTAGGCAGTTCGTTGGAGCCAATGATCGCTCCGGCCGATGTACGAAATATTCTGGCGTATAGACGGTCGGGCATCTTGATGCGGTTCATTGTTCCGACAAGGTCGGCGAGGTCGTTCGGGACGAAGTGCTGAATCGATTCCTCTTTCTGGATCGCACTGCCGTCGCCGACTTTGATCGTGAGTTGTCCGGGTGTTGTTCCTGCCGGGATCAAAACTGGTATCTTTTGTACAAAAACGCGTCCGGAGTCGGTGCGGGCAAACGCCTGAACCTCGATAGTTTCGCCCGCCCGAACCTCAGTCCGGTCGATCGCTATTCTCTCAAGCGTAGCGGTTTTACTACCGTCAAATGTCTGAAGATCAAGCGTGATGCCGGAGATCTCAAGATCGTCAAAACGCCCGCGGAGGAGATTGTTTACCGGTACTGCAACGGCTCCTGCGGCGAGCTGCGATGCCTGGCCACCGGCGAACCGGCGTTCTATCTTGATCACCTCGCGGCCCGCGACCTTTATCTCGCCGTTGACCAAGATCGTGGTGTCGCCGATCGAGCGTTCCTGTGCGACGAGCGTGTTGTAGATCGTAATATTGAGAAGCAGCGGCGTCAGGAAATCGTCTTTGGCGATCTCGAAATTCATCGTGTCGGTCTGGCCGCGGCTGGTCCGATAGTTGAGCCGTACCGGTATCATTCGCGGAGCCTGGCCGAGCTTGCCGAAAACTCCGGTCGCGCGGTCCTGCGTCATTGTGCCGACCATGGCGTTCGGAACGGCGAGCTTGAATGAGTTGTTAACGTTCGGCACTACCGTCACCACGCTTGATTCAGACATCGGAAGATCGGACGTTCCGAGGCTGAGGAACGGATGGCCAAATGCGTAGATATTGTCGCCGTCACGCAAGGTTACCGTACCTGCCGCAGCGAGGCTGTAATCGCCGCGGGTCAATTGCATCGAGACCGACGCACCGCCCTGCAGCGTAGTATCGTCGGCCTTTTTCATCGGCGAGATCGGAGCTGAACCGCCGACCGCAGAGACGGGAAGCAGCCCGGCAGAGATCAGCTGCGGAGCAAACCTGTCGAGCACCTCGTGTGAAATGCCGTTAAATGTGACCGGCGTGCCGATCGGCTGAAACGTCTGGCCCGCTACCGACATCAACAACGATCCCGGCGAAACACCAGAAACCATCGAGCCAGCCGCTTTGGAACCCGGGGCGGACGAAACGAAATTAGCAGACGCCATTTCGGCAAATGAAAATGAACGCGGTTCCGACGACGCACTACCGCTCGAGGCTTTCTGCTCAAAAATATCGATCATCTGCTCGATGGGCGTGATTCCGCAAATCGGTTCCTTTGAAAAAGGAAAGCTGTACGAGATCGCTCCGACTAGCTTGCCATTAATGTAGACAGGCGACCCGGACATTCCGGCGAACACGCCCGTACGGTCCGCGCTTCCACCGCTGATACGGCCGACGATCAGATCCTGTTTCGGCCCGATGCCGCCCGGCACGACGCCAAGTATCTCAACGTTGAATTCTTCGGGCACAGTGCCGCGAAATACCGTCATCGCGGTTCCGCGCATTCCCTCGCGTACCTGCGTTAGCGGCATAAATCGGGCATTTACCGCCGAGGCCGAACCTGAGGCGTTCGTGGTAACGGCTGTCGATTGTGAGAAGATCGCGGTTGCGGAGAGCAAAATCGCGATGAAAGAGGCAGTGAGGCGATTGTTTGTCATGGTTAAAAACTTCTTCCTTTAAAGCCAAACGTTATGGTAACATCTGAAGTGGCATATCTAAAGCTTTTTCCGAGCTTGCATTTAAGACACATCTTCCTCTCGCCACGTTGTATTCACTATACAAACCAACCTTGAATTATGGCAGGTACCAAACGTTTAGTTAAGAGTTTTACGAGGCTTCTAATGCCGGTTATCATTGTTTCGGTGGTTGCCATATTGGTCGCATCCGTTTGGCTCGTGCACGAAGCATCGCAGCCTTTCAAAGCGAGTTACCTTGTAAGCCCGGCGACGTACGGACAGCTTAGCTCGCGCGGAGCGCAGGTTACCGAAGAAACCTGGACGAACCGTGATGGGTCTTCCGCTCGCGGTTGGCTGCTTCGGGGCATCCCCAATGGGCCGGCCGTCGTGCTGCTTCACCGTTTTGGCGCTGACAGGTCTCACCTGTTAAACCTTGGCGTCAAGCTTAGCGAATCGACCAATTTTACTGTCCTGATGCCGGACATGCGCGGCCACGGCGAAAGTCCGGCGTTGCTCCACT
The DNA here is from genome assembly GCA_038212935.1 of Pyrinomonadales bacterium. Lineage (GTDB taxonomy): Bacteria > Acidobacteriota > Blastocatellia > Pyrinomonadales > Pyrinomonadaceae > OLB17. The sequence continues at coordinate 1,415 of JBBQTV010000131.1, read as the reverse complement.
CATCGTTCGGCGGTTGCGAAGGCGATGATACCAATGCCGCGATAGACTATCTGCGTACGCTGCGGTCTCCCGAGGATCTTCCATTGGTCGGTAGTGACATTGGTATTTACGGCGTGGAAATGGGAGCCATAGCGGCAGTTGCCGCGGCGGCCAAAGACCCAACTATCAAGGCATTGGCGCTCGATTCGGCTCCGTACGATTCTGACAGCCTAGTTGCCGGAATAATTTCGAAACGGTACCCGTTCGCGAGCAGCATCACATCAAGATTCGCATCGCTCGGAGCGTATCCGTATTACTACCAAGGTTGTTACCGCCGCGTTCCGACCTGCGAGATGGCCAAAGCCGTGAGCAAGCGAAGAACAATGCTCTTAGGCGGGGTAGATGAGCCGGACTATCAGGAATCGACTTCGAGGCTCAGCAAATGCTTTCCGGTAGATACGACGGTTGATGCGAAAACGGATCTGAGCCCATCGGGAATTGGCATTTCAACGGCTTCGATGGAACTCTCAGAAGCGTACGACCAGCGTGTCATTGACTTCCTAAAGATCGCGCTTACGACTCCCTGACCAGCTTCAGATATCGAGCTTTTTCTTACTGTGGCCGTTCGATCGAGCGGCCTTTAATATTTCTGCGCTCTGCTCCATTTGATCGACGGCCTGATCAAGTATCTCTTTCAGGCGTGTGAGCCGTTCGGAGGTCGAGGTCATTGCGAGGAGTGAATATTTCAGGTCATTTTCGAGATTGAATGCGGCAGTGACCAGAAACGAAAGCTGCTCGGGTTCGGCACGCGGAATCTCAGGTAGCGGGCCGCGATTTCCGCTCATTTTGAATGCCGCTTTCGCCACGCGTTCGAACAAAGCAAAAACCTCGTCCGACAGCGGCTGAACGATCTCCGCGGCTTCGGGTTCATCGACGAAAAAGCCAACCTGAGCGGTCAGATAAGGAACACCTAGATCAACGTACTCCAAAACGCGATATCGCACGAGGCCGCTCGTGATTATATTTGAACGCTCGTCAGGCAACGTCTCCACTTGCCGTATCTCGGCCACACATCCCACGGTCCCGATCTCGGGTTTCATATCGAACCCGGCGTCAGAATCGAAAAAGCTTACGCCGAACATGTTCGCCTCCGCCTGAGCATCGGCGAGCATCTGGCGGTAACGCGGCTCGAAAATGTGGAGCGGAAGAAGTTCGTTCGGCAGCAGTACCAGCGGCAACGGAAAGAGCGCCAGATGTTCCAGGCCTTTAACTTTGTCGAGGGCTTCTTCCATATTTTAGTAGGCTTCCGATGTTGCGGCCTCAGCCGTTGCGGTCACAGAAATAAACTCAGCGATCTTTTCGGGCTCTTCTCCGAGCAGTGCCTGCTCTTTAGCGCCGATGATAGTAGATGAGATCGTCTGACGGTTGCCGCGAAA
>JBBQTV010000130.1:0-10940 GCA_038212935.1 Pyrinomonadales bacterium | reverse complement strand
CGCCGCAAGAACGCACCGGAAGAAGACGACCTCCATCGCCGGAATATGCGATACCTGCTTAACAAAAACGTTGGCTAGGGCAAAGGCAAGAGTGGAAAGGAACATCGCCTTCACACCCGCCGTTAGCATTTTGCCGTCGGTATTCAACGCTTTGGAGTCGATGGGGAGCCAGCGGCCGAGCATCCGCAGTCATCGGAGCACTTTGAACGCGGGGAAAAGGCTGCAACCTTGCGAAAGAACATCAGCCCGGCGTAGGCGACCGCACCCGCCAAAAAGACGCTCACAATGATCGATTGAATACCCATAGGTCAATCAAAGCCCAGTGCCCTGCCGCCCTGAAATGTGAGAAATGCTGCCAGATATGCAAGAGCCGTCATATATCCGACCATGAAAAGCGTCCAGGACCAAGAATTCGTCTCGCGTCTGACGACCGCAACCGTGGACATACACTGCATCGCAAGCACGAAGAAAACCATTAAGGTAACCGCCGTCAACGGCGACCAGACCAACGCTCCCTGCTCGGTCTTTGCATCACGCAGGGCTGCGATCAAGGTCGGTGATTCCTCTGTCTCCTCACTCCCAACATTATAGATAATGCTGAGCGTGGAAACCAACACTTCGCGCGCCGCAAAGCTTGCGATCAACGCAACGCCGATCTTCCAATCAAATCCCAACGGCTGAATAACGGGCTCTATCGCGTGGCCAAGCATTCCCGCATAGCTGTTCCGAAGCTTCTCGCCGCTGGCATCGATCGGAGTGTCCTCGGCTGACGAAGCGTTAGTTGGCGCTGTGACCATCACGGATTCGTCCTGACGAGGAAAGTACATTAGAGCCCAAAGGATTATTGAGATCGCCAAAATGACCGTTCCGGCACGCTTAACGAATATCCACGAACGCTCGAACATGTTCTGGAACACCGTCCGCAGATTGGGCATCCGATACGGCGGCATCTCCATTATGAATGGCGGCGGCGGAGCCTTCAGTAAGGTCCGCTTCAGGAAAAATGCGACCACGATAGCAGCAAAGATCCCTAGAGCATACATCGCCAGCATGATCACCGCACCCAGCGAAAGAAAGCCGAAAATGTACTGTCCCGAGAAAAATGCGGCGATCATCAGTGTGTATACCGGTAGCCGAGCCGAACAGCTCATAAACGGAGCGATCATGATCGTTGCGAACCGATCACGGCGGTCTTCGATCGTCCGCGTCGCCATAATGCCAGGAATCGCGCAGGCAAAACTGCTGATCAGCGGTAAAAATGCCTTGCCGTGCAGGCCGACGCGGCTCATCAGTTTATCGAGCAAAAATGCGGCTCTGGCCATATAGCCGGAATCTTCGAGGATCGAAATGAAAAGAAAAAGAAGAAGAATTTGCGGCAGGAATATCAGCACGCCGCCAACGCCTGCGATCACTCCGTCGACGACCAGATCCGCAAGAATTCCCTCAGGCATTGCGGCCCGCACCGCGTCGCCGAGTGACGCGAAGCCGCCATCCAGCAGGTCCATGGGAAGCGTCGCCCACGAAAAGATCGCCTGAAATACTAGAAGGAGAATGGCGATTAGTATTACCAAGCCAAAGAACTTATGTGTGAGAATACGGTCGATCCTGTCGGAGACCCAATGAGCCTTCTCGTCATTATGCTTGACGGCTTCCTGCACAACGCCTGAAATATATCGATAACGGCGAAAGATATCGTTCGAGCCGGTTTCGCCCTCGTCCAAAAGCGTTTGCGGAATGACCGGCGTGGAACCCGCGGCCTTGGCAACTGCCTCGCCAAGATCAACTAAACCCCGGCCGTCGCGAGCATTTACCTGCACGACGGTACATCCAAGCATGTTTTTGAGTTTTTCGACGCTAACTTCGTGTTGGAGCCTCTCGAACTCGTCGATCATCGTGAGGGCGATAACGATCGGCCGCCGCGTTTCGATAAGCTGAGTGACGAGATAGAGATTTCGTTCCAGATTTGTGGCGTCAACGACTGCCACCACCACGTCCGGCTGAGGAACTTCGGGCCGTTCGCCTCTAAGCACGTCGCGTGCGATCTGTTCGTCGATGGATGACGCATCAAGGCTATAAAGGCCCGGAAGGTCGACCAGTTCAACACTTGCTCCGCCGGCCGTCCAATTTCCTGTCTTTCGCTCGACCGTTACTCCCGGATAGTTGGCGACCTTTTGCCGAAGACCCGAAAGTGCATTGAAAAGCGTGGTTTTACCCGCATTAGGGTTCCCCGCCAAAGCAACCGTCAGTCTTTTTGTGCCAGCCGCACCGCCGTCGCTCATCGGGCAGCCTCCACCGTCACTGCGTCGGCCTCAGAACGTCGAAGGGCAAGATTATAGCCCCGAAGCCTGACTTCGATCGGATCACCAAAAGGGGCGGATTTTATCACCTTTACGGCCACCCCCGGCCCAAAACCCATCTCCATTAGCCGTGTAGCCCCTGCATTGCGAACATCGACCGTTACGACAGCCACAACACGGCCATCCGGAATCTCCGATAACTTAGAAATGTAATGATCCGGTGCGTTTGAGGTGTTTTCCATGACGATAGACGACACGGAAATTGTACTCTAGTTGAAAATCATTTTCAATTAGGTTCACTGCAGGATGGTCTTATTTTGGCGGCATTACAGCCTCTGTGATGAGGTCTAGCGTGTAAGTCCCTAATGAGATCCGGAGAGGAGTTCGTCGGTCGGTGTTTGCGAGCCAGATCTTAGGTGCAAGGATGTCGATCTGCGGCATCCCGGTGACTATAGTTATCAATTGTGCCGGGGTCTTTTCGCCCTGTTGGGAGATCAACTCGGCTGTGGAGGGCCGAAGTGAAAAAACGCTCGTTCGGTCGTTCCAGAAAACGGCAACGCGCGTATCGTTGACGGGATTACTGCCGTCTCCACTGGGTTTCAGATTGAACGACCGCATCGCGTAGAGCAACGACATAATGCTGTGCGTTCCGACGGGAGCCTCCAGCCGATTTGCTCCACCGTATGTAATGAAACTGGTTTCAAGGTCGAAGACGACCGTTTGAGCAAACCAGCCTAAACCTCCTGTGGCGGCTATCTCTAAACGTCGCGGACTCAGCGTGACAGGATCGACCCATGCCCGGATCCCATCATTTACCCGAAAGAGCTGCTGCGTGGGCGCAGCCTCAGTAACGGTCATCGACAAAAGAAGGGCATCAGTTCCCTCAAACAACTTTCGCGATTCGGCCCGAAGCATTACGGTTCCAACATTCTGCCCGGCGGATGCAATGCGATAGGTTAGTGTTTCTCCTATATCGAACGCCAGGTCAGGATTCAGCGGCGCATTTTCTATATAAGGTGTAGGCGTTGCGATCGGAGTCGGCGTCGCAACAGGCAATGGCGGGGTAGGCGTCGTTTCGGGTTGTGTTATCAACGGCGGCGGCAGACCAATGATCTGCATACTCGAAATTAAAGCCGTTAGTGGTCCCTTCGATGTGACGGCTCTCAAACGTACCGGAATGCGAAAGACGTCGTTTGTCAGATCTATCGATACGTTCGCTAGGCCCTTTGAAACCAAATACTCACTCTGAATTACTATCGTATTTGTGACAAACTCTCCCGCCGGAGTTTTCACCATGTCGGCACCGCTATTCTGAAAAGATACCGGATATATCCGCCCATCGTCCTGAAGCGTCAGTGACCCTCCCGCAGGATTACGCCGGATCGCATAGATCAGCGTCGCAAGATCGTAAGACGAAGTAGGAACTTGGGTGAGATCGACGATCCGTTCTTTTGGAACGCCGGAAGAGCGATCAACATGTTTGATGTAAAGCGGCAGGCCGGTATCCTTAGCAGCAAACGTCGAGTACTCTTCGTCGACCAAGAAAAATGCAGCGCTTGCAAAGTTCAAGGTCTTGAATCGAAACTGAAGTTCGACCGCGGGCACACCTCCAAGAGTTCCATCAGTAGAAACAAGGGTCTCTGCAAACGCAGCGTTTTGAACGTTGCCGATCGAGACGGTATATGTAAGTTTCTCACCTACGCGGAAGAGGCCAGTTCCAGCCAGGTCTTGTCCGCGGACCAGCTCCGCGGAAAACAAACATCCGGCGACGATAGCGATCAGCGTAAAGTATTGGCGAAGATAAGGATTTGGCACAAAGAAATTGTTGAGGAAACGGAAATTAACTAACCATAGCGAGACTGATCTCAGAAACTATCGAACGAGCCGCCGCGACCCGATCGGCAGCTTCAAGTATCGGCCGACCAACTACGAGATGCGTCGAACCCATTGCGACCGCGCCGCCCGGAGTTATTACACGCTTCTGATCGTTATTTGTTGCACCAACAGGCCGTATGCCCGGAGTCACGATCATAAAAGTTTCTTTCAGAGATCTTTTTATCTGCTGGGCCTCTTTTGCCGAAGCAACGACTCCATCCAGTCCGCTCGAATTTGCAAGGTCGGCGAGACGGACTACCAAGCTTTCTGCACTCCCAGCAATACCGATTTCTGGAAGTGTCGAATCGTCGCTGCTGGTCAAAAGCGTAACTGCTATCATTTTGGGCCGCAAAAGTCCCTCGGCTTCGCAGACGTCGGCAACGTTACCAAAAGCACGCCGCATCATCTCGCTCCCGCCCAAAGCGTGCACATTGATCATCCAGACGCCAAGCCGGGCAGCCTCGACCGAAGCTTTTGCGACGGTATTCGGGATGTCGTGGAACTTTAGGTCCAGAAAAACCCTATGTCCGGCAGATGTGAGGCCGCGTACGAAATCCGCGCCTGCGGCCGTGAATAGCTGAAGGCCGATCTTGAAAGCTCCGACCTCTGATCGCAATTCCTCGACGATCCGGGTGGCTTCGTCGGAAGTCGCAACGTCAAGAGCAACGATCAACCGCTCTTTGGCGGATCTTTCCTCGGTCGATAGCATACTTGCCGCTGCCGTTTGATGTCCTCGCATGAGATCTAATCGAGATCGAGCGGATTCCTGAATGGTTCCGTACTCTTCGTGTCCGCTTTCTTAAGCGCTTCCTGAAATTTTTCTTCCAGCAATCTTTCGCGATCTTTCATCGAGGACATTTCCTGGGCGAAGAGTTGCTCGCGAAGTTCTTTCTGCTTTGACATCTGGCCCTTTAGGTCATCAAAAGAGCCGTGTATCTTCTTTTTCTCTTCGTGCGACAGGATCGCTCCGGTCTTCGCATCGACCGTTAAAGTTGCCTCACAGCAAGGGCATAGGATAGAAAACTTCTCCATATCCAGACCATTATAAACTAATTCTTCTTAATATTCGGGACCGTATCGACCTCTCTGGCAGATTCTTCCTGCTTTTTCTTAGATGTTGATGATGATGCAGGGCCCGGGGTTGGGGTCGGCAGCGGAGGGAGCCCGCCGATCTGCATGAATGTCGATGCCGGGGCAACCGCCATGGTCGTCATACTTTTGCCGTCGGCATCGATCACGCCGCCGTTCTTTAGATAGATCTTGAGTTTCACCTGACTCCCGCTGGTGATTCGCTCGACCTTATTCAACACCGGATGGCCTTTAAAGAGACGTGTCTCGGTCGCAACGTCAGCCAGCGTAGAAAAATATTCGGAATTATCCGGTGCCGGACGCGACGCCGGTCTTGCCTTCATTCCCGGATGAACATTCCCATCCGAGGCCTGCACATTTGCAGCAAACGCTTCTTCCAGCCGTTTCTTCTGCTGATCTGTCATTCCCTCCGGAAGCTCGGACGTAGCAGAGGGCCCAGTTGGGGCGGCCGGCGTTAAAGCATTGACGTTTGAGCTTGTCCCTTCGTCCGAAACGACAAACGCCGTGTTTTCAGCATCCGTCTCCGTAGAACTGCAGCTTGAAAATAAAACAAGTCCGACGAAGACGAAGAGCAGAGGAACAAAGTTAATGTTTCCTTTTTGCAGAATATCAGATTGATGCATACCCCAAAATAATAGCGGAAATAGGCGGTAGTTGAAAATACACCTTTAAAGAACAAAAGAAAGAAAGGGCCAGAGTTGCCCGACCCTATCCTCATCTATTTGCCGACGCGTACAGCTTTATACGTCGTAGTACATAGAAAACTCGAGAGGATGCGGACGCAGCCGAAGCTGTGTTATCTCTTTCTCCCGCTTGTATTTTATCCAGCGTTCGATCATTGAGGACGTAAATACGTCGCCCTTCAATAGGAACTCGTGATCATTCTCCAATGCGGTCAATGCTTCATCGAGAGTTCCGGGAAGAGAAGGCACATTCGCAAGTTCTTCCGGCGGAAGGTCATAAATATCTTTATCGAGCGGAGCTCCCGGATCGATCCGATTCTGGATCCCATCCAATCCGGCCATCAGCAAAGCCGCAAACGTAATATAAGGATTGCAGCTTGGATCCGGCGGACGGAATTCGAGCCTTTTGGCTTTCGGCGACGGCGAAAACATCGGTATTCGGACCGCCGCGGACCTGTTTCTTGCAGAATACGCGAGGTTTACAGGAGCTTCGAATCCCGGAACAAGACGTTTATAACTATTCGTTGTCGGCGCCGCGAGCGCTACCAGAGCCGGAGCATGTTTCAGCAAACCACCGATATAGAATTTCGCCATCTCTGAAAGCCCGGCATATTGATCGCCCGCAAAAAGAGGCTCGCCGTCTTTCCAAAGCGATTGGTGAACGTGCATACCCGATCCATTGTCGCCGTAAAGCGGCTTCGGCATGAAGGTTGCCGTTCTGCCGTGTGCTGCGGTGGTGTTTTTGACCACATATTTGAAGAGCATGAGATTGTCGGCGGTATGAAGGAGATTCGAATATTTGAAATCGATCTCACACTGGCCGGCAGTAGCTACTTCATGATGATGACACTCAACGTTTATCCCCAACTCACCAAGCGTGAGCGAGATCGCGTTTCTCAAATCTATCAGCGTGTCGAGCGGGGCGACGGGAACGTAACCCTCTTTTGGCCGGATGTGGTAACCGTTGTTCGGGAACATATCCGAACCGGCCCGCTTGGTGTTCCAGTGGCCTTCTTCGGAATCTATCTCAAATCCGGCGGCATTCTGGTCGTTGCGAAAGTGGACATTATCAAATACAAAGAACTCCGCTTCCGGGCCAAAGTACGCAGTATCCGCAATTCCGGTAAAGCGGAGATAACTTTCGGCCCTAACGGCGACCGAACGCGGGTCCAGCCCGTAGCCTTCTTTGGTAATAGGCTCTACAACGTTTGCAATAAGGCAAAGCGTCGGTTCGTCCGTGTAAGGATCCATCCAAAAGCGTCCTGGATCGGGCACAAGCAGCATGTCCGATTCGTGGATCATCGCCCATCCGCGAAGCGAAGATGCGTCAAAGCCAAAGCCGTCCTCAAACGAGTCTTCGGTCAACATCTCAATGGGATAGGTCAAATGGTGCCAGGACCCGAGAAGGTCGGTAAAGCGGACCGAAACAAATTTTGCCTCATGGTCGCCGGCAAAATGCATTACATTTTTATGATTCATCAAATCTCCAAGTTATTAAAAGGGTTGGTCTGTTACAGACCAGCTAAAAGCAATCATTGTGCCGTCCAGTCGAACGAGGAAATTGGGCCCCGTGGCTCTACATTTCTTACATATTTGTCAGAACCTGAGACCCGTGTCGTACATTTTTGAGTGATTTCCCCTATGCGGCACTTCACGATGGAATCGCCTGCCTAGAATATCTCCGCCGCCGGGATCCGGTCGTGGAAATTATCTGGTAAAATCTTTCTTTCACAATTGCATCGAAGAATACAGACACAGCGGAGGCATTTCGCCCTTCGCTAAATTCTTTCCGGAGTAATGAATAGAATGAAAATGAGAACAGGACTGAGATCAATGCTGATCGCCGTCTCCCTTTTTACCGCGGGGGCGATCTATAGCTATATGAATACTGAAACAAGTTATGCCCAGACAACTGGTACCGAAAACGTTTTGACTTCTGAATGGAAAGGCCCGTTCGGCGGCGTTCCTGCTTTTGACAAAGTAAAGGTCGCCGAATTCAAACCTGCGCTTGAGGCAGCCATGGACGAACGCTTAAAAGAAGTCGACGCGATCGCGAACTCTGATTCCGCACCAACTTTCGAGAATACGATCGCCGCTCTGGAACGTTCCGGTTCCACAATGAACCGCGTATCGACCGCCTATTACATCTGGTCGTCGAATATGAATTCGAAAGAATTCTCGCCAATCGAACGCGAGATGGCTCCGAAGCTTTCTGCGTTGAGCGACAAGATCTTTCAGAACGAGCAGCTCTTCAAACGGATCGAAACCGTTTATAATTCGCCCGAGAAAGCAAAATTAACACCCGAGCAACAGCGTTTGGCTTGGGTTTACTATACAAATTTTGTTCGTGCGGGAGCCCGGCTTAATGCGGAACAGAAGAAACGTCTCTCCGAGATCAATCAACAACTTGCAGTGAACTTCACCAAGTTCAGCCAGAATCTTTTGAAAGACGAGAACGAGCAGTTCCTTCACATTAAAGATGAAAGCGAACTCGCGGGAATGTCCCCGGCCTTCAAAGATGCCGCCGCAGCCGCCGCGGTCTCCAAGGGACATAAGGATGGCTGGGTCATATCGAACACACGCTCTTCCGTTGATCCTCTGCTGACCTACGGCGAAAATCGCCCACTTCGCGAAAAGGTCTGGAAGATGTTCATAATGCGCGGAGACGGCGGCAACGAGACAGATAACAAATCAACGATCGCCGAAACGCTCCAGCTTCGCGCGGAACGAGCCAAGCTTCTCGGCTATGAAACCCACGCACACTGGCGGCTAGAGAATGCTATGGCAAAAACGCCGGAGCGTGCGATGGAACTTCTGGAAGCCGTCTGGACACCCGCGATCAACCGCGTCGCCGAAGAAGTTAAGGATATGCAGTCCCTGGCGGACAAAGAAGGTGCGAAGATCACCATCGAGCCGTGGGATTATCGCTATTACATGGAAAAAGTTCGCAAGGACCGCTTCGACCTGGACGCAAACGAGGTCAAAGAATACTTGCAGCTCGATAAGATCCGCGATGCGATGTTCTGGGTCGCCGGCGAGCTTTTCAATTTCACCTTTACGCCCGTCAGCAACGTCCCGGTCTTTCATCCGGACGTCACCGTCTGGGAAGTAAAGAACAAGGCGACCGGCAAACATGTCGGGCTTTGGTATTTCGATCCCTATGCACGCGACGGCAAACGCTCGGGTGCATGGATGAACGCCTATCGCCAACAATCGCGTTTCGACGGCGAAAAGACGACCATCGTTTCCAACAATTCGAACTTCGTTGAAGGAAAACCGGGCGAGCCGGTCCTTATCTCATGGGACGACGCGACCACGATGTTTCATGAATTCGGCCACGCACTTCATGACCTGTCGTCAAACGTAACTTACCCGACGCTCTCGGGTACGGCGGTCGCCCGCGACTATGTCGAATTCCCTTCGCAGCTTCTGGAGCATTGGCTTTCAACGCCCGAAGTGCTTCAAAAATATGCGGTCCACTACAAAACAGGCAAACCGATCCCGCAGGAACTTGTGGACAAGATCGCCCGGGCCGCGACATTCAATCAAGGCTTTGCGACGACCGAATATCTCGCAAGTGCCTTGATCGATATGAAGCTGCATCTTGCCGGTTCGCAGAAGATAGACGTTGCGAAGTTTGAGAAAGAGACGCTCGCAGAGCTCGGAATGCCGAAAGAACTCGTGATGCGTCACCGCACGCCGCAATTCGCTCATGCCTTTGGCAGCGACGGATATTCGGCAGGCTATTACAGCTATCTGTGGTCGGATGTGATCACCGCCGATTCCTTCGGAGCATTTACCGAAGGCAAAGGCCCGTACGACAAAGCCGTCGGCAAAAAGCTGGTGGACAATATCTTCTCTGTCGGCAACACGATCGACCCGGCAGAAGCCTACAGAAACTTCCGCGGCCGTGACCCAAAGGTCGAAGCCCTGATGAAGAAACGCGGCTTCCCGTATAAGACAGAAGAGAATTAGCCTCCGATCCTGACAAAAAATAGCCGTCGGTGCCCAACTCCTCGGAGCAAAAACGCCGGCGGTTTTTTTTCTATTCCTTCGTGGACGTGGCAGATGTTATCTCAGCCCCGCATTTTTGGCCAAGGCCCGCGTCAGTTAACGCCAGCCCCGTGCCAGATATCAGCCAGCCCCGCGCCAGATAACAGCCGACCCGGGCAAAGCGATAGCGTCTATTTGCACGCCTGCGGACCAAAGGGAACCATCCATTAACGCCCTGGCTGAGTCTTGGGCTATGCCCATCTGTTTGCGGAAAAGTTATACTTTTCCATGCGGCAGTATAAATTTTTGCGGCTGTGCCGCCCGTTTAACTCCCTGGTCGAACAGCTGGAACGGCGGCACAGCCGCGAGAAATGGGCGGGCGATCGGAAAGGCATAGCCTTTCCGCAAATAGAGCGGCAAGCCGCAAGAGCTGATTATTATCGCGTTGGTAGGCGTCTGTCGCTGCCTTGAATGACGGAAAACGAAGACTAAAAAGCCGGTGCCGAGCAAGATCAAACACGCAGCGCCGGGGGTTTTGGGCCGTAGCTGTTTTTACCTACAACGCTGAACTCTATGCAAAATTTCTATACATCCCGGCGCCACCGGTTATAACAACTGCATGATATCCTTTCCCTTCCAGATATGCTGAAGCGGTTGTCGCTCGATTACCTGAACTGCAAAGAACGTAAATGGTCTTATTCTTGTCCAGCTTGTCCAGGCTCTTATAGAGTATCTTCAGGGGAATGTGAACTAGATTCTTATCCGGATCTTCTGTCTTCACTTCATTGTCATCTCTTATGTCCAGGAGGATAAAGTCATCACCCTTTGGCATGTCCATGTACCCTTTTGCAGAGATCGTCTCCAGCTGACCCACCTCATTGCCTTTTTTCTGCCACATTTCAATACCCGCAGGCAAGTATCCAACGATATTGTCAAATCCTATTCTTCTGCAATACCAGTAGATCTCTTCCATCTCTCCTACTAGACCATCTATCACAAAAGC
>JBBQTV010000129.1:0-10953 GCA_038212935.1 Pyrinomonadales bacterium | reverse complement strand
TATATCATAGTTTATCACATGTGAGACCGAATCTATATCGATCCCGCGGGCCGCAACGTCGGTCGCGACGAGGATCCTCGTGCGTCCGTTCTTGAACTCACGGAGTGCCGATTCACGCTGTGACTGCGAACGGTCGCCGTGAATGCGGTTCGACTTGTGCGAACGCTTTTCGAGCACGTGAGCGATGCGGTCAGCACCGCGTTTCGTACGCGTAAACACAAGCACACGCTCAAAGTTCTCGCTTTCGAGCAGATCGAGAAGGAGCGGCATTTTGAACTGCTGCGCCACCGGATACGCCGATTGCTCGACCATTACTGCAGCCTTGCCGCGTTCGCTGACCTCGACAAACGTCGGGTCCTTTACGATCTGGCGGGCAATATGCTCAATTTCCGGAGCCATCGTTGCCGAAAAGAACAACGTCTGGCGATCGGCGGGAACGGTTTTGACGATCCGTTTGATCGCGGGCAAGAAACCCATATCGAGCATCCGGTCCGCTTCGTCAAGGACGAGAGTGGTCAGATTATTGAAATTGACCATTCCCTGCTCCATGAAGTCGATCAGGCGTCCCGGCGTGGCGATGAGAATATTCACGCCGCCTTCGAGCGCCTTGATCTGTTTGCCGTAAGCCGAACCGCCGATGACTGCCGCACAAGTAATGCCCTTAGGAGCAAATTTGTGGCATTCGGCGTCGATCTGGTTAGCCAGTTCGCGTGTCGGTGCGAGAATTAGGACCGAGGTTCCGCGTCGCTTGTTTTCTTTAAGTCTTTGTAGGATCGGCAGCAAGAATGCTGCGGTTTTTCCTGTTCCCGTCTCTGCGGTTCCGATCACGTCGCCGCCGTTTAAAATAACCGGAATAGCCTGTTTTTGGATGGGTGTAGGCTCGGTGAATCCCATTTGCTCACACTTATCCGTCAAAAACGGCTGCAAGCCAAGTTCACTAAAATTCATTTGTATTTATCTATTATCTCAGTCAACCGAGGAACCTGACCGCGCAAGCCGATGTTTGAGAGGCTTGGCTGCGATCTCTACAATTGCACGTCACGCATACCTATGTTTGCGTACTGCAATTGCAGTTCTTCAGTGATCATTAAAGAAGTTCTCTTACGGTGGGTTGAAACTTTCGATGTAACGGTTGCAGCGAAGGACCAACGTTCGAAGGCATGTGAAGAATCAAATGCCCCTTCTGACAGGTATTAACGAACCATCTCTCGAACTATCCAAATGCCGTTCACGATGAAGGCATGTTACCGTCGACAAAAGAGCGATGGATTATCAAACATTGAGATTACAATAGTTTACGAAAAGTTGCAAGCGAATTTCGTGAGCAGGAGTGAAAAGTGTCCGCGATATATGTTATAAAGAAAATGGTGCCTACGTTACTCAGATCGACCTCATCTTTGTCTTGATCTGTTTCCCGCTGTTGCCGCAATTCTCCCTGCGGGATTCCCAGAACAAAGACCGACGTAGCGCAACCACAATAGAATGAATCCCATTGACGACCTACAATCTGATTCCTCTCTCTCGACCCGGGAAACCGCATTGGCGGACGGAATGCTCGGCGAATCGACGATAATTACCGAGAATGAGGCCGAGAACATTTCTGCCCGGGCACTTCGTGAAAGCGAGGAGAGGCTTAGGCTAGCTCTCGAGGCTGGCCGTATGGGCTCGTGGGAGTGGAGGATAAGTACGAACGAGGTTATCTGGTCGCCCGGCCTCGAGGCCATCCACGGGATACCGGAAGGTTCGTTCCCCGGGACGTTCGAAGCGTATCAGGACGATATGCATCCGCACGACCGCGAACGGGTGCTCGCCTGTATCTCACACACATTGAACGACGGCGTTGACCACGAGGTCCAATACCGGCTCGTATTGCCGGACGGCAGAATACGATGGGTCGAAGGCCGCGGACGGCTCTTTCGCGACAATGAAGGCAAGCCCGAACGCATGATCGGCGTGTGCGTAGATATAACTGACCGTAAAGAGGCCGAGGAAGCTCTGCGCAACTTTGCCGCGGAGATGTCTGAAACCGATCGCCGAAAGGACGAATTTCTGGCGATGCTTGCGCATGAGCTCCGTAACCCTTTGGCCCCGATACGCAATGCACTGGAAATAATGAAAATGTCGAGCGGCGGCTCGGCCCCACTCGAATCTGCGGCAAGCATGATGGAACGCCAGGTCGGGCAGCTTGTTCGGCTTGTGGACGATCTCCTGGATGTGAGCCGGATCAGCCGCGGAAAGATCGAATTGCGACGCCAACGAGTCGAACTGGCATCCATAATCTACCAGGCCGTGGAAGTTGCTACGCCATCGTGTGAAAGCGGCGGCGTAGATCTGAAGGTAGAACTACCGGGATCGCCTATATATATTTATGGTGATTCCGCCCGGCTCAATCAGGCAATTGATAACTTGCTCAATAATTCCTGCAAATTTACAAATAAAGGCGGCCGTATCGATCTCATCGTCACTGAAGAAGATGGGTTCGCCGTGATACGGGTAAAGGATACGGGCATCGGTATCGACCCCGGAAAGCTTCCGTTTATCTTCGATCTGTTTGTTCAGGCCGACACATCGCTGGAGAGATCGTCGAGCGGACTTGGTATCGGACTAACGCTTGTAAACAATTTGGTCGAGATGCACGGCGGCACGGTCACGGCCCATAGCGAAGGGCTCGGGCACGGAAGCGAGTTCGCGATTCGAATTCCTGTGGTGGCCGCAGATGCCGAAACGCTTGAGCCGGCCAGCGTACCCGAAACTAATATCCGCGTTGCCGGATCGCTTCGTATCTTGGTCGTCGACGACAATGTTGATTCTGCCGAGTCGCTGGCGTTGCTTCTTCAGTTTAGCGGACATCACACTGCGATGGCACATGACGGACAACAAGCGGTGGAGACGGCTTCGTCATTCGAACCGGACGTGATCTTGTTGGATATCGGCTTGCCCAAGCTCAATGGCTACGAAGCTGCTCGTGCGATCCGCAACCTTGAAAACGGCCACGCCATTCATCTGATCGCACTAACGGGATGGGGCCAGCAAGAAGATCGCACTCGGTCGAAAGAGGCTGGCCTTGACGGACATATGGTAAAGCCGGTCGATCACGTGGAACTTGCGAAACAACTCAAAGAGATATCTGAGGCGAAGAATGGCGCAGGCCAATGAGCCGCTAACCATTTCCGCGACGGCGCACATTTTCGACCGCTTCAATGAACCCTTCGCGGTCAGCCGGCGAGATCATAATTGTACGCCCGTTACTATAGCTGACCTGCAACCGGTCGAGCGAAAGTGCGGGACTGGATAACGGATTCCGGGTCTGCACGATATCTTCGATCTCACTGATCGGGACCTGCCAGCGAAACGGGCCGCTACGGATCATCAGTTCATTCCCCTCGATAACGTAATGTGTCGTCCGGAATATCCAAAAGACGATAGATAAATGAGTACCACGGGAATGGCGACCCACCACATACCCACCAGAAAAGTAGGTGCCGTCGCAAGGACCGATATCGCGAACGAAGCAGCGATAACTACGACCAGCCACGTATCCACTTTTGACTCGAATCTTCGTGTCATTAAGTGCCTCCTATTTTATCGTCTTTAGAAATTCAGCAGCTACCTCGCGGCTACTTCGTTTATTGCCGTCGATCTCGTAGTTCATTCGGCGCATCTCATCAGTCGATATAGCGTTCGCAAGTTTGTCGAATGCGGGTCTGAGCCGCACAGCAGAGCTCTGGCGGGCAACGAAGACGGCCTGATACGGCGGGAAATATCGTCGGTCGTCTTCGAGTTGGAAGAGGTCGAGAGTTGCGATCAACCCATCGGTTGAGTTCCCGGCAATGATGTCGAGCTCACCCGACCGAAGCGCGCGGTAGGTCAACGACAGATCCATCTCACGAGGTTGGCTCGCAAAATTGAAACCGTATGCCTTTGAAAATCCCGGATACCCGTCCGCACGCGACATAAAGTCCTGCCCGAAACCCGCCTGCCAGTCACGTGAAGCTTTTACCGCATCTGATATCGTTTTCAGACCTTGGTCGCGTGCAACTTCCCCGCGAACGAGTATCGCAAAATCATTAGCGAACCCCAGCGGCGGGCTCAACGTCAGGCCGAATCTGCTTTCGTATTCGGCGTTGGTCTGATCGTAAACCACCTGCGGATCAGTGATCGGGTCACGCTTCAAAATGGCCGTAAACGCCGTTCCGGTGTATTCCGGATAAACATCGATCTGGCCCGAAAGCAGGCCATCATGAGCGAGGTTTCCGCCAAGCTCGAACTGGCGAACGACGTCAACGCCATCACGCTCGAGCAACTGCGAGAGTATTTCGGCGAGTATGATCGACTCGGTGAAATCTTTAGAACCGACTACGATCCGCTGGCCCGCTGCGGGCAGTTCTACGCCGGAATCTACGGTGCGGCCATCTGACCTCAAATTCGAAATGTAACCAAATCCGACGATCGCGACGAGTAGGCCAAGGATACCGTAGCCGAGAACTCGTCGGCGTGTGCGATCTACGCGTTCGCCGATGTTATACGACCGCTCGATCTGGCCCAATCCAAAGTCGCAAAGCAATGCCAGCAATGCCGATGCCAACGCTCCGGCGATGAGCAAGTTGTTGTCATTCTGCCGCAAGCCGCGGAATATATACGTCCCGAGGCCGCCCGCACCAACGGCCGCTGCGACCGTGGCAACTCCGACCGAGATAACGACCGAGACGCGAATGCCGGTCAGGATCACCGGTGCGGCAAGCGGCACCTCGACCATTCGAAGTCGCTCCCAACTGCTCATACCCATTGCGGTCGCCGCCTCGCGGATCTTTGGGTCGATGCCGAGGATGCCGGTGACCGTGTTCCGGATGACGGGCAGCAACGCGTAGAGCGCGAGGGCAATGATCGCCGTGCGGGCGCCGATGCCGCCGATGAATGGGATAGGTATCAACAGGCCGAACAGCGCCAGGCTCGGCACGGTCTGCATGATATTCGCGAAGCCGAGGATCGGTGTTTGCAGTGCTTTGACGCGGGTCAGAAGAACGCCAAGAGGTAGACCGATCACGACCGCCAATCCGGTCGCCACAAGGACGATGAATATATGCTCTTGCGTCAGCATCAAAAGCTCTTGCCAATTGGTCTGTAAAAACTCAAGGAAGTTCACATCTTTATCGTTTCAAGAAACGCCTTTGCCAATGGCTGCTCGGAACTTGCAAAATCGGCCGGTGAGCCGAGAAAAACTATTTCGCCTTTTTCCATCAGTGCTATACGCGAACCGAGGAGCATTGCTTCATGTAGATCGTGAGTAACGAAGACGGCAGTCTTGTTCAGGTCGCGAACAAGCCGCGCAAATTCTTTCTGCAGGCCGGTTCGTGTAATTACATCGAGCGCACCGAAGGGCTCATCAAGCAAAATTATGTCCGGATCAGCAGCCAGGGCACGGGCAACGCCGACGCGCTGACGCTGTCCGCCGGAGAGTTCATGTGGATACCGGGCCGCATAGTCGGACGCGGTTAACCCAACAAGATCAAGGAGTTCGGTAACACGGTCACGCTTGCGGCCGGCCTCCCAGCCTTCGAGCGTCGGAAGCAATCCGACATTCTCAGCTACGGTGTAGTGCGGAAACAGGCCGCCTTCCTGCAAGACGTAACCGATGCTTCGCCGCAGTTTGATCGGGTCCCATTCAATTGTGCTCCGCCCATTTACGCACACTTCGCCCGAAGTTGGTTCGATGAGGCGGTTGATCAGCTTTAGCGTAGTCGTTTTGCCGCAGCCCGATTCGCCAAGCAGAACCAAGACTTCGCCTGCATCGATGCTCATATCGATGTTCCTGAGTATCTCGTTCGCTCCGATCGTGAAATTCACGCCGCGGAATTCGATAATTGGCTGCTTTGCTGAGGGCATTGTCGGTGTAGATTCTAGCATCACTCGGGGCACATTCGGTATCATCACTTAATGCAGCGTTCAAAGCCGACCAAACTAGACCTTCTCGAGGCTCGTTCGCGGACGAATGATGACCTGATCGACCATGGCCTGAAGATCTTGTTTTGCGGAATCAATTCGGGGCTTTATTCGGCGGCGACGGGGTTCCATTTCGCCCGGCCGGGCAACCGATTCTGGAAGGCTATCCATCAAGCAGGCTTTACCGACCGCCAACTTCACCCGTCAGAAGAATACGAACTCCTCGAACTCGGTTATGGCATCACCGGTTTCTGTCGCCGGGCGACTGCCACGGCTTCTGAGCTGACAAAACGCGAGATCGTAGAGGGCGGCGAGCAGCTCGTAAAACGTGTCGAACGCTATAATCCGCAGATACTCGCCGTACTTGCGATGACAGCCTACCGGACGGCGTTCAGTCGCCCAAAGGCTAGTCTTGGGCTGCAGCCGGAGACGATCGGCAAAACCCAGATATGGCTGCTGCCGAACCCAAGCGGACTCAACGCAAATTACCAGCTGCCTGATTTTGTCCGGCTGTTCACGGAGCTCCGTCAGGCGTCAGAATTGTTATCGAATGCGGATTAAAATATCATTAGATCCTATGAGACACCGTAAATGGCACCATTTGGTAATGATTGCCGCTGTCGCATTCTCCGTTGCGTGCACAACTCTACCCGCGAGCTCGACGGAAAATACTGCGACTAATACTCCGCCAAGTGAACCTCCCAATTCGTTGCCCGAAGGCGGCGGCGGCGAGATACAAGGTGCCGAGCCGCAAACGCTGATCACCGAGCTCCATAAACGGCATGATGCTCAAAAGGGCCCATTCTTTGAACGCAAACGCGCGACGATCGACCGCTTTTTTGCCAAGCCGCTGGCCGACATGATCTGGAAGGATGAGCAGCGGCCGAACGATCAGGTCAGTGCGATGGGCGCCGACCCACTGTACGACGCGCAGGATATCCAGTTAAAGAACTTCAAGGTCAGCGACGGCGAGGTAGTAGCCAACAAAGCGACCGTAAACGTCAGCTTCGAGAACTTCGGCAAGACACAGACCGTCAATTTCGAGATGATACGGCAGGGAGCGGATTGGAAGATCACGGACATTAAGTACCCGGGCGGTTACACGTTGGCGGGTGTTTATCTTGAAAATGCTACTGAGCCTGAAAAACCCGCTGAACCGTCACCGAGCGGAGAATTCGAGGGTTCGTATCGCGTGGGCCCGACTTCTTGTACAGTTACGCCGATCAAGATGGCCTTCGAGGTACGATGGGTGAAAGGTTCGGGCAGCGAGATCTATAATTTTGAGGGCCGAGATGAAAAGGGCTACAACTTTGTAGCCGAACCCGAGCCAGGTAAGTACAATGTATTTACATTCAAGGACGAGAACTATGATTCAGGTTCATTTACCCGTGCTGACGGCAAAATATTTCCGGTCAGCCGGGGAAAGTAGCGTCTGTCAAACTTGAGGCTTGCAAAGTTATGGGATCTTTCACACAAAATACCTCTAACCTTTGGAAATTTGAGCAGGGCTCCGGCCCGCTTATCGCAACGGCGATCCACGACGGACACGAACTCCGGCCCGAGATTTCCGATCTGATGAAGCTGCCCGAATCGGAACGGCTCCGTGAAGAAGATCCGTTTACCGGAAGTTGGGTCGATATTGCTCCGACGAACATCGTCGCCCGCCGCTCGCGATTCGAAGTCGACCTAAATCGTCCGCGCGAGAAAGCAGTTTACGTACACCCTGACGACTGCTGGGGCCTCGACGTTTGGAGGGAAACGCTTACTGCGGAAATGATCGACACCTCGTTGCAGGAATATGATGAATATTACTCATTCTTGCATCAACTGTTGACGCAGGCCGAGGCCGACCACGGAAAGTTCATACTCCTGGACATTCACAGCTATAACCATCGTCGGCACGGTCCTGAAGAAGCAGCGGAACCTATGACCGAGAATCCTGAGATAAACATCGGCACTGGCACGATGGACCGCGAGCGTTGGGCTCCGGTCGTAGACCGCTTTATTGCCGACCTTCGGTCTTTCGATTTTATGGGAAGACAGTTGGATGTTCGCGAGAATGTTAAGTTCAAAGGCGGCAATCAGGTCAGGTGGGTTCACGAGCAGTTTCCGGAGACGGGGTGCGGCCTTGCGATCGAATTCAAGAAGTTCTGGATGGATGAATGGACCGGCGAAAAGGATAAAGCCCACGTCCGCGAGATCGGGCGTGCCCTGCGTTCAGCGATCCCGGGGCTATTGGAAGAATTGGAGAAGCTATGACCAGTAAGCCTGCTGCCACGATGCCTCCCGAGGAACTCTTCGATGAGATCATCCTGGCACTTCAAGAAGGAAAGGGCATTCGCAAGCGAATGGGTGAGCTTGGCCGTATATATATCGACCGGCCGCTGCCGTTCATTTGTCTCTATCGTCAGCCCGCCGGTTCCGATGACAATGGAACAAGAGCGCTGATACTTGGCGAAGCCTCGTTTCTGATCCTTTCCGAGAAAGCTTCATCTGAAGAGACAGGGCCAGCATTCGTCCAAAAATTAGTTAAGGCCCTGGCTGACAAATTTGGTGCATTTTTGATTGTAGAAGTTTGGGCCGGGGAAGAAGATGAAAACGCGTTTACTGTATCGACCGCCTCGCCGACCAGCTTTCGTATTTTTTCTAACGACGAAAAAGATCATCCATCAACCGTAGATGCATTGGCGGATGCCTTACGCGAGACGCCGCTCCGACCGAAGGTTGAGATTCTTGGCCGTCCCGGATTTGCTCCGCCGGGTCTGGCTCCGCTTCTCGATCCCGTTTCGCTGAAGAAACTTAGCTGTCTAGTTGTTGGACTCGAAGTTTCACCTATCTATCGCGACTTGGATACTGGCGAAGTTCATCACTCGACCTTGTTTGAATTGCGTCGGTATATCTCCAGAGCATTCCAGCAAACGTTCTTTGAATTCGTTCAGGTGCAGACCTCTGAGCGGCCGACCAAGCCGCAGATGCTCGGCAGCCGATCGGTTATCGAGGCCGTATGGATGGCCGATGCGGAGCTTGCGGCGTTGAGCGACCGTTTCAATTATCTGATGGCGGTAACGCCGGTGAATTCCTCCGAGGCTTTCGATCAGTTTGAGGAGACTGGTTTTGAGAAGGACCCAGTGTTTCATTATCGCCTATTAACTATCGATCCGGAGGCGTGGAAACGAAAGCTCTATAGCATCTCGCTCGACAAGATCGAAGATCCCACGATGCTCTACCTGCTTCGCGAAAAACGGATCGAATTGGACAGACAGATCACTCTTGTCGAGGACAGAGGAACCAGGAATTTTCTTTTTGAGAGCTTGCAACTATTTCCGCCGGTCGAGGATTCCCTTTTAGCTCTCGCCGAAGCGATACTTCAAGTGCCGCCAAAGAGGTCTGACTGTGTTAACCGACTCGGGCCCGTCGAGATCGCAGCTCTGGCAGAAATGGAGATCGGACATTACCGAGAGCAGTATCCCAATATGTCGGCTAAGGCCGAGATACGCCGCGACACGCCGCCCGGGTTGATGGTCTCGCAAGGCGATCTTCTGATCGGTGAAAACTCCTCGGTTTCTGATAAACGTATCCACGCTTTGCTTCAACATGAGATCGGCATTCATTCCGTCACCTATCACAATGGCCGGGCCCAGCCGCTGAAGATGTTGTACTCGGGCATGCCCGGTTATGAACAACTTCAGGAAGGCCTGGCAGTTTTTGCGGAGTTCCTGGTCGGCGGACTTACGTTGGGCCGATTGCGAACGCTTGCCGCCCGTGTCGTCGCAGTGTCGCAAATGACTGCCCGAAGATCGTTCACCGAAGTTTTTCACACACTTCATGGCGAATACGGTTTCGGCAAGCACTCTGCTTTCAACGTCGCAATGCGGGTGTTTCGCGGCGGAGGGCTGACAAAAGATGCGGTCTATCTCCGCGGGCTGGCCGAGGTCGTGGAATATCTGCAAAAGGGCGGTGACATAGAAACGCTTTTCGTAGGAAAAATGGGCCCGGAGCATGTTTCGATCATCAAAGAGCTGCAGTGGCGCGAAGTGTTGAAGCCGGTTCCGCTGCTCCCTCGGTTCATGACCTTCCCCGAAACCGAAGGCCGGCTCGAACAGATCCGAAATGGCTCATCTATTCTGGAAATGGTAGCTTAGTGATTAAATATTTTGACAAAAATTAAGGAGACTCCTGCATATGAAGATCGGATTTGTCGTCAATGACGTCGCAACAGAGCATCCGCGTTATACGACGACCAGGATCGCTCGTTCGGCGCGCGAAATGGGCCATGAGGCGTGGGCGATCGGCGTTGGCGATTTTGCCGCCGATCCGAACGACGAGGTCCTGGCAAATGCCCGGATGTCGAAGGCCAAAAAGCACAAGGACGGCGAAGCTTATCTGAAAGACCTGCTTGGCGACAAGGCTCATAAAGAGCGAATTAGGGTCGGAGATCTTGACATCTTGATGCTACGAAACGACCCGGCCGATGACGCGGATCGGTCCTGGGCACAGAATGCGGGTATTAATTTCGGCGAGCTAGCCCTTCGCCACGGTGTCATCGTGTTGAATGATCCGCGAACGCTTTCTAATGCCCTTAACAAAATGTATTTTCAACACTTTCCGCCCGAGGTCCGGCCACGAACGGTCATCTCGCGGGACGTGAAAGAGATACAGAAGTTTATAAAGGACGAGGGCGGCCGGGCTATTCTGAAGCCGCTGCAGGGTTCGGGAGGCTCTGGCGTCTTTCTCGTCAAACCCGAAGAAAAGGCAAACATCAATCAGATGATCGAGGCCATATCACGTGATGGATATGTCATAGCGCAGGAATACCTTGAAGCTGCGAAAGACGGCGACACTCGGCTTTTCGTGGTCAATGGGGAACCGCTGGTTGTCGACGGGCATTACGCGGCATTTCGGCGTGTCAGCAAAAGCGGTGACGCCCGCAGCAATCTGACCTCGGGCGGAACGATCGCGAAAGCAAAGATCGATGACGACATGCTTCGGCTCGCGGAGATCGTTCGGCCAAAA
>JBBQTV010000128.1:0-10964 GCA_038212935.1 Pyrinomonadales bacterium | reverse complement strand
TGAGAACCTAGGATCGGTGTTGAGGGTACACACCACCGAGTTCGTCATTAGACGTCAGTTTTGCGCATTTTTGCGTAATCCTTCAATAAAAATTTCATAGGTCTCTGTCGTTTGTGCGGGGTCGGACGAGCACACGGCTATGATGCGACCAGAAGGTGGCTTTGCAATTTGGCATCGGCGCAAAGCAAAAAACGCCCGCGGTCGAGTCCGCGGGCGTTGCATAATGGTGAGTTTCCAAACTTACTGAACCCAATCAGCGATGAAAACATTTGTATCACCAGGCGTGGATGCATTGCGGTTCGACGCAAACACAAGCTTCTTACCGTCCGGCGAAAACATCGGGAAACCATCAAACGTTCCATGGTAGGTAATGCGTTCCAATCCCGTACCATCCACGTTGATCACGGCAAGGTCAAAATTCGGCTGACGACGCGGACCTCCGGTCTTTACGTCAAAATGATCGGTTGAAAATATGATGCTTTTGCCGTCCGGTGTAAAAAAAGGTGCAAAGCTGGCGGCCTTTATATCTGTTACCTGCCGTTGGTTGCTGCCGTCGGCGTTCATTACCCGGATCTCAAAAACAGCGGGTACGATCATATTTTTCGACAGCAGCTCTTTGTATCGGGCGATCTCAGCTTCGGTTTTCGGGTAAAATGAACGATAGACGATCTGCTTGCCGTCCGGCGAAAAGAATGCACCGCCGTCGTAACCGAGCGTGTTCGTCAGACGCTTTACGTTCTTGCCGTTGATATCCATCGAATAGATATCAAGGTCGCCGTCGCGGGTGGATGTAAACAGAATGGTCTTGCCATCTGGCGATATCGTCGCTTCGGCATCGTAGGACGGCGAATTTGTTAGCCGCTTCAATTTTGTGCCATCGGCATTTGCCGTATAGATATCAAACGTCGGATATACCGGCCAAACATATCCCTGTGAACGGTCAGGTACCGGAGGGCAGTCGTCGCTGGCCTCGTGGGTCGAAGAATAGACGATCTTTTTACCGCCACGATGAAAATATGAGCATGTAGTTCGCCCCTTACCGGTAGAGACCATCTTCACGTTTGATCCATCGATGTTCATCGTGTAGATCTGATCACATTGGCGGCCGTCGCGTTTAGACTGGAAGATGATCTTCTTGCCGTCGGAGGAAAAATAAGCTTCGGCATTTTCGCCGCCATTGGTCAGTTGACGAATGTTGCGGATGCGGTTCTCGCCTTCCACTAGTAATTTATCGTCCTGCGCGAAACCGTTTAACGATAAGGCGAAAATGAGTAGTGAAATTGCGTATAATCTCATCATATTACTGCTAACCTTACACTTGACTGTGTGAAAAAGTGAATCTTAACTTATAACTATATCGAATCAGATTCGTAAGTTAAACTGATCGAACGATTCGCTTTGAACGTTCGCAAGTTTCCGATCTCCCAGGACCTGTCTTATTGCGATGACCTTTGAATCCAAAGAAGAAGTTCTCGAATGGTACGAAAGCCAACCGCGTGTGCTGACCGATGAATTCATCGATAGCATTCCGTGGTCCACGGTTCTCAACTATCCCATAGACCCGCGGTTTATTCCGGTTCTCTTCTATATGCGGGACGTCGAGACGCTGACGGAGATGTATCACAATGAGCTTCGACGAACGCCGACCGGCCGTGACCGAGTGATCAGCAAGTTCATGGAACGCTGGGGCATCGAAGAGGTGACGCACGGCGAGGTGATGAACCGTTTCATTAACGAGCTCGGCATCAAGACCGAGAATGAATGGCAGCAGAACATCCACCGTGCCGTTTCCAAGTCATATCACCTAAATACCTATATAGTGACCACGCTGACGAATCTTATAGGCCACAAATTTACGGCAACGCACATGACGTTTGGAGCGGTTCACGAGATGACGACCGCACAAGCATATCGCCGGATGATGGAGCTGGCCAGACACCCCGTCCTGACGATGATCCTCAAGGCGATCATCCGCGAGGAATCTGCACACACGCAATTTTACTGGAGCATGGCACGGCTCGAACTGCGAAAGAACTCGCTTTCGCGGACTCTTGCCCGTTCAGTCATCAATCGATTCTACTATCCGGTCGGACAAGGCTCGCTCGCCAAAGACCGCACGAACTATGTCGTCGCAACGCTATTTCACGACGACAAAGCGCTGAACATATTCGATACCACCGTAACGCGGCGGGTGCAGAGTTTGCCGGGTTTCGACAAGGTTACAACGGTTACCGACACCATCGCCGGCATCTGTGAGACACATGGGCCTCAGCTTCGCGATGGTTTGATTATCTCGTAGATTCAGCTCATTTCGGCCGGTAATGTTCGATGCCGTTTTGCATTTCGACCGCCACCTTGCCGCCCGATTCCGCATAGTCGAGATGCGCGACCGCCTCTGACAACGCCAGAAAACGATGGACCTGATGGTCGAAGGCATTGGGGAAAAGCTTTCGGGCGACATCGAATGCCGTTGTGCCGGACGTCGGGACAAACCCCAATACCTTTGTCTGCCGTTCGTCGATCGCTCGCACATAACGGTTGAAGATCTCTTCAAAATCCGTGACCGGTTCACCGTGGCCGCCATGAACCAGTGTTGGCGAAAGTGCCCGGAGTTTGGCGAGGCTTACGAGATATTCGGCAAGCGAAGCGAAGCGTCGGTCAGGATCGATCGGGTCGGGAGACAGCATTGGATTAGGTGTGATCCGCTTCAAAACGCAGTCGCCGCAATAGAGCGTTCGGTTTGCTTCACGGATAAATGAGCACGAGCCCGGCGTATGGCCAGGCGTATGTAAGACCTTCAGCGAGCCAGTTTCAAATTCCAACTCCATCTCGTCCGCCAGACTGGCAAACTCGCCATCGTCTAAAGCGTCGGTCAATAGGCTGATCTCGTCATATAGCGTCCGCATCTCGGCAATTATCGATTCGGGAACTCCGGACCGGAGCAGCAATTTGCGGTTCTGTTCCTGAGCCAAGCGGCCGAACATGTGGCCCGTCTCCCAGTCGTGAACTAATATCTCGGCATCTTTCGCTTCGTCGCGGACGTGTTTCGCAAGGCCGCAATGGTCCTCGTGAGCGTGAGTTAAAACTATTCGCCTGATATCGCCGAATGTAATACCGTGTTCGCTCAACCGAAACTTAAGTGCCGCCGTTGCCTCGGGCGTCTTCGGCCCGACATCGATAAGCGTTATCGGGTCGTGTTTGATGAGATAGACATTCACGTCACCGACATAGAACGGCGTAGGAATTGAAAGCGGGATTATGTTCATAGGCACAGGCCTTGCTGGTTCTTTCTTTATCTCGGTCTATAATAGCTTTACGCAAAACGAATGAACAGCAAGGCACAAAAAGGCAATTACCGGCCGAAGTTCGCGATAGTAGGTGCAGGGCCGGCCGGTGCAAGTCTAGCGATACGGCTGGCGGCGGCGAACTTTTCGGTAACGCTAATCGAGCGCGAACGCTTTCCGCGCCACAAGCTCTGCGGTGAATTTATTTCGCCCGAGTGTATGCTCCATTTTGAACAGCTTGGGGTCAAACAGCGCATGGAAGATGCAGGCGGGCGAAGGATAACGGCGACCGTCTTTCACGCGATGAATGGCAAAAGCGTTACGATACCGAGCGAATGGTTCGGCGGCCCGGCCCTTAGTCTGAGCCGTGCCCGAATGGATGAAATATTGCTCGACAAGGCGCGGACTGAAGGCGTCAAGGTAGTCGAAGGTTCGTCGGTTGTCGGGCTGGTGACGAATAACGGGATCGTTCAAGCCCTGAAGGTTCGGGCCGATGGCAAAATGGCCGCGATGGAGGCAGACATTTTCATCGGCGCAACTGGGCGATCTCGCGTTCTTTCAAAACTGATCCGCCGCGAGGAAAAAGCCGCCGATCGGGCTCCCGCCAGGCCTTCGCTTTACGTTGGATATAAGGCACATCTAAAAGGTGTTGATATCGCGCCGAACGTCTGCGAGATGCACTCATTTCCGGGCGGCTACGGCGGGCTGAGTCCGGTCGAGGACGGCCTCACGAATCATTGCTTCATCGTAACTTCGGCAAAGGCCCGCGAGATGAAAGGTTCGGCCGAAAAGCTTCTCTTCGAAGCAGTTTTCAAAAATGAACGAGCCCGCAGATCGCTAGCAGGTGCCTCTTCGATCGACGACTGGCTGACCGTTTCCGTAGATGGGTACGGCTTCTGCGAACCGTCGAACGGTGTAAATGTGTTCTCGATCGGTGACTCTGCCGCATTCATCGATCCCTTTACAGGCAGCGGTATGCTAATGGCGCTTGAGAGTGCTCAGATATTTGCCGATCACGTTGTTAAGAGCCCATGCAACCTCGACCAACTAGCTGCCGAATATTCCGCATCTCACCGCCGCTCGTTCGCCCGCCGGCTGCAGGTTTCGTCACTGATCCGGCGAAGCGCGTTCGTGCCGTTGGTGGCATCGTTTGCGGTCACAGCGATGCGGAGTTCTTCCCAAATTCGCGAATTGATCGCACGGTCAACGCGGCCAAGCGGCATAAAGTAGGATACGCTCAGCTAAACGGCAATTTCGATACCTTTTTACTTGCCTTATAGTCGAAATTACGATAAAAACAACAAAGCAATTCTTTCGTTCCCTGTAACCGGCCGTTAATAATTTTAGAAAGGCGCAATAAGAAAGTTCGGACACCCTCAATAATCCGAATACTTACTCCCAAAATTTAACGCGACAAGGTGCAGAGGCGTTCAGCGATCTAAGGAGAATAAAAGTAAATGAAAGCAGCTTCTTTCGAATTTCGGGCTTTGATCTCAAAGTTTGCCGTTTTCGCATCGGTTCTATTGCTCGCTTCGGCGGCCGTACTTGGCCAGTCGCAGGCAACCGCCGCCGACTTGACGGGCAGCGTTGTCGATCCTAACGGAGCGGTCGTTCCCGGAGCGACCGTCACTGCCCGGAGCCTAACGACTAATATCACCCGAACTACGGTTTCAGGTGACAACGGTACGTATCGGTTCATTGCTCTTCCGCCGGGCGACTATGAGGTCGCCGCCGAGGCCCCGACCTTCAAGCGAGTCGTAATTACCCCGGTAACGCTCACCGTCGGCCAGAGCGCTGATCTTCGAATCAATATGGAGATCGGCGAACAGGATGTCACTGTGACGGTTACGGGTGATTCGGTCGAGTTGATCGAAACGACGCGAACGACCGTTTCGACAACGATCGGCCAAGAAAGCATCGAGAATCTTCCGATAAATGAACGAAGCGCGACCGGATTCGCCCTGACGATCTCCACCGTAGGCCGCGACAACGGACGCCCGGTCGGCCCTGCTCCGACATCAGGCCTCAACATTGGCGGTCAACGCGGACGTTCTACCCTGGTTCAGGTCGATGGAGCCGACTTCACAGATAATTCGATAAATGCTGCGCGAACCACCGTTTCGCAGGAAGCCGTTCAGGAATATCAGGTAACGACAAACTCATACATGCCGGAATTCGGCCGAGCGACCGGCGGCATCGTGAACGTTGTCACAAAGGGCGGAACTAACGAATTCAGAGGTAATGTATTTGGCTTCATCCGGCATAAATCAATACAGGCCCGCAATGCTTTCGCTCCGGTCATCGACGGAGATCCTGATAAGAAACCGCCATATACCCGAGCCCAATACGGGGCAACGTTAGGCGGGCCGCTCGTTAAGGAACGCACATTCTTTTTCGGATCTTTCGAACAACGCAGGCGGCAGGAATCAGGATTCTTCACGAGCGATGTGATCGGCAACGCGACTGAAAGTGTTACGATCGGCGCACCGTTCTTGCCCATTTCGCAAACGTTCACGAATCTTACGGCGGCACAGGCGGCCTACATTCAAGCTACACTCGGAACCAATCCATCCGTTGCCGTCGCCTATGCTCATCTGGCGTCGATCGGCGGACAGACTGCTCTCAATGGCTCCAGCTCGCTGGTCAATTTCCTGCCCGGCATCGGGGTTCCGCAGGGACAACAGGTAGGGCCCAGATTCGTGCTGTCGGGAGCTCCGGTTCCATTGACCCGAAATGCTGATGGCGAACTCGTGGCATTCCGTCCTCTGGGACAATTGCGGCGCATATTCCCCATCTCGGAAGCATCAACGTTTTCGTCGATCCGCCTCGACCACATGATCGTGCCGGGCCAACAGTTCTCGATTCGGTTCGGTTATAACCCTAGCGACATCAATGGCATCCAGGATGAGTCGCAGAATCAGACCCTCGGTCAGAACGATTATTCGCGTACGGGCATTCAGTCGCTGAAAGATTCTTCTCTTGGCGCATCACTGTCCAGCGTTCTGCCACGCAACATGGTCAATGAAGCGTATTTTAATTTTGGCCGCCGCAAGGCAACCTTCGATTCGCAAGTTCCGAGCGTAGCTCATCAGATCGCCGGAACCGGATTCATCGGATCAAACCCGTTCTCGCCGGTAAGCCGAGTCGAGACCCGCTTTCAGATCCGCGACAACCTTACTTGGGCGACGGGCGACCATATATTTAAGTTCGGCGCAGATTTCAACTGGATCAACGTCGATGCCCGTTTTGACCTGAATTTTCCAGGCCTGTTCAATTTTAGCCAGCAGTCCTGCAGTACGCTTATCCCGGGTTGTACCGGTCCCGCGTTTACGCCGAATCAGACCTACGGGCTGGGATTTCCGAGTGTTTTCATTCAGGGCTTTGGCGATCCTAACAGTTCGCTGCGGAACAGGCCGATCGCCTTCTTTGCTCAAGATACTTGGAAACTTACGCGCAACTTCACGCTGAATTACGGCGTACGCTACGACATTGAGCTCACCGAAGAATACGATCCGGTGCCGTTCACCGATCCGCTTACCGGGATCACTTTGTCGGCTCAGGATGTGCAGACGGCACAAGACGCACTTAATGTAACCCAGGGCTTTCCGCGTGATACGAATAACATAGCTCCTCGGCTGGGCGCCGCCTGGGACGTGTTCGGCAACGGCAAGACTGTCGTCCGCGGTGCGATCGGAATGTTTTATGACCACCCGCTTCTCGCGGTGGCCTTCAACTCCGATATCGCCGATGGCTCACAGCAACAGCAAGCTACGCTGCTGCCGATCGGCGGCCCGTCACCGACGGGCCTCTTCAACGCTTTTCAGGTATTTCACGGGACGGTTTGCGGCGTTCAGGGTTCGCCCGCTTTCTGCGGTTCGGCTGTGACGCCCGGAGTTGCAAGGTCCGCAGAATACCAATATGGCTTTCAGCGGTTCAACTCGAGTACCTTTACCGGCTTTGGACCGATCCTGCCGTTTACGCTTCACGTAAGCAAAGACTTCGAATTTCCGTATGCCATTCAGGGCAACTTTGGTGTTGAGCAGATGCTCGGCCGTGACACGGTTCTTTCGGCAAGCTATATCACAGTAAACGCACGTCATCTTGCTCATCCGCAGGATGTGAATACGGTGAACACGGATAATCTGCGGGAGAATTTCCGTCGATTTGCGGTAAACAATCCGGCGTTCGCAGGCTGCACCACTGCAACACCGAATGCTCCGAGCTGTTTCCCTCCGAATCTTTCGACAGCAGCATTCTTCCCTATGCCGACGGCAAGCAATCCGCTCTTCACGGTCATCGTTCCGGGCCTTGTCGCAGTCAATAACACCACCGGTGAAAGGTTCGTGAGTCCGATAGCTGCCAACTTTTTCCGCAAGCTCGGCCCGAATTACTTCTTTGTTGCAGGAGTAACTGGCGGTGCGATCAACAAGGCTACCTTCGATGCTCTGCTTGCAGGCACTGTCCGTTCGCCGGGCCCGATCAATCCGTATTCGGATGTCAACTCTCAGCTTTCGGACGCTAATTCGTCCTATAACGCACTTAACGTTGAGCTGAAGAAGCGTCTGTCGAACAACATGCAGTTCTTTGCCACTTACACGTGGTCGCATTCGATTGATTATTCTTCGGATCTTCAGACCTTATTGAAGCCGCAGGACAACACGAACTTCCGGGCTGAGAAGTCAGATTCACTGTTCGACCAGCGTCACCGTTTCGTATTTAGCGGCATATTTAGTGCACCCGACAGCTGGCGTAGCGGAAACGGATTTCAGCGATTCGTACGCGGCTTTCAACTAGCACCAATTGTCGAGTTCGGCTCCGGCCGGCCGTTCAATATTCTCGCTGTGGGCGACGCCAACGGCGATTTCCAAAGCACGAATGAACGCCCGACCCAG
Source organism: Pyrinomonadales bacterium (assembly GCA_038212935.1). Taxonomy (GTDB): domain Bacteria; phylum Acidobacteriota; class Blastocatellia; order Pyrinomonadales; family Pyrinomonadaceae; genus OLB17. Next base: position 2,788 of record JBBQTV010000128.1, on the reverse strand, counting down.
CTTCCGGACGGAACGCTTTGCCAGACCGGCGTCGACGCTGGCTGTCTGCAAGGTGTATTTCCGGCAAACGGAAACCTGGGGCGAAATCGCGGGATCACGCGAAACTACTTTTCGGCTGACGCGCGTCTTACTTACAAGATCCGCTTGAGCGAAACCATGAGCGTCGACCTCATCGGTGAGGTGTTCAATATGTTCAACCGCTTTAACGAAGCGGCAGCGAACCCGTTCTATCAGGTAGTCAATCGTGTCGGCGAACGCCGCGGCGGCAAATACCTGAGCGAATCGACATCCGCATTTGACCCGCGTCAGTTCCAATTTGGTTTGAAGTTCAATTTCTAGAGCTTCATTCGTTTAACTTCGATCGGCCGGGCCTTTTGCGAGGTCCGGCCTTCTTTTTGTTTATGCAGCCGCGGTCAAGGATAATGGAAGCGTGGAGCAGCTAGCGGAAAAGATAAGGCAGAAGGCCCTCGCGATCGGGTTCGACAAGGTCGGCTTCGCTCCGGCCGAAGCACTTTCAGAGGAAGGCTATCGGTTCGGTGAATGGCTAGGCCGCGGCTATCAAGGCGAGATGGCGTGGCTCGAACGCGAACCTGAAAAACGCGCTGACCCGAGGGTGCTTTTTCCTGGGGCACAGACCGTTATAGCGGTCGCACTGAATTACCATACGCCGCATGAGCATTCCGAAGACCCGATGACCGGCAAGATCTCGCGTTACGCCTGGGGCGATGATTATCATGACGTGATGCGCGAAAAGCTTCGCGAACTTCTGGATTGGATCATCGCCGAAGTTCCGGGCTCAGATGGGAAGATCTGTGTTGATACAGCGCCCATAATGGACAAAACTTGGGCCGTTCGTGCGGGGCTGGGTTGGCTTGGCAAGCATTCAAATGTGATAACGACCGAACTTGGCTCATGGATATTTTTGGGCGAGGTCATCGTGGATTTCGAGATCGCAGATGTTGCCGAGCCGGTAGCAGATCATTGCGGAACCTGCACAAAATGCTTGGATGCCTGCCCGACAGGAGCGATCGTCGAGCCGTATGTTGTCGATTCGCGAAAGTGTATTTCCTACGCGACGATAGAGTTGAGGGACGAAACACTTCCTTCTTATATTGCCGAAAACCAAGACGGATGGCTCTACGGCTGTGACATATGCCAGGACGTCTGTCCGTGGAATCGCTTTGAGGAACCGTCGGGCGAATCGCGATTTGAGCCGCGAAATGGCGAGACAGAGATATCTCTCAACGCGGTCGCCGCAATGGATCACGAAGAGTACGTCGCACGCTTTCGTAAAAGCGCGGTCAAGCGGACGAAACTGACCGGACTAAAGCGAAATGCCGCCGCCCTCGCGCTGCGGGCTGACGGTGAATAAAGTCGCACTTGCGGTATCATCGATTTATGCCGCTGATCGACGCACATGGCCGGAACATCCGCGACCTGCGCATTTCGCTGACCGACCGCTGCAACTTTCGTTGCTTCTACTGCCTTCCGCATGGCGAGCCGGCGTGGGCGAAAAAAGAGACTCTTTTGAGCTTTGAGGAGATCGAGGTTTTGGCGGAGATCTTCGTATCGCTCGGGATTGAGAAGATCCGCTTGACCGGCGGCGAACCATTGATCAGACGCGATGTTCCCATCCTTGTCAAAAAGCTTTCACGGCTAAAACCGAAGCTTCGGGATATCGCCCTGACCACCAACGGATACGATTTCGAGCGTCACGCCGAAGCGTTGATGGTATCCGGCCTCGACCGCGTGACCTTTAGCCTCGACACTCTTCATCGGGAAAGATTCATTGAGATCACGGGCGTCGATGGATATGATCGCGTCGCGGCGTCGATCAAAGCGGCGAAAACTCTCGGCCTCGAACCAATAAAGGTCAACGCGGTGATCGTTCGCGGACGGAATGACGATGAGATCGTCGATTTTGCAGCGTTCGCCCGCGAGCATTCGGTCAGCATGCGGTTCATCGAGTATATGCCGCTGGACGCCGGCCACGATTGGCATCGCGATCTGGTCGTCGCCGGCAGCGAGATAAAGCAGGCGATAAACAAATCTTTTCCGCTTGTTCAAACAGCCGTCGGCCGGGGAAGCTCCACAGCTCAGACATATCGATTTGCCGACGGCGCTCCCGGTGGGATCGGCATCATCGCACCTGTGACTGAGATGTTTTGCGGCGCGTGTTCCCGAATTCGTTTGACCGCCGACGGGCAGATCCGAACTTGCCTTTTTTCAACCGTGGAATACGACCTGGCAGGCGAGTTTCGCCGCGGAGCCTCGCGAACCGAGCTAGCGGAATTTATCGAGGCGGCAGTCGCAAAGAAAGAAACTCGGCATCACATCAATGAACCTAACTTCGTTCAGCCCGACCGGACGATGAGCTTTATTGGCGGGTGAGAGAGTGGTCCTTTATTGGTGTCGAAATTATGCAGACCGCATCAGCCGACTCAAACTTCTCATAGAGAATCTTCTCTACAATAAACCCGTACTTCGTCAGATTGTTTCGGAATTCCACTGCGTATTCCTTTGCATCCGCGCCCGGCGGCGGCTGATGGAAAAGATAAAATTGCCCGCGGTCGACGAGCAATCGGCGGATCGAGTCTAGGTCATCAGCCGGATCCATCCAGAAGGCGTTAATGTTAAAAACAAATATCTTATCGAAACTGTTTGCGGGCAGGCCCGAATTCGCAAGGTCAGTCGTGATAATCTCGCAGCGGCCGGCATCGATCAAGGTCTGATTCGTTTGTATGGCTACCACCGCCATCGCTTCTGAACGGTCAATTGCGGTGACCTT